>CAUJED010000104.1:0-93202 GCA_963169535.1 Bacteroidota bacterium | reverse complement strand
TGAACCTTCCGCCGGGCAGTTGCGTATGCAGGGCCCGATATGCTCCGTCCGCTACTCTCCCTTCTTGCGGCCTCGGTCGTTCTCAGCGCCCATGCTCAGCATGGTGGTCGTTTCACCCAGGAGAATGGCGACTGTACCGGGGCCATCATGATCACCGACTCGGTCTTCCGCGTGGACCATGTGGTGCGCGGCTTCGGGAACAAGCTGGAGATCAAGGAGAACCCATCGGGCCACAAACAATGGTTCGAGCGGGAGCACCATACCACCTGGTATAAGTTCCGCGTACCGGTGAAGTGCAACCTCACCATGGACATCACCCCGGACAACACCGCGGACGATATCGATTTCATCATCTTCGAAGGTGCCGTGCCCGGCATCTGCGACAAGGTCGTCCAGAAGCAGGTCACCCCGGTGCGTTCCAACATTTCCCGCAACGATCCCAACGTCGGCTCGCGGTGCGGATTGAGCAAGGACGCCACGGACGACTATGTCCGCTCGGGTGTGGGCTCCAGTTACAGCCGGTCGCTGGAGGTGGAGGCCGGCCAGCTCTTCTACCTGGTGGTGGACCACCAGAACCCTCCCAAGAGCGGCTACGAGATCCGCTTCCACTACGATCCGCCACCACCACCGCCCCCCGTGGAGGAGGAGACCAAGGAGAAACAGCACCTGGTGATCAACATCAGCGATGCGAAGACCGGCAAGCCCATCAACGGCACCATCACCGTGGACGGCATGGTGTTCGACAAGGTGGTGGAGGGCAAGGGGAAAAGCACCTACGAGTACGATATGGCCGTGTACCGCAACCTGAGGGTCGGCTGCACCAACAAGGGCTATATGTTCACCTCCGTACGTGTGAAAGGCAGTACCGACCCGGTGGTCACCGTGAATATCGCGCTCACCCCGATCAGCCCCGGGGAAAAGGTGGTGCTGGACGACATCCGCTTCGTGGGCAACGAGGACAAGGTGATGCGACAATCCGAGGCCTCGTTGCTCCTGTTGCTGCGCTTCCTCCAAGAGAACCCCAAGGTGCGAGTGGTGGTACAGGGCCATGTGAACGGACCCACCTTCAAGAACAAGAAGGAGTTCATCGACCTGAGCACCGCGCGGGCCAAGACCGTGTACGATTTCCTGTTGGTGAACGATGTGGAGCCCGAACGCATCTCGTTCGTGGGCTTGGGCAACAGCGAGATGATCTACCCCGAGCCCAAGAACAAGGAACAGAGCGAAGCCAACCGCCGGGTGGAGGTGAAGGTGCTGGGCACCTGAGGGGATACCATTCCGCTATCAGGCGTAGACCAGGGACACGAAGGGATCCTTTCGCCGGGCCATACGGCGGGGACGTTGCAGCGCCGAAGGCATGCACCGCAGGGAGCGAGGCTACCGAGGGCCGGTGCTGCGGAACGATCACGACGAAGAAGCCCGGGAAAAGTCCGAATGGACCGGGCTACTCCTCAGTGCGCAGTGGTATCAGCACCTTTCGACCCGCAGTACCACCGTTCGTCATTCCCATGCGGCCAGCTTCCGAGGCTCCGGTACTTTTGGGTACCCCCGTATCGCCCGGGGACAGCCCATGCGTATCGCCTCCGCCCTTTTCGCGCTGTTCACTACCACCGCCATCCTGGCCCAGACCACGTGGACCCTGGAGCAATGCCTGGCCCGTGCCGATGAACGCAACCTGGCCGTGCTGAACGCCGCCCTGGATGCCGAACTGGCCGGGGAGAACAAGGCCCGTACCTACTGGGACCTGTTGCCCGACCTGAACGGTGCCGCCACCCACGGCTACAACTACGGCCGGGTGATCGACCGTTTCACCAACACCTTCGCCACGGACCGCGTACGGACCAACAACTTCTACCTCAGCAGCCAGGTGGACCTCTTCCGCGGCCTTGCCAAACAACATGGCATCAAACAGGCGCGATTCGATGCGGAGGCGGCCATGAAAGCGGTGGAAGCCGCCCGGAACGATGTGCGGGTGGCCGTGGTGCAGGCCTTCCTGAACGTGCTGGGCCTGCGCGAGCGGATCACCGCGGCGGAAGCACAAGCGGCCAACACCCGCGAGCAGATCGAACGCGCGCGCGCACTGGTCGAAGCCGGACGCATGGCCCGCGCCGAACAGCTCACCTTGGAAGCGCAGCTGGCGCAGGAGGAGTTCAATATCACCGATGTGCGCAACCAGCACGACCAACAGCTCCTTACCCTGGGCCGCACCATGCAATTGGAGGCGGATGAACAGCGGACCTTCGATATCGCTGCACCGGCGATCAGTGACCTGAACGTGCTGGCTCCAACGGCCTCGGAACAACAAGTACTGGACCAGGTGCTTCGCACCCACCCCGCCTATGCCCAAGCCGGGTTACAGGTACAAAGCGCCGAGCGGTCGGTGGCCATCGCACAGGCCGGCCGCATGCCTTCGCTCTCCCTCAGCGGCTCGCTGGGCACCGGCTACAGCGGTCGCGATGTGCGCACCGTGGGCGGTCCGGTGATCGGCGACCCCGTGGCCATCGGGTCCACGGCCGGCGGTGAAGTGGTGTACGCCCCGAACGTGTCGTACCGAACGGAACTCACCCCGTTCAACGCCCAGCTGGATCAGAACCTGAACGAGTCCATCGGCTTCACGTTGAGCATCCCGATCTTCAACAACATGCGCAACCGCTACGCCGTGCAACAGGCCCGGGTACAGCACGAGAAGGCGCGCAACGGGCTCATCAGCCTGCGCAACGACCTTCAGCGCAACGTGCTCGACGCCCTGGTGCAGCAGCGTTCCGCACATCGGCAGTTCGTGGCGGCCACCAAGGCCGTGGAGAGCGGCACCGTGGCCTTGCAGTACGCACAAGAGCGATACGACCAAGGAACGATCACCGTGATCGAACTGAACACGGCCAAGACCACGTTGAGCAATTCCACGGCCAACCTGATCAATGCGAAGTATCAATACTTGATGGCCAGCAAATACCTGGATATCCTGCAGGGCCTCCCGGTGGTCCTTTGATCCGCGCCGGTGCCCGATCTTCGCACCGTGCCGACCATCCTCTGCCTTGAGACCGCCACCAAGCTCTGTTCCGTTGCGTTGACACGCGATGGCCAGGTGCTCTCCTTCCGCGACGAGGAGAGTGACAAGCACGTGCACGCCGAGAAGGTGAACGTGTTCATCGACGCGGTGATGCAAGAAGCCGGGATCTCCTTGACCGAACTGGACGCCGTGGCCGTGGGTACGGGCCCGGGATCATACACCGGACTCCGGATCGGACTTAGCACGGCAAAAGGGTTGTGTTATGCACTGGGCATCCCCATCATCGGCATCAGCACCTTGCACACCCTGTACGAATCGGCTCGGCTGCGCTACCCGGACCCTGTCGGCGAACGTTGGCCCATGATCGATGCGCGCCGGATGGAGGTGTTCACCCAAGGGTTCGCAGCCGATGGGCGGCCGCTGGCGGCCGAGGCGCCCTTGATCCTCGGTGAGGCCTGGGCCGTGGCGCATGTGCCAGCCACCGTGTTCGGCGACGGTGCGGACAAGGCTTCCATGCTGTGGAACAACACCAGGGGAATGGAACACCTGCCGGGCGTTCGTCCCTATGCTGCGGCGATGCGGCATGTGGCCGAGGCCCGCTTCGCGGCCAAGGCGTTCGATGATGTGGCCTACCTCGTGCCTACGTACGGCAAGGGCGCGAACGTGACGCAACCGCGTAAGCGGACCAATGGCTGAACGGTAGGCCGCTCGGATCCGGCGAACCGCTCATCGCGCCAGCAGCACCTTCACCGCCTCCTCCAACTGCTGATCCCGGCCAGTGCTCACGGCTCCAGGGTCGAGCGGCTGCTTCACATCGGGATCCAACTGTTGGTTCTCCAGGTAGTTGCCGTTGTTGTCGATCATGCCCACCTGCGGTATACCGAACCACATGCCGTTCTGTAGGCCCTCCCACCATACGGCGGTGCCGGTACCCGCCACAGGCATGCCCACCAACTTCCCGATCCCCAAGGCACGGTAGGTGACGGGGAACATGTGCGCATCGCTGTAGTTGCCCTCGCTCATCACCACCACACTGGGCTTGCTCCACTTGAACTGCGGCTCGCTGCCCAGTTTCTGCCCGCGCGGTTCCATTCGCATGTACACCTTGCCATTGAGGAAGGTGGCCAGATCGTCGTGCAGCCAACCGCCCCCGTTGAATCGCGTGTCCACCACCAGGCCCTTCCTGCCGGTATAGCGCCCCAAGGCTTCGTCGTACACCACCCGGAAGCTCTCGTCGTTCATGCCGCGCACGTGCACATAGCCCAGCTGGCCACCGCTGAGGCTGTCCACCAGATGACGGCACCGTTCCACCCAGCGTTCGTACAACAACTGGTTCTCCTCCCAGAGGCTGATGGACTTCACGGTCTCCACCCAGCGGGTGTTCGTCCTGGGATCGTACAGGTCCAGCAGCATCGGCTTGTCTGCCTTACGATTGAAGAAGACCGCCGGGTCCACATCGGCCGTCACCGTATCGCCATCGATCCGCTCGATCACGGTCCCGGACTTGATCTTGGAGCCGCTCTTCGCCACGGGGCTCTTCTTCAGCACCTCGGCGATACGCAGCCCGGGGCCTGCATGGTCCGGAGCATACAGCACACCGAGGGCCGCCGTGGCATCGGCGTTGGCCACCGGATCACCCCGATAGCCCGAGCCGGTGTGGCTGGCATTGAGCTCGCCCAGCAGTTCGCTGCACAGCTCGGCCATGTCGTGGTTGTTGTTGATGAAGGGCAGGTAACGCTGGTACTCGGCCTTGTACTTGTCCCAATCCACACCCTGGAGGTCAACGCGGTAGAACTTCTTCTTCACCTGTCGCCAGATGTGCTCGAAGAGGTAGGCCCGTTCGGCCGTTTCGTTCAGCCGCATCTCTCCGTTGAGGCCCACGCTCTTGTTCTCGTTCTTCTCCGTGTCGTAGTGGCTGATGCCCCCGTTCACCATGTAGAACAGGCGTTTGCCCTCCTTGTCCAACAGCAGGCCACCGGCCCAACCATCGCCCATCTTGTTCAGGATCTTCGCTTCGTGCGTTCGGATCTCGTACTGCCAGAGGTCGGTGCCCTTCTCGAACGCCGCGAGGTACCAAAGCTTCTCGCCATCGGGGCTCAGCACCGCGCCGTTCAGGTCGCTGGAGTTGGGCGTGAGGCGTACGCGCCGTTCCGTGATGCCTTCGAGGTCGAACACGAGCGGCTCCATGGGTTTGTCCTTGGCCACATCGCTCTTTCCCTTCTTCGCGTCCTTCTTGTCCGTGTCCGCCTTCTCATCCGCATCGTCCTTCTTCTCCTCCTCGTCCTTCGCCAAGGCGGCTTCCTCCTTGGTCCGCTTGAAGCGGTCGTAGGCTTCCTGGGTGAGGAAGATGGCATAGGCATCGCTCTGATTGCCCCAACTGGCATGGCTCTTCATGCCGTTGCGGGCGCTCAGGTACACGATGGCCGTACCATCCATGGCCCAGCGCGGCATGTAGCCACCGTAACCGCTACGGATGAGGTTGATGACGGGTTCGGTGCCCGTGGCCTTCACCAGGCCCACCTGGCTTATCCATTGGTCCTCGTTCAGGAAGTTCACCACGAACCACTTGCTGTCGGGGCTCCATTCGTACCACTGATCACCATCGGCGTAGCTGTAGTTCTTGTCGCCGGGCACCACGGTCCGCGTCTTCTTGGTCGCCAGGTCGATCACCTTCAGCGTGGTCCGTTCTTCCAGGTACGCCACCGACTTCCCGTCCGGGGAGTAGGCGCACTGGAACTCCTCCGCAGAGGTGGCCAACAAGGGTTCTTCCTTGAGCACCGTGGCATTGAAGAAGTACTTCTCCTCCTTGCGGGTGAGGCTGGTGGTGTACAGGTCCCAACTGCCGTTGCGTTCGCTGGCATAGAGGATCGAGCGCCCATCGGGACTGAAACTCACGTTACGCTCCTGTTCGGGGGTGTTGGTGATGCGGCGCGTGGTGCCCTCGGCGATGGAGGACACGAACACTTCGCCCCGATGCACGAAGACCACCTCCTTGCCCAGTGGGCTCACCTCAAACTCGTCGGCCTGGTTCACGCTGATGATCCGCTCGGGGTTGTACCGGCCATCGGCATTGATGCGTACGGCCACCTTCCGCGGGGTGCCACCATCGACCATGGTGTAGAGTTCTCCACGGTAGCTGAAGCAGAGCACGCCGTTGTCACTGATGCTCAGGTAACGCACCGGATGATCGGCAAGGTGGCTCACCGGTGTGTTCGCCCCTCCTGTGGCGGGCATCTTGTGGATGTTGAAGGAACCGCTCTCTTCGCTCAGGTAGTACACGGTGGACCCATCCTTGCTCCACACCGGATCGCGATCCTCGCCGGCGAAGGTGGTGAGCTGCTTGTACTCCCCGGTGGCCGGCTTGAAGGTCCAGATGTCGCGGGTAACGCTGCTGGTGTGGTGCTTACGCCAGGAATCCTCGTAGCCTTTGCGGTCGTGGTAGGCGATGGTGGTTCCCGTAGGGTCGTAGCGTGCCGCCTGCATGGCGATGGTGCTCACCTGGCTGGGGCGACCTCCTATGACCGGAATGGCGTACAACTCGCCGAACCCGCCCACCGGGAACTGTTGGTGCCGGGGGTGATCCTGCCGTGTGCCGTAGAAGAGCACCTGCCGATCGTCCATGCTGAAGGTCGATGGCACCTCCGGGTTGCTATGGAAGGTGAGACGCTTGGCCGCGCCACCCATGCTGCCCATGACGAATACATCCGAGTTCCCATAACGCGTGCTGGCGAAGGCGATGCTTCGTCCATCACGGCTCCACACCGGCGCGTGGTCGTACGCCTCATTGGTGGTGAGCGGCACGGCTTCGCCGCCGTCCGCAGGCACCCGCCAGATATCGCCCTGGTAACAGAACGCGATGGTACGTCCGTCCGGACTGATGGCCGACCCTCTCAACCAGAGGGGATCCTGGGCATGGACCACACCGGTGCAACTGGCGAGGAGCGTGAGGGCGATGTGGGTGGGCTTGAGCTTGTTCATGGATGTACAAAACTATCCGTCACAGGGGCGCGTTCGGCATGGGATGAACCGTTGCCCCTAATGCACCACGACCAGGGGTGCGGACCAGGTTCTTCGATCGCCGACCAACACCATGCGATAGGTACCTGGAGCAAGTGCTGAAAGGTCGATCCGGACCGGGGTGGCTCCCGTTGTGATCCGTTCGGTACGCATCAACTTCCCGTCCACACCGTGGATCCGGAGCTCGCCGTTCGCGGCCGCGTTGAAATGCACCTCACCCGAGCTGGGGTTCGGATACACCACCAGCGCTTCCTCCTCGCTCCGATCCGCCATACCGACCAGGGAGGTCGGGTCCAGGAGGTGACCTTCGTGCGCCTGGGTGCCGTCGGGGTAGGTGGTGGTGGTGATCCGGAGCAGCGGATAGGGCACATCCGCTGCGTACCAGGTCAAGGTCTCGGTGAGACTGCTGTCCGATGGATCAGCGAGGTTCACCTTGTTGCGCCGGATGCGGATCAAGTGCGCATCCGGGTATTCCCCGAAGGGCAGTTGAAGCAGACCGACCTGCTCAAAGGTGATCTCGGTGGTGCCACAGTAGGCGATAAGGGCCGAGGTACTGACCGACATGAAGCAATAGGCAGCGTCCACCGGTGTACCGAGCGTGAGCGGATAGGCGGCCAACAGTGCCCCTGGGTCGTAGACCGAAGAGACCTGGGCCGTGGCGTTCAGCAGCTCCAAGCAGCGATCCGCCTGAACGTCCAACACGATGTCGGTGGCCGGGCTTCCATCATCGGGATGGGCATGAAGCACCTGGTCCGCCTGGGGGTAGGACGCCGCCAGGGGCACCTCGGAGGCTGCATTCATGGTGTAGGAGACCCCGAAGACATCGTTGCTCTCCAGGTCAGCGAAAGGCCACACCACCGGGCGCACCACCTGAGGCACTTCCGGGATCCGTTGCAAAGCGCGCATGTGCCAGGTGGCACCCACAACAGGGATCAGCTCGCCCCGACCGACCGATTGCGCATCAGCTGGTCGTGCGGGAAGGAACAACAGCCCGATCATCAGGCTGCGGAACAGGGTGCTCGGCGGTACCATGTGCATGGTCGTGCCGGGGTTTCACACGTGGTGTTCCGGCACACCGCGAACCTATCGGGAGCCCAGGGGAAATGGGTTCGCCGTACATCACCGGACCAACGCTTCGCAAACGCGCACGCACGTTCCGTCACCCGGAGCGGTGGGCGAACGGTTGAAGTACCTCACCAACGCACCGCCACCTTGCCCATGGTGCTCCCCGAGCCGAGCGCCGCCAGTGCATCCGGTAAGCGCTCGGCCGCGAACACCTCATGCACATGCGCACGCAACTGGCCTTTGGCACAAGCATCCACCACCCCGGCGAGGCATTCTTCGATGATCGCCGGCCGATGCTCAGCGATGCGCAGCATGTTGATGCCCAGGATGCTCCGGCTCTTCATCATCAGCATGATCGGCACGACCAGGCCCATGCTCCAGACGAAACGCAACGTACCCAATGGCCCCAGCGCGCCGCGTTGTGCTCCGCCGAAGCTCACCATGCGGCCCCCACTGCCGAGCAGCCGCATGTCCTTGGCGAAGGAGGATCCACCCACGGCGTTGAAGGACACATCGAGCCGATGTACGCCCAGGTGCTGCGCCAGCGATGCATGAGGGTCCACTTCACGACGATCGATGACATGGTGCACACCCATGGCCGCGAGGTGATCGCACTTCCGTTCCCCACTGGCCACGCCGTACACTTCACATCCGGCCTGCAAGGCCAGCTGCACCAGCCACTGCCCCACGCCACCTGCCGCGCTATGCACCAGCACGCGCTCGCCTTGCCGCAAGGGGCACAGGATCCGCGCCGCATACCACGCCGTGCAGCCCTGTGTGGCCATGGCCATCGCCTCACCAAGCGGAACGTCGGCAGTGATCACCGCCACCGCGCGGTGGTCGGTCACCGCATATCGCGCATAGCCACCGAAGCGGGTCATCGCCACCACGCGTTGACCGACCAGTGCTCCGAGCCTCTCATCACCCACGGCCTCCACCGTGCCCACCACCTCGTAGCCCAGCACGCTCGGGAGCGGAGGCGCTTCGCGGTAGAGTCCTTTCACGGCCATCACATCGGCGTAATTCAGGCCAAAGCCTTCGCAACGGATCAACACCTCATGCGCTTTCGGCGTGGGGCGGGCATGTTCGCGCAACCGCAGCACCTGGCGCGGATCGCCGTGTGCGGAGAGGGTCCAGGCTTCCATGTTGAACGAACGTAGGGGCCGTAGCCCTTGTGGTGGAACGATGCGGACCGATGGCCACGCCCTCCGATCCGCCGCGAAGATCCTCCTTTACTTGTTCCCCAGCAGCCCGCTCTCGAAATCCACCACGCATTGGCGGATCGTATCCATCTCCTCGTGTTCGGCGATACAACGGGTCAAGTGATCGAGCATGGGATGCTCCACGTTGAAACGGCCGCTCGCTGATCGGGTATCGCCTTCCTTGAACCGCGCTCGGACGATCGGACCCTTGAGGTCCTTGCTCAGGTAGGCCGCGTTGCCCACATCGTAAGTGGCATACTCCATATCGTCGCGTAACATGCGCAAGTGAGCGAAACCGTTCTCGTAATAACAGACCACCCCTTCGGTCATCAACCGAACAGGGATCGGGCCTTCCTCGTTGATACGGAACAACACCCCTTTGTACAGGAAGCCCCAGATGTCCTTACACCTCACCTTCCGCTTCGCACCGTCCTTTTCGAACACCAGGGTCCATTGGCCCATGCTGGGGTACAGATCCACGTATTCACCCACCGGCTCTCCGATCGGCTTGTAGGGGTTGGGGGTCCGCTCGCGCAGGTAGGTTTCCGCATCGGGCAGCAGATAAGCCTGAGCCTGAGCGTTTTCCCCGAACGTGAACACCATCAACCACAGGGCGGCGGCGCATCGTCCAATGCGGGTTATCAACAGCATCGTGTTGACAAAGTAAACACCCTGATCGATCCGTTGTACACCTATTCGGCACCACCCACCACCACCACGAACTCACCCCGGGGTTCGGTGCGGCCGAAATGCTCCAGCAGTTCGGCGAGGGTCCCGCGAAGGGTCTCCTCGTGCAGCTTGCTGATCTCGCGCGAGGCACTGGCCCGCCGCTCCGCCCCAAAGGTCTCGGCCAGATCGCGCAAGGTGCGTACCAAGCGGTGCGGGCTCTCGTACAGCACGATGGTGCGCTCCTCCCGACACAGCAGTTCCAGGCGGGTCCGTCGTCCCTTCTTCACCGGCAGAAAACCTTCGAAGACGAACCGGTCGCAGGGTAGGCCGCTGCACACCAAGGCCGGCACGAAGGCGGTGGCGCCGGGCAGGCATTCCACCGATACCCCTGCCTGCACCGCCGCGCGTACCAACAGGAACCCCGGATCGCTGATGGCCGGTGTGCCCGCATCGCTCACCAAGGCGAAACGTTCACCAGCCTGCATGCGCGCCACCAACTGCTCCACCATCCGGTGTTCGTTGTGGGCGTGGAACGGGATCAGCGGCCGCTGAAGGCCAAGGTGCTGCAACAACCGACCAGTGACCCGTGTGTCCTCAGCCACCACGCCATCCACTTCGGCCAGCACCTTCTGCGCACGGAGGGTGATGTCGTCCAGGTTGCCGATCGGTGTGGGCACCAGGGTGAGGGATGAGCGCGTGGCCGACATGGATGGACCCGGTGATCCGTGATGGCTTGCAGAGGGTGATGGTATGGATGCGCCCGGTGGCCGTTCGTCCGGAGCACGGTGGCCGAAACTACTTGAGGATGGTCAGGAACTCTTTCAGTAGTGCGTAAAGGTCAGCGAACTCGGTAAGGGGCAGGGTCTCCTCGCGATCGAGCACATCGTGATAGGCCGCGATACCGCCCATGGAGTACACGAAGAGCGCGGGGACATTGCGCTTCACGAAGGGGCAGTGATCGCTATTGCAGGCCGGCCCGCGCGCCTTCACCTGTGCCAGTAGCTTCCGTTCTCCGTTGATGGCCACCAGCTGGTCGAAGAGCTTGGGTTGTGCCGTAGCGTTCACCACGGTGATGCCGTCGTCGCCGGTACCGAGGATGTCCAGGTTCAACATCAACTTGATCTGCGATGCTTGTACCAAACGGTCCACCATGAACCATTCACTGCCCACCAGGCCGGCCTCTTCGCCCGCGAAGGCCACGAACAACATGTTGTACTTCGGCTTATGCTTCGCGAACCACTCCGCCAACGCGAGCATCATGGCCACACCGCTGGCATTATCGTTGGCCCCGGGGAAGAGCGCTTCCGAGCCCATGCGACCGAGGTGATCGTAGTGCGCGCCCACGACCACCCATTTGTTGCTGCGCCCCTTCACCCAGCCGAGCACGTTGCGCGCTTCGTGGCGCGGGCGCATCACGTTGCGCACGTTCAGCGTGATGCTTTCCGTGCTATCGGTAAGTGCCGCACCAGCGACCTCGATCAGCGGGAAGGGCCTGGCCTCCTGTGCTACGCCCCACGTGAGCTTGCCCTGTGCCTGTTTCACCACCGGACCGAAGTACATCAGCTCGCGCTCCACTTCGCCATACAGGCGCAACGTGTCCGCATCGGTGGTGGCCGGGAAGTGCAGGCAGGCCGCATGGCCGCTCAACACCCCCATGCTCATGCTGCGCCGCGCGGGATCAAGGACATCCGCTGGAGTGAGGTGTACGAGGTTGAACGTGCCGTTCGCCGATCCCGAGGCGGGATCCACGATGAAGTCCACACCGGCTGTAAGCGACCTGCCATCCAAGCTTACGCGCATGCTGTCGGGGAAGGTGTTCACATTGAACTGGAACGGCTGGAAATGGTCCGCCTTCAGTGGTTTCAACCCCATGCCCACGAACTGCTGCGCGATCCACTCCGCCGCGAGCCCGTCGCCATTCATCACGTAACCACGTCCATGAAGTGCAGGAGCGGTGAGGTTCTTCACATACTTGCGCGCGGTACCGCGTACATGGTCGGCTTCTTGGGCCGTTGCCCCCAAACACCAAGAGAGGGTGAGAATGGCCAGCGTTCGTAGGCTCATGCGTAGCGGCGTTGAACAAGGTCGGTGAACGTGGAAACGGCCTCGGGATCGGCGGGTTTCTTCAACTTGTCGATCACCTCCTGTTGGACGTAGGACATGGCATCCGTCACGCTCGTGGCGGTATTGAGCCGGTCCATGGCCTTGTCGTACGCGATGCGATCGCCGTTGAACAGCTCCGCCACGAACCAGAACTTCTGACTCAAGGAGATGGCCTTGCCCAGATCATCCACGGCGGCTTTTTCCAACTTCTCCGCGATGGTGGTGGCGGGTGCGACCACCGTGGTCTGGTCCTCCTCGGTGCTGGCGATGGCATCGATCAACGAGGTTTGGCGCGATGGAGGATCGGGAGCCGGACGCGTATCGAGCCGCAGGGGCTCCTCCGCGACACGCGGCGTTGACGCGGGTTCGCGCAGCTTGTTCGCGGCACCGGTCTGCGCTTTGGGCGTGGGCATGGCCTCACGGGCCTTGTGGCGCAACACCACGAACCGTTCATACAGGTCGCGTGCATCGTCGCAGGCCAGCTCCAGCCCGTCCGGTTGGAGGGTACCCGCGCTCAGCTCCTGGCAGGCACCGGACAGGGCCTCCACCAGTTCGTTGATCTTGCGGAATGGCTTCTCGTTGCTCATGGCTTTCCCGTTCTTCGGAATGGCTCCAGCGCGAAGATCCCTATTTTCGCACACCCCGCCAACGCCCGGCTTCAACAATATCCCGGGTCCTGATCGATGTTCCTGGAGAGAACCGGCCCACATGCCCCCCGTAAAGGTTGGGTGGAAGTGATCTGTGGAAGCATGTTCTCCGGCAAGACCGAGGAGCTGATCCGGCGGTTGCGCCGTGCCGAATTCGCCCGGCTGAAGGTGGAGATCTTCAAGCCCGGCGTGGATACCCGCTACCATGAGAACGATGTGGTGAGCCACGAAGGCACCTCCATCCGCAGTACCCCCGTGCCCGGCAGCAGCCACCTGCTGCTGCTCACCAACGACATCCATGTGGTGGGCATCGACGAGGCCCAGTTCTTCGACGATGGCCTCCCGGCCGTTTGTGAGCAACTCGCCAACAGCGGCATCCGCGTGATCGTGGCCGGGCTGGACATGGACTTCCAAGGGCGACCCTTCGGGCCCATGCCCGCCCTCATGGCCATGGCCGAGTACGTGACCAAGGTCCACGCCATCTGCATGCATTGTGGCGACCTGGCCAACCACAGCCACCGCACCACCGCCAGCCAGGACCTGGTGGTGCTCGGCGAAACGGACAGCTACGAGCCACTGTGCCGGAAGTGCTTCCTGGCTGCCCGCTCCAAGCCGCAGTTGCCATGACAGCCGAGCGGCCCACGCTGCGCACCATCGCCTCGATCACCGGTGGGACGCTATCCGGTCCGGGCGATCGCCGCATCGACCACCTGTCCATCGACTCGCGCAACACCGATCACGGCAGTGGCACCCTCTTCATCGCGCTCAAGGGTCCGCGGCACAATGGCCACCGCTACATCGGCACCCTCTACGCCAAAGGGATCCGCCAATTCCTGGTCAGCGACCCCGTGGATGCCACCTCCATGCCCGATGCCAGCATCGTGGCCGTGGCCGACACGTTGCAGGCCCTGCAGGACATCGCCGCCTGGCACCGCAGCCGGTACACCATCCCGGTGATCGGTATCACGGGCAGCAACGGCAAGACGATCGTGAAGGAATGGCTCTTCCAGCTCCTTCGTGGCGAAGAACGCATCGTGCGCAGTCCCGGCAGTTGGAACAGCCAGGTGGGGGTGCCGCTCAGCGTGTGGCAGCTCGGCCCCGAACACACGCTCGGCATCTTCGAAGCAGGGATCAGTAAGCCGGGCGAAATGAAAGCCCTGGCACACATCATCCGACCGACGATCGGGGTACTCACGCACCTTGGCGATGCGCACGACGAAGGCTTCAACGGCGATCGCGCCCTCAAGGAGGCCGAGAAGCGCCTGCTCTTCCGCGAGGCACACACCGTGATCGACGACCGCTCACTTCAGGTGATCACCGAGGAGGTGCGCGGCGACGGTACCGTGGTGGTGATCCGCCACGAGGGCGAGGAGCCGGCCTTCACCATCCCCTTCACCGACCGCGCGAGCGTGGCCAACGCATGCACCTGCATCGCAACATGCCTGCACCTGGGCTACCGGCCATCGTGGATCGCGGAGCGGCTGGCGAAGCTCACCCCGGTGAACATGCGCTTGCGCACCATGCAGGGGCGCCACGGCACCACCTTGATCGACGATAGCTACAGCAACGACCGCAGCTCATTGGCCGTGGCCCTGGAACATCAGCTTCGCACCGCACACGGACGACCGCGCGCGATCGTCCTGAGCGACCTGGCCGAAAGCGGCCTCCCGGACCAACGGCTCTATTCCGAGGTGGCCGCCATGCTCGCTCGTGCCGGTGTCGAGCCGGTGATCGGCGTTGGCCACGCGATCAGTGCCCAACGCGCAGCGTTCCCCGATGGATCCCGCTTTCATCCGAACACGGAAACATTGCTCGCGAACGAAGACCTGCACGACCTCGGCGGTGCCGTGATCCTGGTGAAGGGCGCGCGTGAGTTCGGATTGGAACGTGCCGTGGAACGCTGGCAGCAGCATGTCCACGGCACCGAGCTACAAGTGGACCTGGAGGCCCTTCGGCACAACCTGAACCATTATCGCGGGCTGCTCCGACCTGGCACACGCACCATGGCCATGGTGAAGGCCTTCGGCTATGGCAGCGGCGCCGTGGAGCTGGCACGGCTTCTGCAACATGAACAGGTCCACTACCTCGGCGTGGCCTATGCCGACGAGGGCATCGAGCTGCGGCAGCACGGGATCACCACGCCCATCCTGGTGATGAATCCGGAACCCGTCGCGATGGAGACCCTTCATCGTTTCGACCTGGAACCCGAGGTGTACGATGAAACGTCATTGAAAGCCGTGCTGGACCATGCGCGTGACGCCGGTTCAGCACCACCGATCCACATCAAGCTGGATACGGGCATGCATCGGCTCGGCTTCCAGCCTTTCGAAGTGGGAGCCTTGCTCGATGCCTTGAAAGGTGCGCCCATCCGTGTGGCCTCCGTCCTCTCCCACCTGGCCGCCAGCGAAGACCCACGGCAGGATGCCTTCACGCGTGCACAGATCGCGCGGTTCGCGGAAATGGCCGACCGTATCGAGGAGGTGCTGGGCTATCGCCCCCTCCGACATGTCGCGAACAGTGCTGCGACCTCACGGTTCCCCGAAGCCCACTTCGACATGGTGCGTATCGGGATCGGCCTGCATGGCATCGGCTGCACAGCGGCGGAAACGGCGCGACTGCTCCCCGTGGCCACGCTGCGTACCGTAGTGGCACAGGTGAAGGAAGTACCGGCAGGCGATGGGATCGGGTATGGGCGAAATGGGATATCGGACCACGCACGACGCATCGCCACCCTCCCGATCGGCTATGCGGATGGCTTCCTCCGCAGACTGGGCAACGGCGCTGGTCGAGTGCGGATCAATGGAAAGGAGGCCCGCACCGTGGGCAACATCTGCATGGACATGTGCATGGTGGATGTGACCGACATCCCGTGCTCCCCAGGCGATGAGGTGATCGTGTTCGGTGACTCCCCCTCCTTAGCGGACTACGCCGCCGATCTCGACACCATCCCCTACGAAGCGCTCACCAGCATCGCCCAACGGGTGAAGCGGGTGTATGTGCGGGGGTGAGGGGTCGATGGATCGTTCTTCGCGACGCTGTGCATGTGCTTCAAGCATGCTCTATCTTCCATGGTGGCTACCATGTCTACGACTGCGGCACCACCAACGACACCACGCAGCGCATGATGATACCATTTGGACATCCACCTCGCACCGGGCTGCTACCAGTTCGTGTTCCACCAGCCTGGCGGGCAGCGCATCCGTGTGACCTGGCTCAAGGAATAGCCGCTCAGCCTTCCAAGCCTTGCGACGAGCGCGCCTCGTTGCACACCTCATGCCCAGTGGTCACTTCCTACCTTTGAACGTTCCACTCAGCCCCATGCGATCACTCCTTCTCTGCACCGTCCTGCTCTGCGCATGGACCACCGAACTCACCGCACAAGCCGTGGCCATTCCCGGCGACCTGCTCATCATGCTCGCCCCCGGTGCCAGCGCCCAGAAGGTCGCCGCCGACCTGCGTGTGTTGCACGGTTCGCCCACCGGGATCGAGGTGGTGCACGAGGTGAGCGCACCCCTGCGCACCTGGCTGCTGCACTTCGACCCGGCGCGTGCGGCACAATCCGACCTGTTGCGGGCCGTGCGCAGCCACAAGGATGTGATGCTGGCCCAGAACAACCACCACCTGGAACTCCGCACGCTACCGAACGACCCCCAGTACGGCCAGCAGTGGCACCACCAGAACATCAATAGCGAAGCGGCTTGGGAGATCAGTACGGGAGGGCTTACCGCCGATGGGGACACGATCGTGGTCTGCATCATCGAGAACAGCGACCTACCGCATCCGGACCTGATCGCCAACGCTTGGTTCAACCATGCCGAGATACCGAACAATGGGATCGATGATGACGCCAACGGCTATGTGGACGACCATCGCGGCTGGAACACGAACACCGGCAACGACCAGGTCTACGGTGGCTCGCATGGCACCCAGGTGGCCGGCATGATCGGCGCCACCGGAAATAATGACGTGGGCGTGGTCGGAGCGAACTGGAACGTGAAGATGATGGTGGTGTACAACTCCGGCGCCAACGATGCCGGTGTGCTCGCCTCGCACAGCTACCCGCTCACGATGCGGCGGCTCTACAACGATACCGAAGGTGAGAAGGGCGCCTTCGTGGTGGCCACCAATGCGAGTTGGGGTATCAACGGTGGCCAACCTGCGGATGCGCCGATCTGGTGTGCGATGTACGACTCGCTGGGATCGGAAGGAGTGCTCAACTGTGGCGCCACCGCCAACAACGACGTGAACGTGGATGTGGTGGGCGACCTTCCGACCGCCTGCCCGAGCGACTACATGATCAGTGTGACCGCCACCAACGAAGAGGATGAACGCACCTTCTCGGGGTACGGCCTCACGACCATTGATGTGGGCGCCCCGGGAGAGGATGTGTACACCACACGCATCAACAACAACTACGGCAGCACCTCGGGAACGAGCTTCGCCAGCCCCCTCACCGCCGGTGTGATCGGCCTTCTGTACAGCGCGCCATGCGCCAGCCTGATGACCCTCGTGAAGGGCGACCCTGCACAAGGTGCCCTGTACGTGCGTGACATGCTCTTCCAAGGGGTGGACCAGGTCGGCAACCTACCGGGACAGACGGTGACCGGTGGCCGGATCAATGCGGGGAATAGCATCCAGTTGATCATGAACGGTTGTGGCACCTGCCCTGCACCGTACAACCCTGCCGTGGCAACAGCATCGATCAACGCCGCGACGCTCACCTGGCAAGCCATTTCCAACGAAGGATTCGACCTACGCTATCGGCCGAGCGGCGCCCCGGAGTGGACCGAGGTGAACGGGCTCGCCGGCACAAGCTACCTCGCAGAGGACATCGTGCCCTGTACACCCTATGAGTTCCAGGTGCGCGCGGCCTGCGGAGAGGAGACCAGCGACTTCAGCAACCTCTTCACCTGGACCAGCGACGGCTGTTGCGTGGCACCCTCGGGACTCGCCGTGGCTTCCGTAACCGAGGACATGGTGAACATCACCTGGACATCGGTCCTCGCCGCAAGCAGCTACGACGTGCGCCACGCACCGCTTGGCTCCACGGAGCATGTGGTGGCGAGCGGCATCACCAGCACCTCGTTCGTGATCACCCCCCTTGCCCCTTGTAGCCACCACACCGTGCAGGTGCGCTCCATCTGCAATGGCCAGCCCACGGAATGGTCCGACCCGATCACGATCACCACCACCGGCTGCGGCACCTGCACCGATCTGGCCTATTGCACCACCAGTGGCGGCGTGGCCACCTCCGAATGGATCGAGCGGGTGGAGGTCGGCACCATTGACCACGTTTCCGCTAGCGATGGTGGCTATGGCGACCAGACCGACCAGACCACCGACCTGGAAGTGGGCCGTGAGTATACCATCCGCCTTCATCCTGGATACAGCGCGTTCCAATTCAATGAATGGTTCCATGTGTGGATGGACTTGGACCAGAACGGTGATTTCGACGCGCCCGACGAACTGGTCTTCGATAGCGAAGAAGCCGATAACGTCCCTGCCGAAGGCACCATCGTGATCCCCGCATCAAGCCCCTTGGGGTCGACGCGTATGCGGGTGATCATGCGTTATGGCGAGGCGCCGGACCCGGCCTGTACCGAGGAGTTCGACTATGGCGAGGTGGAGGACTATTGTGTGAACCTGATCCTGAACACCGGTGCGGGGCTGAACGAACAGGACGCCCGCACCGAGCTGGTGATCTTTCCGCGCCCCGCCAGCGACAGGGTCACCCTGCGCACCACCACATCCGGTCCAGGCGCTTCCGTAATGCTTCTTGATGCCACCGGGCGCATGGTGCTCACCACCGAACTCCACTCCACCGAGCACACCCTGGACATCGGTCCGCTGGCACCGGGCACCTACACCGTGCTGATCACCGACGGCCACACCGTGAAGGAACGTGGACGCTTGGTGGTGGCCCGTGGACACTGACCGGGCCAGCTCCGTGGTTGCCGTTAACTTCGGCACCGCATGAAGGGGATCTCCGCCGTGATCATCACGCGCAACGAGGCGCACAACATCGCCCGATGCCTCATCTCGCTCCAACTGCTGGTGGATGAAGTGATCGTGGTGGATGCCGAGAGCTCCGACGACACCGCACGTATCGCCACCGAGCACGGCGCGCGGGTGATCGTGCGCCGGTGGACCGATTATTCCGACCAGAAGAACTTCGCCAACGACCAGGCACGCGGGCCCTACATCCTTTCCCTGGATGCGGACGAAGCGATCTCCGCTGCACTTCGTGCGGCCTTGATCCAGGCCACCGCCATCGGGCTGAACGGCGTTTATCGCTGCAACCGGCTCACCAATTACTGCGGCACCTGGGTCCGCCATGGCGGCTGGTATCCGGACGCCAAGGTGCGGCTCTTCCCCAAGGAAGGCTGCCGGTGGCAGGGTGAACATGTGCATGAGGAGCTTCAAACACCCAAGGATATCGTGGTGCATCACCTCGACGGTGACCTCCTGCACTACTCCTACCCGACCGTTCGATCGCACGAGGAGCGGATCGAGCGGTACAGCGACCTGCACGCCCGCAAGCTCCTGGCCGCCGGCAAACGCCCCGGCATGTTGAAACGCCTGTTCTCTCCTGCGGTGAAGTTCGTGCAGGGCTATGTCCTGCGCCTCGGTTTCCTCGATGGCCGTGCGGGCTATTCCATCGCCCGGCTCAGCGCGCGGGCGGTTCGGCTGAAGTATGCCAAACTCCAACGGTTGCGTGGCCAAGACACCTGAGCACATCATCCTCAGCCGACCGGACAGCATCGGCGACGTGATGTTGACACTGCCCACGGCCGGCTTGTTGAAGCGCGCCTTCCCGGGCATTCGCATCACCTTCCTCGGCCGCACCTACACCCGCCCGGTGTTGGCGTGTTGCGCCCACGTGGACGAGATCATCACCTTGGAGGATCTACAAGCAGACGATCCCATTGCGTGCTTGCGTGCCATCCAGGCCGATGCCCTGGTGCATGTGTTCCCGCACAAGGCGGTGGCCCGTTGGGCGAAGGCCGCCGGCATCCCTATACGTATCGGCACCAGCCATCGTTGGTGGCACTGGACCACCTGCACCCACCGGGTCGCCTTCAGCCGGAAACGCAGCCCGCTGCACGAGGCTCAGCTGAACCTGAAACTCCTCGCCCCCCTGCTACACGTCCCCACCATCGGCCCGGGCGAACTCGCGGGGCTCAGCGGGTTCAGCGCTCCACCCCCAGCACAACGCATCGCCCAATGGATCGGATCCGGCATCCGCACCGTGATCCTGCACCCCGGCTCCAAGGGCAGCGCCGTGGAATGGGGCTTGGCCAACTTCGCCTCCCTGATCCACCTGCTGCAGGACGGATCCTATACCGTGATCGTGACCGGGACCCAGGCCGAAGCCGAACACTACCGCACCGTGCTGCCGCTCAACGGGCCGCACATCGTGGATGCCGGGGGCGCACTAAGTCTGCACGAGCTGATCGGCCTGATCGGTGCCAGCACTGCGTTGGTCGCCGCCAGCACCGGCCCTCTTCATATCGCGGCGGCCTGCGGTATCCGCGCGATCGGTCTCTTCAGTCCGCGACGGCCCATCCACCCCGGCCGTTGGGCGCCCATCGGCGCCGATGCCCATGCCCTTGTGGCCGACCCCGCATGCCCGACATGCGCCGCAGGGAAGCCATGCGACTGCATCCACCGCATCAGCCCTATGCGGGTGAAGGAACTGATCGACGCGGCGCCGACCCGTTGAGCGACGGTGCCGCGAACACGAACAAGGTGTAGTACAGCGCGAAGAACGTGGCACCCACCTGGGTCTCCAGCGTGTCGTCGGTGAGGCAGGAAATGCCGAAGATGATGGCCCAGGCGATGAACAGCGGGCTTCGCCAGGCCCCCAGCACATGGGCAGGCCACACGATTGCGAACAGGCACCAGAGCATACCCACCACGCCGAAGCTGATCCACCAAGTGAGGTACTGGTCGTGCGCCCGATGCCGCCACTTCGGCGAGAGCCTGGTGCCCGATCGCTCGTACGCCCGTTGGAATTCCTGCTCCGTATCGCCCGTACCGACCCCGCACGACCAGTTCTCCTTGGCGATGATCAGGCCGGTCCTCAAGTACTCCAAGCGCATGGAAACCGAATGGCCATCGGCCGCGCCCATGGCATGGTACTGTTGCAGTTCGAAGACCACTTCATCGAACCGTGCCGATACCCCGCCCCAGCGATCCGGGTGGGCGTTCGTTTGGCCTCGCTCCACGGCCCGGATGTCGGCATCGGTCAATACCATCAACCCGACACTGTCCTTTCGCAGGCCTTTCGATGCCATGTAGCGCACCAACGTGCTCCACAGATCGTGGCCCTTCTCGTCACGGCCGTCGAAGGAGCGATCACTGCGTCTTGCCCAACCTCGCTTCAACTCATCCATGGCCACGTACGTCCACACGTGATGCCCGTTCTCTTGCTGCGGGTTGTTCAGGTCGTGTTGGTAGTACTCGCCGCCCGGCGTGCGTTCGAAGGGGATGATCGATGCGGTGTCCGGAAGCCGATAGCGATGGCGCACCTCCACCCAGCCGATCACTAACAGGGCCAAGGGGGCCAAGACCAACAGGGCGCGCACCCCGAGACGTAACGCACGGCCATAGCGCCCCACCCCGCGCCAGAGGAACACCATGGCGATCACCACCATGATGAACTGGCCCTGGATGCTCCCCAGCCGATCGATGAAGAAGATGCTCCAAGCAGCCGCGAGATATCCCAGGATACGAGACCATGCCGGACCACCCCGGTCCCACACGAACACCACCACAGCCAGGCAGAGCAGGAGCGTGAGCCGGATATGGCTCACGAACACCGCGAGCGAGCGATAGTCGGACGTTATGCCCTTCCGTGCCACAAGGCTGACCACGGTGCTCGCCACCACGCTCCACGCGCCAGCCAGCAACACCCACCGCAGTTCGCCCGGCGCCAACCGGGGCACCGACCCCAACACCACGCCGAAAACCAGCACTGGTAGCAGGATCCGCACCAGGCTCGTGCCCCATCCGGTATCATCGGTCCACAACAACCCCACCACGTGCAGGGCGAACAGGGATAAGAACACCAGCTGTGGCGCCGTGGTGAACGCACGGAGGAACCGTCCTTTCAGGTCTGCACGCACAACGCCCTCCACCAGCCAGTTCGCCAACAACAGCATCTGGGCCATGCTGAGCACGGCTTTGCTCCATGGCAGTGCAACGGCGCACAATGTCAATGCCACCACATGCACCATGCGGAAAACATCGCGGCCGTGCGACAAGCCCGATGGCGCACCCACCTTAGGTCCTATTTACCGGGTTTCGTCGCCGTGAGCACTTCGTTGTAACGGGCGCTGTTGAGCACTTCCAAGCCCGACCTCACCACGGGATCGGTCACCAATGCGGCCTTGGCACGGCCCGTTTGGAAGTGATAGCGGCCCACGATCTCGTTGCGCAACACCTCTTCGATATCCACGCGGAATCGCGTTAGCTCCTCCGTGCGGTCCGGTGCCAGCTCGGCGTGTAGGGCTTCGAGCTGGGCCTTCGCATGATCGTAGTACCGCTCGCGTTTGGCCACTTCCTCCAGCTTCTTGAAGGCGTCCATGGTCTCCGTTTCGTAATCGAACTTCTTGTCCTTGACGAAATCCACGAACTCCTGGTACAGCCCGTCGGTGATCCGGAACTCCTCTGCAGGGCCGATCTCCGGGTGGGTGATCCGGTACTTGGTGGCGAAATCGAAGAAGAGATCCTTGGCGTACAGCCCCCCTACCACCTTGGCCAGCTCGGGATCCACCACCTCCACATCGGGTAGGATCCCGCGGCCATCGAACACCGGACGTCCATTCCGTGTCTTGAACTCCGCGATGGCCGCCTCCTTCACCTCCTCCACCTTACCCGTGCTATCCCGGTGCGAATAGTCCAGCTTCTGGATGCAGCGGCCACTGGGGATGTAGTACTTCGCCACGGTCACCTTCAACTTGCTGTTGTAGAACAGATCCCGTGTCTGCTGCACCAGGCCTTTCCCATAGGTGCGATCGCCCACGATCACCGCACGGTCGAGATCCTGCAAGGCGCCGCTCACGATCTCGCTGGCGCTCGCGCTCTGCCCATCAACCAACACCACCAGCGGAATGGTGGCGTCCAGCGGCTCGCTAAGCGTCTTGTACGTCTTATCCCACTCGGGGATCTTACCGCGCGTTTCCACCACCAATTCGTTCTTGGGAACGAACAGGTTCACGATGTTCACCGCCTCGCGCAACAATCCTCCGCCATTGCCACGCAGGTCGAACAGGATCTTCTGCGCACCTTGCTCCTTCAGTTCCTTCAACGCGTTGCGCACCTCCTGTCCGGCGGTCTGGGTGAAGCTGTTCAGTTTGATGTATCCCACCTTGTTCGCGTGGTCGATCATGCCCTTGTAAGGCACATCGGGGATCTTGATCTCCTCCCGTGTAAGGGTGTGGGTAACAGGCTCCATGCCCTGCCGCTGGGTGATCACCTTCACCGTACTGCCCGCCTGTCCTTTGAGCAGCTTGCTCACCTCATCGGTCTCCATGCCCGCGATCCGCCGACCGTCCACTTCAATGATCTCATCGCCCGCCCAGATGCCCGCCTTCATGGCCGGATAGCCTTCGTACGGATCACTCACGTACACCCGGTCGTTCTGCCGTTTGATCAGCGCTCCTACGCCGCCATACTGCCCGGTGGTCATGAAGCGGTAGTCCTCCATGTCGCTCTCGGGGATGTACTGGGTGTACGGATCCAGCGAGTTGAGCATCGCATCGATGCCCGTCTTCATCAACTTGCCGGGCTGCGTGTCATCCACGTAATAGATGTTCAGCTCCTTGTACAGCTCGGTGAAGATCTCCAGGTTCTTGCTGATCTCGAAGTAGCTGTCCGCCGCGGAAATGGTGAAGGCGCCACCGCTCACGATGACCAAACCCATCGACCAGGTCCTCCATTTCGACATGCGTGTGTGCTGCTGCTTATCCATGTTTCTTCGGTGCTTGCGGAACGGGATCATGGCCATGGCCGCCCCAGGGATGACAAGATAGGATGCGCTTGAGCGTAAGGAGGCCACCACGAAAGGCGCCATGCGTACGCAAGGCTTCGAGACCGTACTCGGAGCAGCTGGGCGTGTACCGGCAGGCCCCGGGCAAAAGCGGAGAAAGCACCAACCGGTACAGGTGTACCAGGCCGATCAACGGTAGCGCCAGGAGCTTACCCATGCTTTTCCATCCAACGGTCCAGCGACCGGGTTATTTTCTGGCGTGTCTCCGCAAGCGTCAACGGCTCCTTGGATTGGTATATGAACAACCAAGCGCACTGCGCGCCCGCCTCGCGCAGCCGGGCATGGTAGGTGGCCTTGTGAAGCCGATAGGCCTCGCGCATGAGTCGCCGCATGCGGTTACGGTGCACCGCCAGCCGCATGTACCGCTTGGGAATGGCGAAGGCCACCTGGGCCGGGGCGGAAGTAGGTAGCTCCATGATCCTGCCAATGAGCTTGATGGGCGACTCATGCACCGAACGCCCATGGGTGACCACCTCTTGCAGGCGGAGACGGCCCGTGAGGCGTTCGTGTTTGCGGAAGGTAGGTCGCTCCATGGCGTATGGGCGAGCGGAGATCGATGAACGGTTGGCCTGGGGATGGCCGCGCTCACTTCTTCTTGGCCTCGCGCTTGATGAAGATCTCCATGGCACCGGTCATGCTCGGAGCCTCGGGGAGCGGGGCCTCCAGGTCGAGCCGAAGGCCGTTCTCGCGCACGGCCTTGGCCGTGGTGGGGCCGAAGGCCGCGACGAAGACCCCTTCCTGCTTGAATTTCGGGAAGTTCTTCTTCAGGCTCTCCACCCCTCCGGGGCTGAAGAACACCAGCATGTCGTACTTGAACCCCTTGAGATCGCTCAGGTCGCAGGCCACGGTACGGTAGAATACCGCGTTGGTGTATGTCACGTTCGCCTTGTCCAACAACGTGGGGATCTCGCCCTTCTGAATGTCGCTGCATGGCACCAGGAACTTCTCTTCCTTGTGCTTCTTGATCACGTCCATCAGGTCGCCGAAGGTCTGCTTGCCGATGAACACCTTGCGCTTACGGAAGACGATGTACTTCTGCACGTAATACGCCACGCTCTCGCTCACGCAGAAATACTTCATGGTCTCGGGCACCGTGATCCGCATCTCCTTGCACATCCGGAAGAAGTGGTCCACCGCGTTCCGACTGGTGAGCACGATGGCCGTGTGGTCCAGGATGTTGATGCGTTCCTGCCGGAAATCCTGCGCGGGTACCGCCTCCACCTTGATGAAGGGGCGGAAGTCGATCGTCAACCCATATTTCTTCGCCAGGTCGTAATACGGCGATCTCTCGTCCGTGGGGGCCGGCTGCGATACGAGGATGGTCTTGATCTTCAAGGCCAGGGCTTGGGTAAGTGGTGGCTATGAGGCCGGATCGCGCAAGTGATCGATGACCAACAACACAGGCATCAATTCGGCGGCGCAAAAGTAAAGAATTATATAGCGGACCGGCACGCCTTCACCCAGGCCGATCCATCCGCCCCGCACCCAGCGGTACAGGAGCAGCAGCCCCAGCAAGAACCCTCCGGCGGCCACCGCCTGATCGCGCCACCGGGGTTGATAGGCGATCAGCACCACCATGGGCAGTACCACCAGACCGGCCAGGATGAACAACAGGAAACCCGTGTAGATGTACTCCTGCACGCCATCATCGATGCGCAGGATCGACCCCAATGCATTGAGCACGAAATAGTGGACCACCACCACGGCCACCGCACCACCAAGCAAGAGCGGGTACGACGCTTCCTCACCCTGGAGCACGACCACCTGGTACCCGAAAAGGGCGAGCAACGAAGTGCCCACCAACAACAGGCCCAGAAAAGCCCGGTCGCGCACCCCCATCTCCTCCCGCAGGGCCTGTTTACCCAACCGCATGCTGAACATGGACCGGCCCAACAGCCGCCACTTGCGCGGTGACCCCACCTGGATCAACATCATGAGGACCACCACCCCCAACAGCAGGGCGGTGACCCACTCCGCGTTCAGGGGATCGACCACACGCGGCGGATCGACGGCAGGGAGCACGGTGGGGCCCATCGGTCCGCGAAGGTAACCGGGGGCCGCCCACGCCCAAGGCGCTTCCTACTTTTGCCCCTCGCCACCGGGAGCACGATGACCGCGCACCGGGCATCCAACACCACGGCCGGAACACCGGCACCCACGCATGAGCACGACCGCCAAGACCCCTTCCAAAAGCGCCACCGACCTGTTCCAAGCGCACGACCACTACCTGGTCGATGAACTGCTCACCGATGAGCAGAAGCTGATCCGTGAAACCGCACGGCAACATGTGAGCCGCAACCTGAAGCCCATCATCGAAGACCGTTTCGAGAAGGCCGAGTTCAGCAAGGACATCATCCCGGGACTGGCCGACATCGGCGCCTTCGGCCCGTTCGTCCCCGCGGAATACGGTGGGCCCGGACTGGACCAGATCAGCTACGGCCTGATCATGCAGGAGATCGAACGATGCGACAGCGGCCTACGCAGCCTGTGCAGCGTACAGGGCTCACTGGCCATGTACCCGATCTGGAAATATGGCAGCGAAGAGCAGAAGAAGAAATGGCTGCCCGACATGGTGCAGGGTAAGAAGATCGGCTGCTTCGGCCTCACCGAACCGGATTTCGGCAGCAACCCAAGCGGCATGGTCACCACCTTCAAGGACATGGGCGACCACTACCTGCTGAACGGCGCCAAGATGTGGATCAGCAACGCCCCCTTCGCCGACCTGGCCGTGGTATGGGCCAAGGCCGAGAACACCGAGGGCCGCATCCATGGCCTGATCGTGGAACGCGGCATGGAGGGCTTCACCACGCCCACCACGCACGGCAAGCTCTCCCTCCGCGCCAGCCCCACCGGCGAACTGGTGTTCGACAACGTGAAGGTGCCCAAGGCCAACCTGCTGCCCGGTAAGAGCGGCTTGGGGGCCCCCATGGGCTGCCTGGACAGCGCGCGCTATGGCATCGCCTGGGGCACGCTCGGCGTGGCCATGGAGTGCTACGACACCGCGCTGCGTTACAGCAAGGAGCGCATCCAGTTCGGCAAACCCATCGGTGCCTTCCAGCTCACCCAGAAGAAGCTCGCCGAGATGATCACCGAGATCACCAAGGCCCAGCTGCTCACCTGGCGTTTGGGCACCCTGCGCAACGAAGGCCGCGCCACCACGCAGCAGATCAGCATGGCCAAGCGCAACAACGTACACCTCGCGTTGACGGTGGCGCGTGAGGCACGCCAGATCCTCGGCGGCATGGGCATCACCAACGAATACCCCATCATGCGCCACATGATGAACCTGGAGAGCGTGGTGACCTACGAAGGCACCCACGACATCCACCTGCTGATCACCGGCGCAGAGGTGACGGGCATGGCGGCGTTCAAGTAGAACCTTTCGAGCGGCAACCTCCGGAAAGGGCGCGAAGGACGCGCCCTTTCCCATTCTCGGCAGGACCGTGGGCGGGGCGTCTGGGAAGCCGACCCGCATCGCTCCCATCAACATCGGCGCATGGAATTCAACCGGACAGGGGACCTTCTCCGACCTACCCCGGCCGGTAGCTTTGGGCCGTTCCCATTCTTGAGCACGGTCGGTGGAACCATCCGCCTTCGGCAGCGTACAAGGCCCTTCGCCACAGCACAGCGATGCTTTTCAACTCGATCGACTTCGCGGTCTTCCTCCCGATCGTCTTCGTGATCTATTGGGCCCTCGGGAAGCGGCTCATGTGGCAGAACGCCTTCCTGATCCTCTCTGGTTCGGTGTTCTACGGCTGGTGGGACTGGCGCTACCTGGGCCTGCTCTACTTCACGGCGGGCACGGACTACTTGGTGGCCCTCGGCCTGCGCAACACCACTGATGTACGGCGTCGCAAGGCACTGCTGGCCATCAGCCTCGTCGCCAATCTCGGACTCCTGGGGTTCTTCAAGTACTACGACTTCTTCATCACCAGCTTCCACGCGGCCTTCACGGTGATGGGACTACCCTTCAACCTGAGCACGCTGAACCTGGTGTTGCCCGTGGGCATCAGCTTCTACACCTTCCAGAGCCTGAGCTACACCATCGATGTGTACCGCAAGCAGCTGGAGGCCACGCGCCATCCCATCACCTTCTTCGCCTTCGTCAGCTTCTTCCCCCAGATGCTCGCAGGCCCCATTGAACGCGCGCGGCACATGATACCGCAGTTCGAGGCTCAACGCACCTTCGATATCGCCATGGCGCGCGATGGCCTTCGCCAAATGCTCTGGGGCCTGTTCAAGAAGATCGTGGTGGCCGATAACTGTGCACAACTCGTCAACCACATCTACGCCTCGCCTGAACAACACAATGGGGCCTCGCTCCTGCTGGCCACCGTGCTGTTCGCCTTCCAGATCTACGGCGATTTCAGCGGGTACAGCGATATCGCCATCGGTTGTGCACGACTCTTCGGCCTGGAGTTGATGCGGAACTTCGCCTTCCCCTATTTCTCCCGCGATATCGCCGAGTTCTGGCGGCGGTGGCACATCTCCTTGAACACCTGGTTCCGAGACTACCTGTACATTCCCCTTGGTGGCAGCAAGGGCAGCAAGGCGATGCTCGTGCGCAATACCATGATCATCTTCCTGGTCAGCGGCCTGTGGCATGGCGCCGATTGGACCTTCATTTCCTGGGGCGCGCTGAACGCCGCGTTCTTCCTCCCGCTGGTCTTGAGCGACCGCCACAAGAAAATGAGCGGCACCGTGGCCGAGGGCCGTGCGCTCCCCTCCCTGAAGGAGGTCGTGCAGATGCTCACCACCTTCATGCTCTGCTTGATCGCCTGGGTGTTCTTTCGCGCGCAGAGCATGGACCAGGCCCTTACCGTGTTCAGCGAAGTGTTCTCGCCATCGCTGTTCGATGCACCTGCCATCTCCAGTACCCTTACCCTCGGCATCGCCCTGTTCAGCATCGCCCTCACCCTGGTGATCGAGTGGATCAGCCGCACCAAGCAGTACGGCCTACAGCTCGATGGACGTGCCACCAAGCCCGTGCGTTACGCCTTGTACTACACCATCATCGCCATCATCATCGTGTGTGCTCCGCTGGGCGGTGGTGAATTCATCTATTTCCAGTTCTGAGCCATGGTGCGCCGCTTCCTCATCCAGTGCCTGAAGCTCTCGCTGCCCATGCTCGCCCTTTTCGCTTTGGTGGCCTGGGTGGACCCCTACTGCCTCTACCATACCGGTGGGCCCATCGCCCGGGACCTGAAGGAGAAGAACCTCTACCACAGCGGCCGCACGATGCCCTTCAGCAACATGCTTTGGAAGCTGGTGGACTTCCGGCGCCACCCCGCAAGGAACATCCTGCTGGGCGATAGCCGCCTCTCCTATTTCGACCTGGACAGCCTACGCTCCCTGACCGGTGATACGTATCAGAACCTCGGGGTGCCCGGAGGGAACTATGTGACCATCGATCACACCTTCCGCTATGCCGACAGCTTGGCCAACCTACAGAACGTGGTGGTCCAGGTATCGTTCCGCGGTATGCATGCCGCACAGCACTTCGATATCTACGCCGAACCCGCGGCCATACTTGCCCAACCTTGGTCGTACATGTACAACCGCCGTGTGATCGAAGCGGCCGGGCTGAACATCTACAGCGCCCTTTTCCCCAACAGCTTGCATTACGACGTGCCCGGCGAGGACCAGTGGCGCACCGTGCTGGAGGCCGAACAAGCGGTGGCCGAGAACTGGATCATGGATAGCACGGTGTTCGATAAGCTTCAGCATATCGCCGATCGTTGTGCGGCCGAGGGAGCTCGCCTCCTATTCGTTGAATACCCCACCCACCCCGACCTGCAACGCATCATGCACGATGCCGGCCTGAGCCCCGCACGCGAGGCGTACCTCGCACGGCTCCGCACCATGGCACCGGTACTGGACCTGGACCAGCCCGGGCTCTTCCCCACCGACCGCGCTTTCTGGCGCGATCCCTTGCACCTGAGCATCGACGCCCAACGCGAACTCATCACCTGGATCTGGGGAAGGCCTTAGCGCCCACTTCGGCGACCTGGCTCCGCCCTATTAGCCAGGATCCTGCACTGCGGTTCCTTCGAACCTCAGCCTTGGTACCATTTGGACATCCAATGCCAGGTGAGCCTTGGTCGGTCAAGATGTCTCCAGCCAGAACCTTCGGTGGGCCAATGGCCATCTTCGCCGAAGCACCCATTCCACCCCGTCGATCAATATTGACAGTTCGTCGAGTTCGTCGTTCTATCCGTAGAATCAACGGATAATCCGACGAAATGGGCCTCCATGGTCTTGGACCGGCATCTACACCGGACCAAGACCCCCTACAGCCCGTTCCAGTGCACCGGAACCGCTGTCCATAAGGCTTTTAGAGCGATCCCGGCGGTGCGGTACTCCCTATTTTTGGCCCATTATGAACAGGGCCTTTTTCACATTCCACGAACACCGCGCGCACCCCACGCACCCACGGACGTGCCCCATGGTGACCTCCACGCCCTGCGCAACTCCTCCTTACTCCCTGAATACAAGCATGCTAAAAGGCTTCATCCGCTCCCTTCGGATCCTCGTGCTCGCGGTCACCGCCTTTTGCGCCACCCTGCTCCAAGCCCAATCCTCATCGGAACGTGCGGCTGTACGGATCACGGCCACGGTACAATCCACCTCCTCCATCACCTTGTCCTGGGCACCGATCGCCAGCACCACCTCCCTGACGATCTATCGGAAGACAAAGACCGCCACGGCATGGGGCACTGCGGTAGCAACTCCCGCCGCTACCGCCACCACGTGGACCGACAACAGCCTGTCCGCCGGTGTGAGCTACGAGTACAAGATCGTGCGGATCTCGGCGGGCGTCACAGGCACCGGATACATCCATGCCGGTATTCAGGTGCCGGTAGTGGAGTACCGCGGCAAGATGATCCTGCTGGTGGACAACACCCTGTCCGCCTCGCTCAGCACCGAGATCACCCAACTGATCAGCGACTTGCGTGCCGATGGATGGGGCGTGCTCCGCAGCGATGTGTCCAGGACCGCATCGGTCACCAGCGTGAAGAGCATCATCCAAGGTCATTACAACGCGGACCCCACCAACGTGAAAGCGTTGTACATCCTGGGGCACGTGCCGGTCCCCTATTCGGGTAACATCACGCCGGATGGCCATGAGGACACCCGCGGTGCGCGGCCTACCGATGCGTACTACGCCGACATGAATGGCACCTGGACGGACAACTCGGTGAACAACACCATGACCACTCAACAGCGGACATGGAACATCCCGGGTGATGGCAAGTTCGACCAAAGCGATCTGCCCTCCAATGTGGAACTGCAAGTGGGCCGTGTGGACATGTACGACATGCCGGCGTTCGGATCCACGGAGGTACAGTTGATGCGCAACTACCTCAACAAGGCGCACAACTACAAGGTGAAAGGGTGGGTGCCCGAACAACGTGCCGTGCTAGTGGACAACCTGCAATGGGTGGGCAACCCGATAGCGGCCAGTGGATGGCGCGCTTCGGCGTTGGTGGGCCAGATCAGCCCCGAACCTGCGGCACCAGTATTGAGCTTCAACAACTACATCAACGGTCAGAGCTACCTATGGTCTGCGCACTATGGCGGTGGCTTGATCGCCCAGGAAAACGGCGTTACCACGTACAACGGCACCAGCGGTGGCACCACCACCCAGGAGCTCGCCAGCAGCGTGACCATGGGCGGCGTGTTCAACATGTCGCTCGGGAGCTTCTACTACGACTGGGATAGCCGCAACAACTTCTTGCGGGCCGTGATCGCACGGGGCGATGGCTTGACCCACTGCTGGGCAGGGATCCCCGCTTGGTACTTCCACCACATGGGTCTGGGAGAGAACATCGGTTATTGCGTGGCCGCCAGCATGAACAATACCGGCCTGTATTCACCCACTACGGAAGGCTGGCAATCCACCATCGGGCGCACACATATGAACCTGATGGGCGACCCCAGCCTGCGCATGAAGATGGTCGCTCCACCGACCAACTTGGTGGTGAGCAACTCGGGCGGCTCTGCGGCCTTCTCCTGGACGGCCAGCCCTGACGGGGCCATGGACTACCATGTGTACCACGTGGACCTGACGAGCAATGTCACCTCCCGGCTCACCACCACCCCGGTGACCGGAACCACCTGGAACAATGGATCGGTGCCCTTCGTGGCCGGTAAACAATACATGGTACGGGCCGTGAAGTTGGAGGTGAGCGCCTGTGGCAACTACTACAACCAGTCGCTCGGCGCCATGGCCACCACCACGGGAACCAGTGCATCGGATTGCCTCGGTGTTCCCGGAGGCTCGGCCACGGTAGGCAGCTCGTGCAATGACAACAACGCCTGCACCATCAACGATGTGTACAACGCGAACTGCCAATGCGTGGGTACGAGCATCACCCCATCGGCCACGATCGCCGCAGCCGGTGCCACCACCTTCTGTACCGGTGGCAGCGTAGTGCTGAACGCCAACACCGGTGCGGGTTACAGCTATGCCTGGCGCAGGAACAACACCGCGATCAGCGGTGCTACCTCGAGCGCGTACACGGCCACGCAGGCGGGCACCTACACCGTCACGGTCACCTACAACGGATGTTCGGCGAGCTCCGCGAGCATCATCGTTAGCGTGACCAACGCACCCACGGCGAGCATAACCGCCGTCGGTGCCACCACCTTCTGCACGGGTGGTAGTGTGGTCCTGAACGCGAACACCGGAACCGGATACACCTACGTGTGGAAAAGGAACGGGACCACCCTGTCCGGCGCCACGAGCAGCACGTACACCGCTACCGACGCCGGAAGCTACACCGTGGTGGTGAGCATCGGATCCTGCTCCACCACCTCGGCTGCCACCACGATAACGGTAGCTGGAGGTGTTACACCAACGATCACCGCACAAGGCTCCACCAGCTTCTGTTCGGGGGGGAGCGTGGTGCTTACCAGTAGCACGGCCTCGGGCAACACGTATCAATGGCGCAATGGCGGTTCTGCGATCAGTGGCGCCACCAGCAGTACATACACCGCCACGCAGACAGGGACCTACACCGTGACCGTCACCAACGGAACGTGTGTGGCCACCTCCAACGCGATCAGTGTCAGCGCCACGGGCAATGGCCCCACACCGGTGATCACCACCCATGGTGCCGCCAGCTTCTGCTCCGGAGGCAACGTGATCCTCACCACCCAACAGGCCAGCGGCAATACCTATCAGTGGCGGCTCAATGGCACGGCCCTTTCCGGTGCCACCAGCTATGCCTATACCGCGTACATGAACGGAGCCATGACGGTGACGGTGACCAACGGAGGCTGTTCAACCACCTCAGCTCCGGTCAACATCAGCGTGGGCTCGGCCCCGACCGCTACGATCACCGCCGGTGGTTCCACCACGGTGTGCTCCGGTGGCAGTGTGCTACTGAGCGGGAGTTCCACCACGGGCCACACCTACACCTGGGCACGGAACGGCGTGGTGATCAGCGGCGCCACCTCCAGCTCGTATACCGCTACGACCGCTGGAAGCTACACCCGCACGGTGACGAACAACGGATGCTCGGCCACCTCCAACGCGATCACCGTGACGGTGACGGCCGGCTCCACGCCCACGGCCACCGCGCAAGGGGCCACCGCCCTCTGCACGGGTGGCAGCGTGGTGATCAGCACCCCTTCCGTGAGTGGTAGCAGCTACGCCTGGCATAGGAACGGCGCCGTGATCAGCGGAGCGACAAGCAACAGCTACACCGCCACCCTGGCAGGCAATTACACGGTCACGGTCACCAGCGGAACCTGCTCGGGTACCAGCAATGCCATCGGTGTCACGATCTCCGCCCTGACCACCCCCAGCACCACGGCCCAGGGCCCCACCAGTTTCTGCTCGGGTGGCAACGTGGTGCTCTCTACGGCCAGCACCACGGGTTACAGTTACCAATGGCGCAGGGGCGGTACCGCCATCTCCGGTGCCACCAGCGCCACCTATACCGCCACCATCACCGGTACGTATACCGTTACCGTGACCAATGGCGCTTGCACGGCCACCAGCAATGGTGTTAGTGTGAACGCTTCCGGAAGTGGATCCAGCCCGGTGATCACCGCTCAAGGCCCCACCAGCTTCTGCACGGGCGGCAGCGTGGTGCTCACCACCACCAGTGCCACAGGCAATACCTACCAATGGCGCAGGGGCGGCACCGCCATCTCCGGCGCCACCAGCGCCAGCTATACCGCCACCATCACCGGTACCTACACCGTTACCGTGACCAATGGCGCATGCTCGGCCACCAGCAGCGGGGTGAGCGTGAGCGCTTCGGGCAGTGGTCCGAGCCCAGTGATCAGCGCCCAAGGCCCCACCAGCTTCTGCTCGGGTGGCAATGTGATCCTTACCACCCAGCAGGCCAGCGGCAACACCTACCAATGGCGCTACAACGGCGCCGTGATCTCCGGAGCCACCAGCTATGCCTACACCGCCTATCTGAACGGTGCCTTCACCGTTACGGTGACCAATGGCTCCTGCTCCAGCACCTCGGCAGCGATCAACATCGCCGTAGGATCAGCCCCAAGCGCCACCATCACCGCCGCCTCCGCCACCTCGTTCTGTGCCGGTGGCAGCGTGACCCTGAACGCCAACACGGGCAGCGGGCTTTCATACAGCTGGCACCGGAATGGCACCACCATCGCAGGAGCCACGAACAGTACGTATGTGGCCACCCTTGCCGGTACCTACACCGTGGTGGTGACGAACAACGGTTGCAGCCGCACCTCGGCTGGCACCACGGTACAGGTGTACGGCAGCCCCACGGTGAGCTGCAGTGCCAACCCCAACACCGGCACCATCCAGGCCGTGGCTTCCGGTGGCCTCGCACCCTACAGCTATAGCTGGAACACTTCGCCTTCGAGTTCCTCGGCAAGCACCAACGTTTCCACCTCCGGCACCTATTCGGTGGTGGTGACCGATGCGCGTGGATGCACCGCCACGTGCAGCACCACCATCAACGTAACGGCGAACAACGCTTGCTCCGGCATCCGCACCGAGACCCAGGAAACCTGGGGCGCCCAACCTGCCGGGAACAACATGGCCCTGTACCTGATGTACAACTTCGCATCGGCCTTCACTGCGCCGAACTACCTCACCATTGGTTGCGGTAGCCGCCAAATGCGGATCACCAGTGGCTGGGCCGCGCTCTCCTTCCTCCCTTCCAACGGCACCATCGCCGCGCTACCCTCGGGCACCATGGTGAACCCGACCTCCTACAACAACACTTTCGCAGGGCAGCTGGTCGCCCTAAAACTCAATGTGCGGTTCGATGAGTTCTACACCAACTTCAGCCCAGCGACCACCCTGCTCAAGAACATGGTGATCGCCAACGGCCTGTTCGCCGGGTGGACCGTGGCTGAGTTGATCCAAGTGGCCGATGAGAAGATCGGCAGTTGCGGCAGCAGCTACACCCGCGAAGCGCTGAACGCGGCCATCACCGCGATCAACGAAGGGTATGCTGGCGGTACGATGAGCAGCGGCTACCTGATCTGTCCGAACAGCGGCATGGCTCCCGCATTGGACCATGACATCGCCATGGTCACCTCCAAGTCCCTTGCCCACGACCAGCTCGAGGTGGATGTGTACCCGAACCCCACCACCGGCCCCACGGCATTCCTCTTCACCACCGACACCGAGGAGGAGACCACCTTCGAGATCTGGAACATGAGCGGCGCCATGGTCACATCGCGCCAGCTCGGGACCTTGTCGGCAGGCCGTCAGCGGATCGAATGGGATGCCGCAGGCAACAAGGCAGGCATGTACCTGTACCGCATCATCTCCGGCAGCGCGGTGGTGACCGGCAAGGTGATGGTGGAGTGATCCCGATCCATACGACCACGCATCCGAAGGGGCGGCCGATGATCGGTCGCCCCTTCCTGTTCACACCGCGACCCCCGCGGCACCTCCGCCCCAGGCACTTCGTCCGCCTGTCCGCATCGATGCGCCAGCCTCGATACTCCGTGCGGCCATGCGCATCCACATACGATCCAGGAACACCGCTTTCCGGTACATCACACCAGCACACCCAGGGGTGGGGTCCATTCGGCCCCGTCTTCGCGAACGGATCTTCGTGGTCGATCCATCATGCCGCCACTGCCCGATGCACCACAGCGGAACGACTTCAGAAACGGATGCCGAAGCGGTTGTTCCAACCGTAGGTGAACCCCGGCACATCCGTGGGTTGTGCCGTATCGCGCAACAGGTTCAAACGGCTTTCCACCGTATATCGCGAGGTGAGGGATAACAGCAACCCGGCTTCCATAGCGATCCGATGATCCCAAGCCGCGAACAGCTTGGGTTGATAGTATACCACCGTGGTGAAGCTGGTGATGTGACTGAACCGCAGCGTAACGGCCAGATAGCTGCTGTTGCGACCGTGAACGAACGATTCCCCATCGGTGGTGCGCTCATGCTCCAACATCAACGAGGTGCCCACATGCATGCGCAGGTCCTCTTCGTTCACCACACGCAGCCGCGGCCCGGCTCCCAACGTGGCCCGCAGATCCAGGTGCAGCGGTTTGTTGTATTGTGCCTGGGCGAACGCCTCACCCGTCCACCGCTTCAACCATGCATAGTTGTACCGCAAGTGCTGGAAGCCCGTGTTGAGGAAAGAGTTGCTTTCCACCCTGCTCGCCGCAAGGTCGGTGATCACCAAATAGCGATGCTTGCCCCGCACATGCTGCACCGCGCCGGCCAGGCCGAACATGTAACTGCGCTGCGTGTTCTCCGTGAGGTGATACCGGAAGTCGACCACACCGGCCCAGGGCACCGTGTCGTTCACGAAACGACGCCCTTCGATGTTCACCACTTGCGCGGCCAACGATGCGGCCATAGCCATGGCGAACAACAGGGTGGCGGTGCGGCACTGACCGGTCATCGGGACGCAAAGTTCGCCAAGGAACAGGTAGCGGTACGCCTTTCCGAAGAACGGCCACATCCATGGTCCATTCGTGGCACAACTGCACGGGCAACGTCCAGCTCCCTATTTTCACATCCATGGACGTACCTGGTTTCAGACCTCGATTCCGTTTCGAATCGGACATGGATGCCGCGATGATCACCGACCGTATCGGCCAGCGCTTGCAAGCGGAGAATCCGCGTAAGATCTGGGCCAAGAACACCCGCGACCATGTAACACTGGCCTTTCAACCGAACGGCGCAGAAGCATGGACCCCTGAGATGGACCTCTCCTTCGAAGTCCTGGAGAACGGGAACACCATGGTGCGATGCCTCATCGGCCCCTCGCCCGGCATCTGGATGCTCTTCGCCGGAGGCTACCTCGCCCTCATCCTACTGGGCCTTACCGCCATCACCCTCGGCGTTGCACAGCTGATGCTCAAGCACGCGGCATGGGGGTTCTATCTGGTGCCCGTTGTGGTGCTCGGCATCGGTGTGTTGTTCTATCTGGAACGCACAGGCCGCAGACGCGCCCGCAGCGACATGCACTTCCTCAAAGACTTCGTGGACAAGGCCTTGGGATGCGACTGTCTTAAACTGGCCGCGGAACAGGCACACTGAGCCACTCTGCTCCAGGGCCCATGTAGCGTCGGCCATTGCGGTGGGCGACGGTTGATGCACCTATCGCCAGTAACCGTTGGCCGCTGCCACTGTCTGGAAGTTGACCGCCACCACGTGTGAGGCCATGGTGAGGCTGTCCGCGTTCTCCGCATAGGCGGGGCGCAGCTTATCGCGCACCTCGGCCGAAGGCTGTGTGTACTTCACACCCATGCGCGACAACTTGATGGCCAACTCGAAACCTTCTTGCGGGGTCTTCGTGATCAGGGAGGTGAGCCAGGTTTCCATGGAGGAAGATGTTTTGTCGCCAAGGTACGTAAGTCGGATATGGATGTCCTCGATCTTCCGACACACCGAGAAGGACGCAGGAACATCCTGGCCAACGGTGGTGCGCCAGGTGAAGGGTCGCATCGATCGAACCATGGCCCCGTTCCGTTGTCGAACCGAACATGAAGCCCCTGCTGTTCCTCCTCGTCGTCACCTCAGCCATGTTGTCCATGGCCCAGCCCCCCACCATCACCAGCTGGATCATCAACCCGGGTGAAGAAACGGGATACAACGGCATGCTGACGAACGTGCAGCAAGTGGCCTATACGGAGACCGATGTGTACGTGCGTTGCACCTGTGTGCCGGGATACGACATCGGTCCGTGGGTGGGCAACCCGAACACCCCAACGAACCAGGACTTCTGCTTCCGGATCACGCGCGAGCCCATGGAGAACACCGGCACGTTGGTGAACACGCCGCTCGGCCACATCGGTGTCTGGCGCAACGGGGTGAGCATCTTCAACGCCAAGGATGGCATGAGCTACAACAACCAAGGGATCTGGAACCGGGATGCCTACATCTTCGAGGGACCGAGCTTCGATGCCTGCCTCGGGCACCCGGCGCCGAACGGCGAATACCATCACCATGTCAGCCCGAACTGCCTGTATGCCCATACCGATGACGAACACCACAGCGACCTGATCGGTTTCGCCTTCGATGGCTACCCGGTCTATGGTGCGTTCGCCTATACCAACCCCGATGGAACCGGTGGCCTCAGTCGTATGCGGAGCAGCTACCAACTGCGTGGGATCACGGACCGGACCACACGGCCAGACGGTAGTGCCTTGCAGGCGAACCAGTATGGCCCCGCGATCGGTGGGCAATATCCGTTGGGCGCGTTCCTGGAGGACTATGCCTACGTGGCCGGGTCCGGCGACCTCGACGAGCACAATGGTCGTACCTGTGTTACACCCGAATACCCGGAAGGCACCTACGCCTACTTCGTCACCCTCACCGAGAGCCTGCTGCCCGCCTATCCCTACGTGATCGGCCCCACCTACCGGGGCACCGTGTCGGCGGGCAATACCGGACCGCAGAGCGGGCACTTCACCATCCCGGGGAATGCCACGACCTATCCGAACCATACCGGCGTGGTGGCAGCGGATCCAGCGTTCACGGGAATGAAGGTCTTCCCCGTACCCACGGACGGGCCACTGACCATTACGAACATTCCACCACAGGGTGTCATCTTGGATCTCTTGGATGCCACAGGTCGAACCGTGATGCAACGGTCCTTGAGCGGTTCGCAGGTTGAACTCGACCTGCTTCCGCTACCAGCAGGCAGCTACCTGATCCAGATGCGTGGAGTGGATGGACACGTGCTCCAGGCACGGGCGGTGGTGCGTTGAGGTCTTTGCGGTAGGGGTGTGCCACAGACCACCGCGCTCCCGATCCTATCGGGCGGTCCAGCAGGCTTCCCTCAGCGCAGGGTCATGCCATGCACGGTCGGGCGTGATCGTTGAGCCGAGTTGTCGCCATACCCGGATACAGGTGTTGGGACCGGACAAGTCGTCCTCTATACGCGCCGGTCGGGTGAACAACCACACGACTATTGCTACAGCTCGGAGCGGGACTATCAGGACGAGCCGGGGTTGTCGAAGATCGACCGGTCGTAGTGATCCGTTGATCCGCGCGTAGCCTGCGGCTGCTCAGCATGCCAGCGAACGCAAGGGTTGCCATATTTTACCGTGCTCCTGTTCTCGGCGAGCTCAGCCGCAGGCTACGCTATGAAACGCGGCCACGCTACGTGCAGTTGGATCACTCCTTCTGCAACGTGAGCATCGTGGCGTCGTCTCCGGTCACGACCTCCACCTGATAGAGCCCCGCCGCCAGTTCCGAGACATCAATCACAGTGCGCAGGTCCGATGTGCGGAGGCCACCGATCACTGTGCGTCCTTGCAGATCGATCACTCGGACAACGGCTCCTGTTCTTGCCAGTTCCAGTTGTACCGTAGTGGAGCTCGGGTTTGGATAGAGCAGGGCGGTCGTTGAGGCATGGGTGCTCGGAAGGGCTGTCGCCACATTGCCGCCGTTGCCCGTGCTCCATACACAGGTCCAGGCCGGTGCGTAGCCCACGTCGTCGTTCAGGAAATAGATGTTGTTGATGCGCCTGCCGACACCTGTCGATGAGTAATGGTTCAATTGCCATGTGGCTCCCCCATCGATGCTCGAGAGGATGATGGCCCCGCTGTTGTCAGCACGATAACCGCTGGCGTACAATGTCCCGCTCGGCGTGCCGGTCACCGCAGTGAGCAGGAACGGCGGAGCAAGTGCGATCGTTGTCGGTAGCCAGGTCGTACCACCATCCGTTGTGCGCAGGATGGCTCCATCGTTGCGCGTCACACAACCGTTCAGCTGATCGGTGAACCACACACCACTGAAACCCGTACCGACGGCAGAAAGCACGATCTGCCAGGAAGCACCGCCATCCATGGTGCGGTACACGTTGCCACTATCGGGCAGGTCGATGGTGCCGTTCGCGTTCCAATGTGAACCGTTGCTCACGGCGAAGCCGAGCGATCCGTTCACGAAGCGGATGCGCGAGATCACTTGCCCCGGGAAAGTGTCCGTCTGTACCCACGTCACACCTCCATCAGTGGTGCGATCGATCGATCCATCACCTGCCACGGATGCACCACCACAGAAGCCGTTGTCCACATCCAGCATGTCGATGCAGCGATAGTACCTGTTCGATCCGGTGAACACTTCCGTGAAGGAACTGGGCAGTTGGCCCGGCATGTTCCGGATCACAAGGCTGCGCCTGATCTGGTTGGTCATGGTGCGTCTGCTGCCGACCACCCAGTAGTAGCCATCGACATAAGCTGGTGTGCTTCCGGCCCATCCATCCACATCCTCCAGTACGGTGCCTGCCGGATAATAGAACACCGTACCCTGACCTGCATTGCCACCGGTAGTGGCCACGATCTGGCCCTCGTAGTTCAGGTTCCACGGATCGGTTGAGCCGTTCACGAAGATCGCGTTGTCCTCATCGAAAGCCAGCGCCCCGCTGAACTGCTGAGAGGAGGCGAACACACCACCAGTGGTCCACTGGCCTTGCGCCATGGCCAAGATGCCGTAGCAAAGGGCGAGCGCGAAATTCCGACCGGATATGCACATGGTGTTTGGTGGGGATCTGATGGTCCGGTCGACCGAATGGTTCCCATGCCGCCGCCGGGTGTAGGACGAAGGAACGAATTCCTCCACACCATCCATGGTGCGGGACGTCAAATTCCATAAACAAGTCGCAGGGCCCACTTCCGTGAGCCCTGCGACTTGTTTCATTCGTTCGGTCTATACTCCTACCCCGAACACATCTCACATCCCTCCGGATCATCCAGCGAACAGGCGATCTGCGCCTGGGCCACATCCTCGTTGGCAACAACCACCTCCGGGGCCTTCACCACGTTCGGCTCACTCAGCTTGGCCTTATCCACCGTGAACTTGATGGCGTCCGTGGCGGCCTTGGTACGCAGGTAGTACATGCCCGTCTTCAAGCCCGCTTTCCACGCATAGAAGTGCATGCTGGTAAGCTTGCCGAAGTTGGCGTTCTCCATGAAGATGTTGAGGCTCTGGCTCTGGCAGATGTACGCCCCACGATCCGCGCTCATGTCGATGATCGTCCGCTGGCTGATCTCCCAGGCTGTCTTGTACAGGTCCTTGAGGTTCTGCGGGATCTCCGGGATGTGCTGGATGCTGCCGTTGGCGGCCACGATCTTGTTCTTCAACTCATCGCCCCACAGGCCCAGCTTCACCAGATCGCGCAGCAGGTACTTGTTCACCACCACGAATTCGCCGCTGAGCACACGGCGGGTGTAGATGTTGCTGGTGTACGGTTCGAAGCACTCGTTGTTCCCGAGGATCTGTGCGGTGCTGGCGGTGGGCATCGGTGCCAGCAACAAGCTGTTGCGCACCCCGTGCTGTTCGATCTCACTACGCAGTACGTCCCATTCCCAACGATCGCTCGGCTTCACCCCCCACATGTCGAACTGGAGCACGCCTTGGCTCATGGGGCTGCCTTCGTAGGTCTCGTACGGGCCCTCCTCCTTCGCGAGGTCCTTGCTTGCGGTGAGGGCGGCGTAGTAGATCGTCTCGAAGATCTCGCGGTTCAGCACCTTGGCCTCCACGCTATCGAAGGGGTGGCGCATGAGGATGAACGCATCAGCCAAGCCCTGCACGCCGATGCCGATGGGGCGATGGCGCATGTTGCTGCGACGTGCCTCGGGGATCGGGTAGTAGTTCTGGTCGATGACGCGGTTGAGGTTGCGCGCCAGCTGGTAGGTGACCTCGAAGAGCTTGTTGTGATCGAACTTGCCCTTCTCCACGAATTTGGGCAGCGCGATGGAGCCGAGATTGCACACGGCCACCTCGTCGGGGCTGGTGTACTCGATGATCTCCGTGCAGAGGTTGCTGCTCTTGATGGTGCCCAGGTTCTGCTGGTTGCTCTTGCCGTTGGCGGCATCCTTGAAGAGGATGTAGGGCGTACCGGTCTCGATCTGGCTTTCCAGGATCTTGAACCACAGGTCCTGCGCCTTCACCGTCTGGCGGCCTTTGCCTGCGGCCTCGTAGCCTTCATACAGTTCCTCGAACTTGGCACCCCATGTGTCACTGAGGCCGGGGCATTCGTTGGGGCACATCAAGGTCCAGTCGCCGCCCTGCTCCACGCGCTTCATGAACAGGTCCGGGATCCACAATGCGTAGAACAGATCGCGGGCCCGCATCTCCTCCTTGCCATGGTTCTTCTTCAACTCGAGGAAGTCGAACACATCAGCATGCCAGGGCTCCAAGTACATGGCGAAGCTGCCTTTCCGCTTTCCTCCACCCTGGTCCACATACCGCGCGGTGTCGTTGAACACACGCAGCATGGGCACGATGCCATTGCTGGTGCCGTTGGTGCCCTTGATGTAGCTGCCCTTGGCCCGCAGGTTATGCACGCTGAGGCCGATGCCGCCCGCGCTCTGGCTGATCTGCGCGCACTGCTTCAGGGTGTCGTAGATGCCCGTGATGCTGTCCTCCTTCAACTGCAACAGGAAGCAGCTGCTCATCTGCGGCTTCGGCGTGCCTGCGTTGAAGAGCGTGGGCGTGGCATGCGTGTACCAACCTTCGCTGAGGTCGTTGTAGGTGCGGATGGCGCTGTCGATGTCGACTTTATGGATGCCCACCGCCACGCGCATGAGCATGTGCTGCGGACGCTCCACCACCTTGCCATGCAGACGCAGGAGATAGCTCCGCTCCAAGGTCTTGAACCCGAAGTAATCGTAGTTGAAGTCGCGGTCGTAGATGATCGCGCTGTCCAGCACGTCAGCGTTGTCCTGGATGATCTTGTGGACATCATCGGCGAGTAGCGCGGCCCGCTCTCCGGTCTTGGGATCCAGGTACACGTAAAGGTCCTTCATGGTCTCGCTGAAGGACTTCTTGGTGTTCTTGTGCAGGTTGCTCACCGCGATGCGGCTCGCGAGTTGCGCATAATCCGGGTGCTTCACCGTCATGGTGGCGGCCACCTCGGCGGTGAGGTTATCCAGCTCGGTGGTGGTCACCCCATCGAAGATGCCGTCGATCACCTTCATGGTGACCACGGTGGCATCCACCATGGGGTCCAACTCGTAGCACAGCTTCTTCACCCGCGCAGTGATCTTGTCGAATTTCACCGCCTCCCGGCGGCCGTCGCGCTTGATAACGTACATGTTCCTTGTTCCTTGTTTTTACGCACTTCGGGCTCCCGCCTTCCGTGTTGGTTTTCCTGTCACTTTTCCCGACTGTAAGATGGCCCCCTTCCCCCTCCTTCCCGAGACCTCGATCCGGCTCTTCGTGAACCGACCGATGTGAGATCCGGTGAAATGCGTTGCAGCTGACCGTGTTCCGTGTTCTGCTTGTCCACGGGTCCACCGCGCTACACGCAGCCCGCCAACACCCAACCCCGCATCTCAGAAATCCGCATCCAGCGTGAACTTGCTCTGATCCTTGTCCTTGTTCAACACACCGGCCTTCTGATACTCGCCCACGCGCTTCTCAAAGAAGTTGGTCTTGCCCTGTAGCGAGATCATCTCCATGAAATCGAACGGGTTGGTGGCGTTGTAGATCTTCTCGTTGCCCAATTCCAACAACAAGCGATCGGCCACGAACTCGATGTACTGCTGCATGAGCTTCGCATTCATCCCGATCAGGTTCACAGGCAACGCGTCGGTCACGAACTCCTTCTCGATCTCCACCGCATCCCGGATGATGGACTCCACGGTCTTCTTGGGGACCTTGTTCAGCAGGTGCTTGGTATAGAGCAGGCAGGCGAAGTCGCAGTGCAAGCCTTCATCCCGGCTGATGAGCTCGTTACTGAAGGTGAGGCCGGGCATGAGGCCGCGCTTCTTCAGCCAGAAGATGCTGCAGAAGCTGCCGCTGAAGAAGATGCCCTCCACGGCAGCGAAGGCGATGAGGCGTTCGGCGAAGCTGCCCTTGCCGATCCAGCGCAGGGCCCATTCGGCCTTCTTCTTGACGCAGTCCACCGTTTCGATGGCGTGCAGCAGCTTGTCCTTCTCGATCGGGTCCTTGATGTAGGTATCGATCAGCAGGCTGTAGGTTTCGCTGTGGATGTTCTCCATGGCGATCTGGAAGCCGTAGAAGAAGCGGGCCTCGGGGTACTGCACCTCGTGCAGGAAGTTCTCGGCGAGGTTCTCGTTCACGATGCCGTCGCTGGCGGCGAAGAAGGCGAGCACGTGCTTGATGAAGTAGCGCTCGTCGTCGTTGAGCTTGTCGTTCCAATCGGTGAGGTCGGCATGGAGGTCGATCTCCTCGGCGGTCCAGAAGGCGGCTTCGTGCTTCTTGTAGAACTGCCAGATGTCGTTGTGCTGAATGGGGAAGATCACGAACCGGTCCTTGTTCTCCTTCAGGATGGGTTCGTTGGCCGCGGCCGTGTCGGCAAGTGCCGCATCCATGCTCATCTGGGGATCGGTGTTCTTGGTGCTCATGGCATGTTTCGACTTGGGAGAGACGGTGTTCCAGAAGGGGGAAGGCCTCCTTCTTCGTTGACGATGGATACTGTTCGGGTCCCGCCGACGTCGCTCTCGTTCCAAAGGCCGAAAAGGCGGCGTCGTCGGGTTACAAAAGTGGCCCCGGTGGTCAGCATTCGCCGGATGAAGTCTTCCATACTTTTCAACATGCGCCGGATCCCCGCGAAGGGCGTGGGAAGGATCCAGAGTGATCCGTTCCAAGCGTTTTCTTTTCACGATCCATCAACAATCGCTGTAATGCACTGCCGTAGGGCGAACGCTGGGTTCAATACCCCTACGCGCCCCTTGCACCAAGGACTTCAACACACCACATGTCCGCGACACCGTATTCCATTGGGGCATCCGATCCCGCCCGACCCACTTGCTCTTCTTCCTCTCGCCTTCACCGAGAGCCCTGTTCCGTACGCCCGTCCCTCGGTGGCTTCGCTTCTTGTGTTGCACACCTTCGGCCTTGCACCAGGTCTCTCGTACCGGCCTTAGAAGAATAGTCCCGCATCTTCGGCCGCTCCTGAACATCCAAATAGGGTCACCGATCAGAGGGATCGTCTGAGCGATGCTCGTATCGGTCCGCCATCCCATCGACCCGCACCTCGCCAACGTACCGCAGAAGCGTGTCCTGCATGATGAACGCACTGGGGATCACCCCGCTGAACTCGCGTTCACCATCCACGATCGTTGAAAACCTTCAATGTCCAAGGCGGTATCCCAATAGGGAACGCAACTACCTTGTTCTCTCGTTCAACCTTTAATACCCAGAGAACATGGCAGCAGCCGTTGAAGCGTATTGCGTGAAGTGCAAGGCCAAGCGCAACATGAAGGACCCCAAGGAGAACACCATGGCCAACGGCCGCAAGGCGATGAAGGGCACCTGCCCCACGTGCGGCACCGGCATGTTCAAGATCATGGGCAAAGCCTGATCCGCACCTTGGCGCGAAGCCCTGTCCGCCAGAACGGGCAGGGCTTTTCCATGGCCTCTTCGCTCATTCACCAGAGGCCGTGCAAAGACGGGCACGCCCCGGGAACCCGAGCCCGAACACCACGGCTACCTTTACCCGCACAGATGACCGGCCCTTCCCTGGAGCAAATGGTGAACGCCGCCATAGGCGCTGCCTTGGCCGGTGGCCAGGCCATCATGGAGGTCTATGCCGGATCCTTCGCAGTGGAATGGAAGGCCGACCGCTCCCCGCTCACCCAGGCCGATCGCGATTCGCACCACGCCATCGAACAGGCGCTGGCCACCACCGGCCTGCCCATCATGAGCGAGGAAGGCCCCTTCATCCCCATGGCCCAGCGCCAGGCGTGGCCCTACTACTGGCTGGTGGACCCGCTGGACGGCACCAAGGAGTTCGTTGCCCGCAACGACGAATTCGCCGTGTGCATCGCCCTGATGCGGTCCGATACCACCACCAACACTCCCCTGGGCAACGCCTCTCCCCTGGTCGGCGTGATCTACGGCCCCGTGCAAGACCTGCTCTACTTCGCTTGGGAAGGTGGCGGAGCCTGGCGCCAGCAGCACGCAGCAACCCAAGGCCCGGTTCCGGCGTATGAACGGGCCGCCATGAGCCTCCGTTTGCCTCTCGCGCACGAGCCCCGTGCCTATTCCATCCTCGCCAGCCGCTCGCATCGAAGCCCCGAGACCGCGGCATTCATCCAGCGCAAGGAAGAGGAGCATGGTACCGTGACCCTCGCCTTCATCGGCAGCGCCCTCAAATTCGGGCGCATGGCCGAAGGTGCCGCGGACGCATACCCCCGCTACGCCCCGACCATGGAATGGGACACCGCCGCCGGACAGATCATCTGCACCGAGGCCGGCCGTCAACTCCTTGATGTGACCACCAACGCACCCCTGCGTTATAACAAGCAAGAACCGGTGAACGACTGGTTCACCGTACAATGACCAAGATGACGAAGAAGAACACGCGTGCCGCTGGCACCAACGCCCAGAAAGGCCATTCCGCCCAGGCCAAGAAGCCCAAGGCCAGCAAGGTCCGGACCGACCGCAGCACCGCCACCAAGGGCAAGCGCAAGGTCGCCCTCATCACCGGTGTCACCGGACAGGATGGTGCCTACCTGAGCGAGCTGCTGTTGAACAAGGGATACGAGGTGCATGGCGTCAAACGCCGCAGCTCGCTGTTCAACACCGACCGTATCGACCACCTGTACCACGATATGCACGAGAAGGGCCATGCCTTTCACTTGCATTACGGTGACCTCACCGACAGCGTGAACTGCCTGCGCCTGGTGCAGCAGATCCAGCCGGACGAGATCTACAACCTGGCCGCCATGAGCCATGTGCACGTGAGCTTCGAGATGCCCGAGTACACGGCCAACGCCGATGGTATCGGCACGCTGCGCTTCCTGGAGGCCATCCGCATCCTCGGCCTGGAGAAGAAGACCAAATTCTACCAAGCCTCCACTTCGGAGCTGTACGGCGGTGTGCGCCCACACGCGCAGAACGAGGAGACGCCCTTCCACCCGCGCAGCCCTTACGGCGTGGCCAAGCTCTACGGCTTCTGGATCACCAAGAACTACCGCGAGAGCTACGGCATCTTCGCCTGCAACGGCATACTCTTCAACCACGAAAGTCCCCTGCGCGGCGAGACCTTCGTGACCCGCAAGATCACCCGCGCCGCCGCCAAGATCAAACTGGGCCTGCAGGATACCCTGTACCTGGGTAACCTCGACGCCAAGCGCGACTGGGGCCATGCCAAGGATTACGTGGAGGGCATGTGGCTGATGCTGCAAGCCAAGAAACCCGATGACTACGTGCTCGCCACCGGAAAGACCTACACCGTGCGCCACTTCGTGGACCTGGCCTTCGGCGAAGTGGGCATCAAGCTCGAGTGGAAGGGCAAGGCCGAGAAGGAGAAGGGCTACGACAAGAAGACCGGCAAGGTGCTCGTGGCCATCGACAAGCGCTACTACCGCCCAGCCGAGGTGGACCACCTGGAGGGCGACCCCCGCAAGGCCATGCGCGAGCTCGGCTGGAAGCACAAGTACGACCTCAAGGCCCTGGTGAAGGAAATGATGGCCAGCGACCTGGAGCTCTTCAAACGCGATGTGTACCTGAAGAAGGGCGGCCACAAGATCCTGCACGAGCAGGAGTGATCTGTGATCATTCCTGCCGTACGGGCGGATCATGATCCGCCCCAACAATGCATCCAATGAACAAGACCGACAAGATCTACATCGCAGGCCATCGCGGCATGGTGGGAAGTGCCATCGTGCGCCGCCTGCAGAAGGATGGATACACCAACATCATCACCCGCACCAGCAAGGAGCTCGACCTGAAGGACCAGGCCGCTGTGAACGCCTTCTTCGCGCAGGAGAAGCCCGATGTGGTGGTGCTCGCGGCCGCCAAGGTGGGGGGCATCCACGCCAACAACGTGTACCGCGCCCAGTTCCTCTACGAGAACCTGATGATCGAGTGCAACGTGATCCATGCCAGCCACGTGCATGATGTGCGGAAACTCCTCTTCCTGGGCTCCAGCTGCATCTACCCCAAGATGGCACCGCAGCCACTGAAGGAGGAGAGCCTGCTCACCGGCCTGCTGGAGCAGACCAACGAACCCTACGCCATCGCCAAGATCGCCGGGATCAAACTGGCCGAGAGCTACCGACGGCAATACGGGCGCAACTACATCAGCGCCATGCCCACCAACCTCTACGGCCCCAACGACAACTACGACCTCAACAACAGCCACGTGCTGCCCGCGCTGATCCGCAAGTTCCACACGGCGAAGGTCACCAACGCGCCCAGTGTGGAGGTGTGGGGTACCGGATCGCCCATGCGCGAATTCCTGCACGTGGACGACCTGGCCGATGCCTGCTACTTCCTCCTCCAACACTACGACGAGGAGATGTTCGTGAACATCGGCACCGGCGAGGATCTCACCATCAAGGCGCTCGCCGAGATGATCAAGGATATCGTAGGCTACACCGGTGAACTGAAATGGAACACCGAGAAGCCCGACGGCACACCCCGCAAACTGATGGACGTGAGCCGCCTCCACAACATGGGATGGAAGCACCGCATCGGCCTGCGCGAGGGCATCACCGCCGTGTATGCCGATTTCGCCAAGAGCGAACTGGCGAAGAGCTGAAGCCACGGACGTCTTCCAACGGACCGATAGGGCAGGCCCGACCCCGCACGGGGTCGGGCCTGCCGCATTCATGTCCAGCCCAACCATCCGCCCACCTCAACGATCGCCGATTCACATCGCTACGGCATCCGCGCCTACGGCACGTGCGTCGGACTGAAGTACCTTGCGGGCCGCAATTCATCATCCGATGGCCATCCGCAGACCGTTCAACGTGAAACAATGGATCGCCGACAACCGCGACCTGCTGAAGCCCCCCGTGGGCAACAAGAACCTCTACGCCGATGCCGGTGACTACATCGTGATGGTGGTGGGTGGCCCAAACGCCCGCAAGGACTATCACTGGAACGAGACCGAAGAGCTGTTCTACCAGCTCGAAGGCGATATCGAGGTCGGTATCCAGGAAGATGGCAAGGCCGTGACCATCCCGATCCGTGAAGGCGAGATGTTCCTGTTGCCGGCCCGTGTGCCGCACCAACCGCGCCGGGGCGCCAACACCGTGGGATTGGTGATCGAGGTGAAACGCGACGACCGCGAGCTGCTGGATGGCCTGCAGTGGTACTGCGAACAGTGCAACAACCTGCTGCACGAATACCGCTTCGTGCTCCACAACATCGAGAAGGACTTCATCCCCCGCTTCCGGGAGTTCTACGGCGACGAAGCCAAGCGCACCTGCTCCGCCTGCGGCCACGTGATGGCCGTTGACCCACGATTCGTCTGAGGTTCCGCATGGCCACCCCGCTCACGATAGACATCCATACCCACATCCTGCCGGAGCAGATACCCGACTTCGGGCGACGTTACGGCTACCGCGGATTCATCCACCTGGACCATCACAGGCCCGGCTGTGCCCGCATGATGATGGACGACAAGTTCTTCCGCGAGGTGCAGGCCAACTGCTGGGACCCGAGCGTTCGGATCGCCGAATGCGACCGATCCCATGTCCATGTCCAGGTGCTTAGCACCGTGCCGGTGATGTTCAGCTATTGGGCCAAACCGCACGACACGCTGGACCTGTCCATGTTCCTGAACGACCATATCGCAGGCATCGTACAGCAATGGCCCACGCGCTTCGTGGGGCTGGGTACATTGCCCATGCAGGAGCCCGAGCTGGCCATTCAGGAACTGGAACGTTGCAAGCGCATCGGCCTCGCCGGGGTGCAGATCGGCACCCACATCAACGGCACCAACCTGGGCGAGCCCCGCCTATTCGCCATCTTCCAGGCCTGCGAGGAACTGGACATGGCCGTATTCGTTCATCCCTGGGACATGATGGGGAGCGACCGGTTCGACAAGTACTGGATGCCTTGGCTGGTGGGCATGCCCGTGGAAACGGCCACCGCCATCACCTCCATGATCTTCAGCGGCCTCATGGAACGCCTTCCGCGGTTACGCGTGGCCTTCGCGCACGGCGGCGGCTCCTTCCCGGCCACCATCGGCCGCATCGAGCACGGCTTCATCATGCGCCCCGACCTGTGCGCCGTGGACAATACCGTGAACCCACGCGACTACCTGGGACGCTTCTGGATCGATGCGCTCGTGCACGATCCGGCCATGTTGCGGGTGGTGGTGGATCAGATGGGCGCCAACCGGGTGGCCATGGGCACCGATTATCCCTTCCCCTTGGGCGAACTCATCCCCGGCGAGCTGATCAACAGCATGCCTTACGATACCGCCACCAAAGAACTCCTGCTCGGCGGTGCCGCGTTGGAGTGGTTGGCCATGAAGAGGGAGAGCTTCCTCAAGGGCTGAACCCCCGGGTCGCTCCATTCGTTGCGCGACGGTGGATGCCAAGGACGGGCCCAACCCATGAACGCGATCGCCGGGCCAACGTGTTGGTCGATGGGTGTCCACACTGGCGGCGTTGGCCGAGGTCAGGTTGAGCGTCGCTACGCTTCAGAACTGCTTCACCAGGTCTACGTACTCCACCATCGACATGTACGGGAAGTACGGCAGCGTTCCGATCAGCTCCCTCGTACGGGCTTCATCCACGCCGGCGAACACCAGGATGGCGCCGGTCCTATCGGTAGAGATGTAGAAGCTCTCCAACAGGCCCTCTTCCTTCCAGCGGTCCACATAGTCCTTTTCCGCTTTTTGCAGTTCCGGTGTGGCACGGATATGAGCCATGCCTTCGGGGGAGAGTTTGATGGAGACGTGGATGCGTTGCATGATGGGTTGTTCGTGGTGGGACGAAGTTATCGGATGCAGTGGGCTGAGATCGCTGGGCTTGGCGGCCCAGACGAACAAGGTATATCGGGGCCACTGCACCCTCGCACCCGGTCACCCCTCTAACTTCGCACCTCCAGCTTCCAGCACATGCGTTACCAACCCCTCAGCGCCGCCACCTACCGCGAACACCGCCTGCAACTTCGGCAGGCCATGGAGAAAGGCGGCCTGGCCGTGTTCCACAGCAACGACATCATGCCCACCAGCGCCGATGGCACGATGCCCTTCAAGCAGGCCAGCGACATCTTCCACCTCAGCGGCATCGACCAGGAGGAGACGATCCTGCTGCTCTTCCCCGACGCGGTGGACCCGAAGGACCGCGAGATCCTCTTCGTGCGCGAGACCAGCGAACTGATCGCGATCTGGGAAGGCGCCAAATTCTCGCAGAAGGAAGCGAGCGAGCTGAGCGGCATTGCCACCGTGCTGTGGACCACGAGCTACGAGGCCACGATCAAGCGGTTGGTGCCGCAGTGCGAGCACCTGTACCTGAACAGCAACGAGCACCTGCGCCAGAGCAACGAGGTGGAAACACGCGAGGAGCGCAAGAACAAGGAGCTGCGTGCGCAGTATCCATTGCACAGCGTGAAACGCAGCGCACCCATCATGCACCGCATCCGCAGTCGCAAGACCAAGGAGGAGGTGGCGCAGATCCAGCGTGCGATCGCGATCACGGGAAAGGCGTTCGAGCGGGTGTGCGGCTTCGTGAAACCCGGCGTGAAGGAATACGAGATCGAGGCGGAGATCACGCATGAGTTCGTGCGCAACGGCTCGCGCGGGCATGCCTACACGCCCATCATCGCCAGCGGGTACAACGCCTGCGTGCTGCACTACATCACCAACGACCAGGTGTGCAACGACGGCGATGTGATCCTGATGGACTTCGGCTGCGAGTACGGTGGCTACGCGAGCGACCTCACGCGCAGCATTCCCGTGAACGGCCGTTTCACCAAGCGGCAGAAGGACGTGTACAACGCCGTACTCCGCGTGCAGAAGGAGGCCACCCAATTGCTGCGGCCCGGCACCCTGCTCGCCGACTACCACAAGCAGGTGGGCAGGATCATGGAGAGCGAACTGATCGGCCTGGGGCTGCTGGATAAGAACGACGTGGCCAAACAGGATCCCGAGAAGCCGCTCTACAAGAAGTACTTCATGCATGGCACCAGCCACTTCCTGGGACTGGACGTGCACGACGTGGGCCTGTGGAACGAGATGATCCAGCCGAACATGGTGTTCACCGTGGAGCCGGGCATCTACATCCGCGAGGAGAAGCTGGGGATCCGCCTGGAGAACAACATCCTGGTGACCCGCGACAACCCGATCGACCTGTTCAAGGACATTCCCGTGGAGGCCGATGCCGTGGAGGAGCTGATGCAGCGTACGAAAGCGACCGTGGGGTAGCGGCCCGGCGGTTGGACCAGGCGGGCCAAGAAAGTCCTTTCACCTCGTTGAGAAGGGCCTCCATGCATAATGCGCGGTCGGTGCGCACTCCTCGTGTGGCCCGCCCGCTACCTCGTCGCCATTGACCTCGCCCACCGTGCCGTGAAGAACCTGAAGGGTCATTCCTTCACGATACGTGCCGTTCGGCCATCGACCCGGAGCAAGTACACTCCCTTGGGCAACGTGCTCACGTCCAACACCCCCATGTCCGACCCGATCGGGAAGATGGGGACCTTGGCGCCACATGCGTCGAACAATTCCAATGGAGACCCAACCTCCGTGGGCATCCCGACGATCCTTACCAGACCGTGTGCAGGGTTCGGAAACACGTTCAGTCGATCATCGGACCCAAGGGTCACGGCGACCACGTTGGAATAGGTGATGGCGCCATTGACATCCACCTGCTTCAACCGGTAATAGCCCACTCCAAGGATCGGTGCCGGATCCCGCAGGCCATAATCCTCGCGCACCATGGAACCACCATTCCCCTGCACCCGTCCGATGTCCTGGAAGTCCATACCATCCTGACTGCGTTCCACCACGAAGTGGTCGTTACCCATCTCGCTGGCCGTGGCCCACTCCAGGTCTACGGAACCACTGCCATAGGGTCGTGCGTTGAAGAACAGAAGCTCCACCGGCAAAGGCGTTGCCGTGAAGTCCGATGTGGCCAGGGTGAAATAGGGCCGGGCAGCGCTCAGGGACACCCCCGCGAACTCGATCCGGGTCCCATCCACCACGGCACCGGACACCACGGTGGCATTGGACCAATTGGTTCCGTCATTATCCACCAACAACCGGAGGTTGGCGATAGGAGCATAACCGACCAAGGCCGAGGCCTCGAAACCGATGGTGACCGTTTGGCTGAAATTCGTCGCCTGCACCTTCCACGTCCGCTGCACCTTGGCTTGCACCCCAACGGGCATGTTGGCGAAACACGCCGGGTCGGAGAATACGGTGTTCTGTGCTCCTCCGTTGTTCCCCCACATGACAAAGGAATTGTTGGCGGAGAAGGTGTTGCTGTTGGCGGCATTGCTCGCATCGATGCTCACCAAGCCGATGGACACGGATTCGGCGTTGTTCACGCTGATGGATTGCTTCTGGACGAGCGCACTGCCATCATCGCGCCCGATGCCCGCGATGTCGTTGTTGAAACCGCTGTTCGTGGTCTTGTCCCAGATCGCCGTGCCACCGGAGTTCACGTAGTTGTATGTGGAACTCGTGCCCGTGTTTCCGCCACGGGTGATCCCGTACTTGATGGCCAAATAGGATTCCACCCGTTGGATCTGCGCCGTAGTGAGCGCGGCACTATAGATGATGATCTCGCCCATATCGCAATCCACGTACTCGGAGCCTCCGCCGTTACGTCCCACATGCAATCCAGTGGTGATGACCGGGTTGTAAACCCCGCTCCCACAATTGGTGCATGGATAGGGCGTCGAATTCAACCGGTGCGTGGCCGAAGAGCCAAGGCCGGTCACGGAGAGGATCGACGCCGAACGGTTGGAATACTCCGTGGGCGCGGAATGGTCGCCGGTGTACCCCAAGGAGCCGGTCGATGTCTGGATGCGGAAGGATGGCTTGATCTGGATCCGCTGTGTGGACAGACCGGAGGAGTAGGTGAGGCCCGTGCCATTCCCACCACTGGGGTCCTGGTCGGTGACCAAAAAGACACTGCCCCCGGTGCCATAGAGGTTCGGCGATGTGGAGGTGTTCTGCAAGCGCTTGCTCGAGGCTACGGCGAAGTCGATACGCTTGTTGTAATTGTATCGCTTGTAATCGACGTTCCCTTGGATCACTGCAGGGCGGTACGCCGAGGTGGACTGGGTGAGGTGGTAGGTCGATGCGCTGCCGCCACTCGTATTCCACGCACTCACCGGGTTGCCCACCACATTCTGGTCGGCCTTATACCATACGGCAAGGCCGGAGGACACTCCACCCGGCGCTTGCCCCTGGCTCACGCTCACCGCCACACCGACCACCACGCAGGTCATGAAAGCGCGCCCCATGGAGGGCGCGTTCCGTCGTTCAGAAGTATCGCTCATTGCGCCGCTTGTAACGCTCCACTGCACATTGGGGTTACAGGGCATGTCGAACCCCATCGAAGTTGAAAGGTCCGGCCCTCTTCCACGGCGTGCTGGAACATGGACCACTGGCCTGCCGTAGGGACATGCCTTCGATACGGCCATGAATGGGCCAGGGGCCTTCCAAGCACCTGCAACGCTGCACCTCGCCGTACAAACCCCATGGATCGAGGTCGGGCCACACCCGTGGAGCACCACGGAAAAAAGAATGGAACGACCGGCCGTGCGGGGCTATGCCACCTTGCGAAGTTGGAACGACTTCACCGTGCTCAATTCACCATCAAGCACCATCAGGTAGTACTCTTCGCCTTCCAGGTCGGTGACACGCACCTGGGTCACAGGGCCGCGCACCTCGCCGGTCTTCACCACCTGTCCCGACCGGTCGCAGATATCGAACAGCGCCTCCTCCGACCCAGGTTCATAATCGAACATGAGCAGGCGCTCGATCTGATCGACCCGGACACGGATCTCGTTGGTTGAGGGGTTCATGTGGAGAGCGGATTCACCCGTTGTACGTGGAGACCCTCGACCGGGTTACACCCATCTCCTCCCCACCGGACCTCCCAAGGGGTCCGATCGCCATCATGGTCCTGAACCGGGGCCACCAGGATACCCGCAGCGCTCCGACTGATCCATGGCCGGTGGAAAAGCAGGAGCCCGAACCGCATTTCTGCAATTCGGGCCCCACCACCAAACCAAAAACACACCAGACCGAACGGACCAGGGAGTGGACGATCCACCCAGCGCCATGCGTTGCACGCCACCCCCAATGCAGGTCCGCTCCGAAGGCCAAGCTACATCCCGATCCAGCGACACGGAGTGCCGAACGAGCAACGGATGGTCTCCGGCCGTGAACGGCCCTATCCACCAACCGGAACACCGCCCCTGGCCATGTGAACCACCAGCACCGTACCACTGGTCCGTCCACAGGTTCCGTTGTCCGGCTCCTTGTGGCCGTTCTCCGTTCCATTCGCCCCACTTCGCTCACTTCACCTAATTTTCGGCAAACCACCCCGCCATGGCCTTGCGTGTTCTGATCGTGGATGATGAAGCGGATGCACGAGAAAACCTCCGCCTGATGCTGGAGGAGCACTGCCCCGAAGTGCAGGTCCTGGGACAAGCGGGGAGTGCGGCCGAAGCACGGAACAAGATCGCCACGCTTCAGCCCAACGCCCTCTTCCTCGATATCAAGATGCCCGGCGAAGATGGCTTCGCCCTACTGGCCTCCATCGCCGAACTGGACCTTCCGGTCGTGTTCGTGACAGCCTACGATGAATATGCCTTGAAGGCCTTCCAGCAGAACGCCTTGGACTACCTGGAGAAACCCGTGGACATCGACGCCCTGCAACGGGCCGTGAAGAAACTACTGCGGCAGACCGACGAGATCAGCGGCCCTCAACCTTCGGCCATCGCCGCGTTGATGAAGGATCCCGCATCACCGCTCAGCTCCCGCGTGGCCGTTCCTGGTCGCGATGGGTTGGTGTTGCTCAAGCATGAGGACATCCTGTACCTCGAGGCCAACGACAGCTATACCACCATCCACCTGAAGGATGGCAAGCGCAGCGTGAGCAGCAAGCACATCCGCGTGTTCGAGAACAACCTGGACCCGAAGACGTTCTTCCGCGTTCACAAATCCTTCATCATCAACCTGGCCCACCTCCGTGGTTTCAACCGCACCGAAGGCAATATGGCCGTACTGGACAGCGGAGCGCTGATCCCCGTTTCCCGGCGTCGGCTACCCGACTTCCTGGGGCTGATCAACACCTTCTAACGACCTTCGGGGTGGATGCTGCGCTATCTACTCATCGCCCTCTTCCTGTTCTGTTCCACGGCTCCCACCCGGGCCCAGCAGCATAGCTTCAAACAGCTCACCACCAAGGATGGGCTGGCACAAAGCCAGGTACGCGCCATGGCACAAGATGCCGAGGGCTACCTCTGGTTCGGCACCTTGGGCGGGGCCAGCCGGTTCGATGGGTCGGAGTTCACCAACTTCACCCTTGCCGACGGCCTGCCCGACCCACAGATCAGCGCCATGGTACGCGGCGCAGCGGGCGACCTGTTCCTGGGGGCAGGCAACACCCTGGTCCGGTGGGATGGGCGCGGCTTCCACCTCGAACCACTCCCCGCCGAGAGCAAGAACGCACGGATCCTCGCGCTCGCCGCCACCACCGACGGCAGGCTGTACATCGGCACCGATGGCGGCGGGATGCACGTGCGCACGCCCCAAGGGATCGCACCCCTACCCGGCTACCCCTCCGATACGGCGACCAATGTGCGCTCCCTGGCCTTGCTGAAGAACGGAAGCCTGCTGATCGGGTTGCGCGAAGGACTCCTGCGCTGGCACGAGGGCACCACGGAAAGGATCCCCTTGGGCGATCACGAACCGAAGATCATCAGCGCATTGGCCGAAGCACGCGATGGAAGCTGGTGGGTGGGAACGGTGAACGACGGGCTCTTCCACATGGGCACCGACGGCGCCACCCGGGTGTACGACGAGGAGAACGGCCTCCTGCGCAACAACGTACGCTGCCTGCTCCTCGATGATCGCGATCGTTTGTGGGTGGGCACCAAGTTCGGCCTCAACCTTTTCGACAAAGGACGGCTCCGGGTGTTCACCGTACACCAAGGCCTGCCCAACGACAACCTCTTCTGCGCCTTCCAGGACAGCGACGGCGACCTCTGGTTCGGCTCCGATGGCGCGGGAGCCATGAAATACGCCGGCGACCGCTTCATCACCTTCACCGTACGTGATGGATTGTGCAGCGACCAGGTGATGAACATCACGGCCGACACCAAGGGCGACCTCTGGCTCGGCACCTACGACAACGGCATCTGCCGCATGGACGGTATGGCCATGGTGACCACCCTCGACGGCCTGCCGAACAACACCATCTGGTCCGGCCTGTGCGACCGCAACGGAGGACTCTGGTTCGGCACGAGCGCCGGTCCAGTACACCTGGTGAACGGCGTGGTACAGCGGCTGCCTCCCCAACTGGAAGACCTCGAACAACCCATCCTCTCCCTGCTCGAAGGCCCGGACGGGACCTTGTGGTTCGGCATGCGCGAAGGGCTGTCCGGGTTGAAGCCCGATGGCACCGTGGTCCACCACGTGGCCGGACCTACCGGACCCGGCCGATCCATCCGCAGCATGTGGCACGATACCTATGGGCACCTCTGGATGGCCACCGACAATGGCTTGGTGCGGATGAACGAGGGGCGCTTCGAGCGCTGGACCACCGCCCAAGGGTTGAGCGACAATACCGTGCAGTGCCTACTCCCCGATGCCAAGGGGCGCTTGTGGATCGGCACCGCGAACGGGTTGACCTGCCTGGATGGCGGGGTGCTCCGGACCATCCACCTCGGCGGTGACTTCGGCTCCAACTACCTCAGCCTGCTCCGATCCGATGACCAAGGGCGTATCTGGGCCGGCACGAACAACGGGCTCTTCGTATTCCTTCCCGATAGCCTGCTGCGGAACCCCACCTCGGCCGAGCACATCAACCTGAACAACGGACTGCGCAGCTTGGAATTCAACCTGAACGCCGCCGTGCTCGACCGCGGCAGGCTGTTCTTCGGCAGCTCCGCCGGCCTGGTGTTCCACGACCCGAAGACCGATGTGCCCGATCTACGCCCCCCCCCACCCACACGGATCACCGGGGTGCGCTCCTTCTTGCAGAACACCGATTGGACCTCCCGGAGCACCGGCACCGATGCCGACGGACTGCCCATCGGCCTTCGCCTGGACCATCGCCGCAACCACCTCACCTTCGACTACCTCGCCATTTCCCTCCGTGAACCCGACAAGGTGGAGTACCGGTACCGGCTGGTGGGCTTCGACCAGGACTGGCTGCCCGCCACCGACGCCCGCTTCGCCAGCTACAGCAACCTCTCCCATGGCCAATACGCCTTCGAGGTCATCGCTTCCGTCGGCGATGGGCGATGGAGCGCACCCGCCTCCTTCGCCTTCGAGATCACCCCGCCCTTCTGGCTGAGGTGGTGGTTCTTCGCGGTTTGTGCCGTGGTGCTCGTCGGTCTGGGCTACGGCATCCTTCGGTTCCGTTCCATCCGCCGAGAACGCCACGAAAGGACCCGACAGCTCATGCTCCGATCCCGCATGTTGCAACTCGAACAGCAATCGTTGAACGCCAATATGAACCGGCACTTCGTATTCAACGCGCTCAACAGCATCCAATATCACATCAACAAACAGGACCGCGCCACGGCCAACCGATACCTCACCAGCTTCGCCAAGCTGATCCGCAAGAACCTCGACGCCAGCCAGAGCGACACCACCACCTTGGCCGAGGAGCTGGAGCGCTTGGAACTCTACCTTATCCTGGAGCACATGCGGTTCAAGGACAAGTTCGAATACCGCATCGAGGTGGAGCCCGGCCTGAACATCGCCGAAGCCAAACTACCCGCCATGATGCTGCAACCGTACGTGGAGAATAGCATCTGGCATGGCATACTGCCCATGGATGGGAAAGGTACCGTGCGCATCGAAGTGGCTCGGGCACCTGCCGACCGCATCGAGGTCCGGGTGGTCGATGACGGTATCGGGATGAGCAGAAGCCTTGATGCCAAGACTTCCACCACAGGAGATCATATCAGCCGTGGGATCGAGATCACGAAGGGACGCGCAGACGTACTTAGGAGGCTGGAACTCACAGATATACGTATCAAAGGACCCGAGGATCGCGTAGACCCGGAAAGTGGCCGCTCCCTGGGTACCCAGGTCCTGGTCTCCCTGCCGATGACCAATGGTTGGGCAAAGGATGGATAGGGCTTGCGATCACTCGGTGATCGTATTATCTTTGAACATTGAATACCATGCGCTACTTCCGCCAACTGGTCATGTTCGCACTTCTTACGGTGCTGGCCACAGCGTGCACCAAGGAGGAGGTGGTAACGCCAACTGGATCGCAGGCTGCCGTTACAGGGGCGTTGAAGAACACCACTGGGGGCGAGATCGGCACAACGGGCACTCCGCCCTCCGGTAACTTGGGTTCGGGCACTCCGGATATCGGCAATACCGGCCAAGATGGGGATATCAGCGACGATGGGGATGATATTTCCGACAGCGAGAAGAAACGGAAAAAGCGACGGTGATCACCAAGCGACAACGGAACGCCTCTTCACGGAGGCGTTCTTCATTTCGGGTGTGATCAACCTTGAAGGAACGCGTCCCAGCCCTGCGCCTTCAGGGGGTGGAGTCCACCCTGTTTATCCACCAAATGGCTCCCGGTGGCCGCATCCACCATGTGTCCCACGATGCTCAGGCTCGGATTGCCCTTGATCTTCTCAAAATCGCTTTGCGCGATGGTGAAAAGCAATTCGTAGTCCTCCCCACCATTGAGCACACAGGTGGTCGGGTCCAGATGGAAATCACGGGCCGTGGAATAGGTGGCGGGATCGATCGGGATCTTCTCATCGTATAGCCGCACCCCCAGGCCCGAGCTGCGGGCGATGTGCAGGGCTTCGCTGGCCAAACCATCGCTCACATCGATCATGCTCGTGGGTTTCACGTCCAGTTTCTTCAGCAGTTCGATGATGTCGCGCCTTGGCTCGGGCTTCAGCTGCCTTTCTAGGATGTAGTCATGACCATCCAGGTCGGGCTGCCCGCCCGAACCTTGGTACACCGCCTTCTCCCGTTCAAGCACCTGCAGGCCCATGAACGCCCCACCAAGATCCCCGCTCACCACCACCAGATCCTTCTCGTGTGCTCCGTTGCGAAAAATGAGTTCCTCCTTCTTCGCGGCACCGATCGCTGTTACCGAGATCACCAGTCCGGTTCGCGAAGAGGTCGTATCCCCACCAACGAGGTCCACGCCATAGTTCCGGCAAGCCAGGAGCATGCCCTCATACAACTCGTCCACCGCCTCCACCGGGAACCGATTGCTGAGCGCTAACCCCACCACCACCTGGCGTGGGGCGGCGTTCATCGCATAGATGTCGCTCAGATTCACCGCGATAGCCTTGTACCCCAAGTGCCGCAGCGGAACGTAGCCCAGATCGAAATGGATGCCCTCCAAGAGCATGTCGGTGGTGACCACCTGATGGAGACCTTCGGGGTCGATCACGGCGGCATCATCACCAATACCCTTGACCGACGATGGCTGGGTCAGGTGGATCCGGGAAGCCAGACGTTCGATAAGGCCGAATTCGCCGAGGGCAGAAAGTTCCGTGCGTGTGGAGGATCCCAACATGCGGCGAAACTACCCATCCGTCCCTACCAACTGGATGGCCAAGCCAGCCTGGGATCCACATCGGGATGTGCCACCTACCACCCTTCCTGGTGCCTGAAGGCCTCCGGGTCATCAGGTTAGACCAACCCCGCGGTCCAAGAAGCCGGTATCCCAAGGCAGGTTTAACAATTCCATGACCGATCCCAATACCTCGTACCTTTGTGACCCGCTTGATTTAGACGAATTCTAAATAAGGTCCGCCATGATCAAAGTCTCGGAAACCGCGAAGACAGAAGTGACCAAGCTCCTGGGGATGGAAGGCCGCGGTCCCCAGCACTTTGTGCGCGTCGGAGTGAAGGGCGGCGGCTGTTCCGGTCTCATGTACGACCTCACCTTCGACGACCAGATGAAGGACGGCGACAAGGTGTTCGAGGACAACGGCGTGAAGGTGGTGGTGGACAAGAAGAGCCTGCTCTACCTGCTGGGCACCACGCTCGAGTTCAGCGGTGGCCTCAACGGCAAGGGCTTCCAGTTCGTGAACCCGAACGCCTCGCGTACCTGTGGTTGCGGCGAGAGTTTCTCGATATGATGGATACAGTGGTGAGAATGGTGAAATTGGAGAGAAAGTGAAATGCCTCGGACGATGAACCCTACCCGTGACCTGTAGCCCCACTTTTTCACCACTCTCGCCACCCTCACCATTTTCACCTGCTGTCCAATGGCACAAGACACCGACGATATCCTCCGCGAGGTCACCGAGAAGGAATACGCCTACGGCTTCGTTACGAACATCGAGAGCGAAAAGGCGGAGAAAGGGCTGAACGAGGACATCGTGCGCTTCATCAGCAAGAAGAAGGAAGAGCCGGAGTGGATGCTGGAGTGGAGGCTCGAAGCCTTCCGCCTGTGGCAGAAGATGGAGGAACCCGCCTGGGCCCACGTGCACTACCCGAAGATCGACTACCAGGACGCCTATTACTACAGCGCGCCGAAGAAGAAGCCCCAACTCAATAGCCTGGACGAGGCCGACCCCGAACTGGTGAAGACCTTCGAGAAGCTGGGGATCTCGCTGGAAGAACAGAAGCGCCTCGCAGGGGTGGCCGTGGATGTCGTCTTCGACAGCGTGAGCGTGAAGACCACCTTTCAGGCGGCACTTAAGGAAAAGGGCATCATCTTCTGCTCGTTCAGCGAAGCGGTGCGTGAACATCCAGACTTGATCAAGAAGTACCTGGGATCAGTCGTTCCGCGCACGGACAACTACTTCGCCGCGCTCAACAGCGCCGTGTTCAGCGATGGCAGCTTCTGCTACATCCCGCCGGGCGTGCGCTGCCCCATGGAACTGAGCACCTACTTCCGCATCAACGAGGCCATGACCGGCCAGTTCGAGCGCACGCTGCTGATCGCCGACGAGGGCGCGTACGTGAGCTACCTCGAAGGCTGCACCGCGCCAATCCGCGATGAGCACCAGCTGCACGCCGCCGTGGTGGAGTTGGTGGCGCTGAAGGACGCCGAGATCAAGTACAGCACCGTACAGAACTGGTATCCCGGCGACAAGGACGGTAAGGGCGGCATCTACAACTTCGTCACCAAGCGCGGAATGTGCCTGGGCGAACGCAGCAAGATCAGCTGGACGCAGGTGGAGACCGGCAGCGCGATCACCTGGAAATACCCGAGCTGCGTGCTCAAGGGCGACCACAGCACCGGTGAGTTCTACAGCGTGGCGGTGACCAACAACCGGCAGCAGGCCGACACGGGCACCAAGATGGTCCACATCGGCAAGGGCACCAAGAGCACCATCGTGAGCAAGGGCATCAGCGCGGGTTTCAGCAACAACAGCTACCGCGGTCTGGTGAAGATCGGCCGCGGCGCGAAGAGCGCCCGCAACTTCAGCCAGTGCGACTCGCTGCTGCTCGGCGACCGCTGCGGTGCGCACACGTTCCCCTACATCGAGAGCGAGAACCCGAGTGCGATGGTGGAGCACGAGGCCACTACAAGCAAGATCGGCGAGGACCAGATCTTCTACCTCAACCAGCGCGGTATCGAGACGGAGAAAGCCGTGAGCCTGATCGTGAACGGCTACTGCAAGGAGGTGCTGAACCAGTTGCCGATGGAGTTCGCGGTGGAAGCGCAGAAGTTGTTGGCTGTAAGCCTTGAGGGATCTGTTGGATGATTTCTGATTGCCGATTGCTGATTCACCGATCCAACCCCCTTTGCCACACCTCATCCACAGCACGACACACGCGAATTAGCAATCAGCCAATCAGCAATTGCAAATCGGCCATGGCCACGATCACAACCTTCGAAGAACTCGGCATCTGGCAAAAAGCCCGCGAGCTGTGCAAGGAGATCTGGGCCCTCACTCAGAAGGATAGGTTCGCCAAAGACTTCGGGTTGAAAGATCAGATCAATCGTTCCTCAGGCTCGTGTATGGACAACATCGCCGAAGGGTTCGAACGGGATGGTACCAAGGAGTTCGTTCAGTTCCTGTCCATCTCGAAGGGGTCCATCGGCGAGACCCGGTCACAGTTGTATCGAGCGCTTGATCGCGGGCACATCACACAGGAAGAGTTCGACCAAGCTTTCTACATGTGCAAGGACGAGAGCAAGGACATCGGCAACTTCATGCGCTACCTGCGCACCACGGACATCAAAGGCAACAAGTACCCGCGCAAACCAGCGTCGGCGAATTAGCGCTCAGCAATTAGCCAATCAGCCATGCTTAATATCACCAACCTCCACGCCAACATCGACGGCAAGGAGATCCTCAAAGGCCTGAACCTGGAAGTGAAACCGGGAGAGGTCCACGCCATCATGGGCCCGAATGGCTCCGGCAAGAGCACCCTGGCGAATGTGCTGGCGGGCCGAGAAGAGTACGAGGTCACCGAAGGCTCCGTGATCTACCAAGGCGCCGACCTTATCGAATTGTCCCCGGAGGAGCGCGCTTGGAAAGGCATCTTTCTCGCCTTCCAATACCCGGTGGAGATCCCCGGTGTGAGCAACATGAACTTCCTGCGCACCGCGCTGAACGAATGTCGCAAGGCACGGGGTGAAGCGGAACTCGGCGGCAAGGACTTCCTCGCACTGGTGCGCGAACGTGCCAAGCTCGTGGAGATGGACGCCGACCTCATGAACCGCAACCTGAACGTGGGATTCAGCGGCGGCGAGAAGAAGCGCAACGAGATCTTCCAGATGGCGATGCTGCAGCCCAGGCTCGGCATCCTCGACGAGACCGACAGCGGCCTGGACATCGATGCCCTGCGCATCGTGGCCGGCGGCGTGAACAAGCTGCGCAGCAAGGACAACGCCTTCATCGTGGTGACGCACTACCAGCGCCTGCTGGACTACATCGTGCCTGATGTGGTGCACGTGATGGCCGATGGCCGGATCATCAAGAGCGGACCGAAAGAATTGGCGTTGGAGCTGGAGGAGAAGGGATACGACTGGGTGAAGGGATAAATGATGTACGGGCGTACGAACGTTCGCCCCAACGGCATGACAAGCACAACAATAACCGACCCCAAGGCCACCGTGCTGCCGCTGCTCGAAGGCTCGGCATGGCCGGGTGCCGCCGCAGCGCTGGTCCAGGTAAAGACCCTGCCCATCCCAACGAGCAAGACCGAAGCGTGGAAGTACACCCGCGTGGCCAAGCTGTTCAACCGGTCGTATGCTGCGCCGAAGGGGGATGCTGGCGTCGGGCTGCCCGCACGGTTGCCCTTCGATGCCCTGCGCGTGGTCTTCGTGAACGGCCACTTCCGCGCGGACCTGAGCGATGATCTGAAGGGCCAGAAGGGCTTAGTGATCGACAGCCTGAAGCACCACCTCACGCACGGCCCCGTGAAGGAGCACTACGGCACGCTTGCACCTGCGAACGATCGCCTCTTCACCGCCATGAACACCGCCGCGCCCACGGACGGCCTGATCCTGCTGGTGACCAAGGGCGTGAAGGTGGAGAAGCCGATCCACGTACTGCATGTGGTACGGGCCGATGATCATCGGCCCATCCTCATTCAGCCCCGCGATCTGTTCATGCTGCACGAAGGCGCGGAGGCGGAAGTGATCATCGAGCACATTGCCGTGGATACTCCCGAAGCCTTCGTGAACAGTGTGCGCGAATGCGTGGTGGGTGAAGGCGCACGCCTCACGCTCCACAAGCTGCAGCACGAGGTGAACGGCCCGGCCAACATCAGCCTCGAGGGTGTTCGTGTCGCCGCGAAGGCGCGGTTCAGCCTCAGCACCACCACGCTGGATGGAACTCTGATCCGCAACGACGTGAACGTGTCACTCGCCGGCGCCGAAGCACATGCCGAGCTGAACGGCGTGTACCTGCTGAACGGCACCACGCACTGCGACAACCACACGTACATCGGTCACAATGTGCCGGACTGCACCAGCGATGAGCTCTACAAGGGCATCGTGGCCGGAAAAGGCACTAGCGTGTTCAATGGCAAGGTGTACGTGAAGCAGGACGCGCAGCGCACCCGCGCCTACCAGAGCAACGCCAACATCCTCCTGGGCGATGATGCCAAGGTGTACACCAAGCCCGAGCTGGAGATCTACGCCGACGACGTGAAGTGCAGCCACGGATGCACCATCGGCCGGCTGGACGAGAAGGGACTGTTCTACCTGCGTTCACGCGGGGTGAGCGAGGCCGAAGCGCGCAAGCTGATGGCCCATGCCTTCATCACCGAGGTGGTGGAGCGGGTGCAGAACGAGGAGTGGAAGGCAGTGTTGACCAACCTCATCGATGCCAAGCTCGCAACGCTATGAGGATTAACCGCAACAACGCAGCGACGCAACGAATGTGCATCGCCAATTGCATTCGATCCGAACGTGGCGTTCCCGTTGCGTCCTCGCATCGCCGCAGTTCAATGCAGTTCCACGCATGAAAACCACAGCGGTGAAACCAGCCTTCAACGTCGAAGAGATCCGCGCGCAGTTCCCGATCCTGAAGGAATTGGTGCACGGCAAGCCGCTGGTGTACTTCGACAATGCCGCGACCAGTCAGAAGCCGCGCCGCGTCATCAAGGCCGAAAGCGCCTACTACGCCACGATCAACGCCAACGTGCATCGCGGTGTGCATGCGCTGAGCACCAAGGCCACCGAAGCGCAGGAGGCCGCTCGGGAGATCGTCCGCAAGCACATCAACGCGAAGCACGCGCACGAGATCATTTTCACCAGTGGCACCACCGCGGGCATCAACCTCGCTGCGACAAGTCTTGGCCAATTGTTACTGAAGAAGGGCGACGAGGTGGTGATCAGTGGCATGGAGCACCACAGCAACATCGTGCCCTGGCAGCTGGCCTGTGAGCGGCATGGGGCAACGCTGAAGGTGATCCCCATCACGGATAGTGGGGAGTGGGATATTCGATCAGCCAATTCGCTAATTAGCCAATTAGCTAATTGTCGCGTCCTCGCGATCTCGCATGTCAGCAATACACTTGGGACCATCAACCCAGTGAAGGAATTGGTCGCCGAAGCGAAGAAGCGCGGCATCATCACCGTAGTGGACGGCGCACAGGCCATCGCGCACTTGAACGTCGACGTGCAGGACCTCAGCTGCGACCTTTATACCTTCAGCGGGCACAAGGCCTACGGTCCTACCGGCATTGGCGTGTTGTACGGCCGCGAGGAACTGCTGGAACGGATGCCACCCTACCAAGGCGGCGGCGAGATGATCGATACGGTGACTTTTGCCAAGAGCACTTGGGCGAAGCTGCCGTTCAAGTTCGAGGCCGGCACGCCGAACATTGCAGGGATCATCGGGCTGGGCGAGGCTTTCCGTTGGATGGAGGATTACGACAAGTCAGCGATGGCCGCGCATGAGCAAGAGCTGCTCGCGCACGCGATCAAGGAACTGCTCGCCATCGAGGGGCTCCGGATCATCGGCACAGCGAAAGAGAAGGTGGGCGTGATCAGCTTCGTCATTGACGGTGTTCACCACTACGATCTCGGCACCTTGCTCGACCAGCAGGGCATCGCCGTACGCACGGGTCACCACTGCACGCAGCCGCTGATGGACCGCTTCAGCGTGAGCGGAACGACACGGGCGAGCTTCGCTTGTTTCAATACAATGGAGGAGGTGGACACAATGGTGGTAGCGGTGAAGAAGGCCATCAAGATGTTGCGATGAGTACCACGACGACATTGGCCGCAATGCAGCTGGAACTCGTGGACGAGTTCGCCATGTTCACGGACTGGCAGGACCGCTATGAGCACCTGATCGAGCTGGGCAAGGACCTGCCGTTGATCCCGCCGGAGCACAAGACCGACGACAACCTCGTGCGTGGGTGCCAGAGTCGCGTGTGGTTGCATGCCGCGCCGCAGAACGGCCTGATCCACTTCACCGCCGACAGCGACGCCATGATCACCAAGGGTATCGTGGCCCTGCTGGTGCGTGTGTACAACGATCGCACACCACAGGAGATGCTGAACGCCTCCACCGAATTCATCGATAAGATCGGCCTTCGCGAACACCTGAGCCCGAACCGCGCGAACGGGTTGAGTGCGATGATCGACCAGATGAAACGGTATGCGCTCGCTTATTCGTCTACCTCACGCCAAGGATAATGCAAGCAGTAGCCCATTTTCACGCAGAGGCGCAGCGTACGCAGAGGGAATGCAGTAACGGGCTCTTCTTCTCTGCGTTCTCTGCGCCTCTGCGTGAGACTGCATTCTCTTCAATGCCCAGCATGCCATGACCTCCGAAGAGAAGAAAGCCCTCGAAGAGAGCATCATCAACTCGCTCAAGACCGTGTACGACCCGGAGATCCCCGTGGACGTGTACGAACTGGGGCTCATCTACGATGTGGTGATCCACGACGATGCCAGCGTGTACATCAAGATGACGTTGACCAGTCCGGCATGCCCGGTGGCGGGGACCCTGCCCGGCGAGGTGGAACAGAAGGCGGCCGGTGTGCAGGGTGTGAAGAGCGCCAAGGTGGAGCTCACCTTCGAACCGCCATGGGATCGCACGATGATGAGCGAGGCGGCGCAACTGGAACTCGGCTTCATGTAAGTTCACCACAGCGGCACAGAGGTCACCGGGGAAATACGAACCGCAACGGCACAAAGACACAGCGCAACACGTATCCCGCCAACACGCAAATGGGCTCCATGAGCGACGAAAACCCCATCATCAACAAGGTCGCCTCGAGCGGGATCATCACCCTCGACCTGGAGGAGCTGTACCCGGCTGCTGAGCGTGTGGTGTTCGACCTGAAGCCGTTGCTCTGGCAAGAGATCGCACTGAAGGAGGATGACCTGCGTACCTTCTGTAAGACACACGACTGGTCGCAGTACAAGGGCAAGTTCGTCTCGGTGCATTGTTCCGCTGACGCGATCGTGCCCACCTGGGCCTATATGCTGGTGGCCACCCACTTGCAGCCGCACGCCGCATTCGTTACCCAGGGCGATGCGGAACAGCTGGAACGTGCGGTGTTCACCCGCTTCGTTCAGCTGCTGGACACGGAGCCCTATCGTAGCGCTCGCGTTGTGGTGAAGGGTTGCAGCAAGCTCCCTGTTCCGCTGAACGCCTATGTGGAACTGAGCACGAAGCTGCTTCCCGTGGTGAAGAGCCTGATGTTCGGCGAGCCGTGCAGCACCGTGCCGCTGTACAAGGCGCCCAAGGTCCAGTAGGCGCCACCGGCAGGTCGGCGATTACCTTCGGCCCTATGCCTCGCTTCGGTTCCTTCCTCGCACTCCTCCTACTCCCGATGCTGTTCCATGCACAGGAGCGGGTCGAGCAGCGAAGCGAGAACGGATGGTATCTCTCCCCACACGGCACCATTCGTATCCTGGTCCTTTTCGTCGAGATCGATTTCGATGTGAACCCGGACAAGGACCCCCAGCCCGACGGCGCACACCACTGGCCCAAAGGCCAGCTTCCGCATTGGAAGGACCAGCTGTTCGATCCATTCCCAATGCCCGTTCAACAGGCCGAGGTGTCCCGCTATTACCAAGACATCTCCCTTGGGCGATACACCGTGCTCGGCGATCACATCGACACCGTGATCACCCTGAAGGAGAGTGAATACCCGGGTGTGCATCAGGCCCACTCCATCGGGATCCACGCAGTGAAGGAAGCCAACAAGCGGGGAGGTCTGCGCACACGCCATGGTATGGGCATCGCGGACTTCGACCTGTGGAAGGCCCGTGGCAAGGCCGGCGAGCCGAAGCTCCCGGGTCCCGATGACCCCCAGGGCTATGACCACCTGATGGTGATCGTACGGAACAGTGGGCTGGGGCACGGACAAGGCAGTACGGATAGTGGCTCACCAGGTGAGCTGTACGGCTATCGCAGCGACACCCAATCGCGTTTCGGTGCCGCCAATGGCCTACCCTTCGAGATCCTCAAACACGAATTCAACCACCTGCTGATCGGTGGGAACAACTTCCATAGTGGTGGGGGCAACGCCGCAACGTTCGAGAGCACCTTTCTCCCGCTCCAGGGCGGATGGAGCATGATGGGCGCCAGCGGCAGCAGCCTGCTCACCTGCTGTGCCTGGGACCGGGATCGCATGGGGTGGCAGCCCGACAGCGTACGCTACAGGATCCGTGCGCGCCATTTGGAAGGCCATGAAGTGAACGGCGACCTGGACCCCATCGCGGGCGATACCGGCCTCTTCGTCCTGCGCGACTTCGTTCCCACCGGCGATGCGCTGCGCATCCGAATGCCCTTCATCCCGAATGACCGGGTACAACAATGGCTTTGGATCGAGAACCACCAGGGCCAGGCGCGCAATGGCAGCCCTACGGACCGTTTCCACTGGGAAGGCATCAACCCGTGCGTCGCCGGTATGCGCCCAGGATTGTTCATGACCATGCAGGTGGGGCGCGAGGAACGTATTGGAGCCCGTATCTACGCCGGTGCGGCGGACTACCTCCGTCCCGTGCTGGCCAACGGCAACTACGATCTTCATCTGCGCGGCGACACCCTGCGCAACAGCTGTCCGTTCGGCACCAACGCCCTGTACTTCGTCCGCGACCCTGCGTTGGCCAACCCATTCACCGGCTTCCATGAGCAGGAGCTGCCCGTGTACGATCGCGATGGCAACGGGGTGGTGCAACGTGCGGAGCACTGGGTACCCGGGATACGGCACGAACGGGGGAAGCCCGATGTGGACCTGGTGCTTTATGGCAAGGCCGACCACGCTTTCCAGCCCGGCGGCGTATCCAGCTTGGGCATGTGCACCAACCCATCGAGCGCGAACATGCTCACCCTGTTCAGTACGGGCTCCAGAGCCACCCATGACGGCAAGGCCCCCGATGTACGCACCATCCACCTCAATGGCATCCGCGTGGACCTGCTGGAGATGCGCGCCAATGGCGACGCTTTGGTGCGGGTGAGCACCAATGACACACGCCTGGTGAGCGATCAACGGTGGTGTGCCGACAGTATCGCCCTACCAGCCTTGCGCGGTGGCGATGGCCACTCCCTCACCATCACACGCGGGAACCGCCTGCTGCTGGACCGCTCCCTCTCGCCCACCCGAATGACCCCGGTGGACACGGCGGGCGGGCACCTGTGGTTCAGCATGCCTACACGGATGGCCGCACAACCCGGAGCCTCGATCCTGGTGGAGGACAAGGCAACGCTGGAGCTGGCCAACAACAGCATCCTGCACCTGATGCCCGGAAGTCGCCTCGTGCTGGCGCGACAGGCCAAGCTCAAGGTGAACAAAGGCTGCCGCATCATCCTGCACCCGGACGCCACCTTGGAAGGCCGAGCGCGCATCACCCGAAAGGCCAGGCGCACCGGGCGGATCGTATCCGCTCAATAAGCGCGCACGTTCCGGCCTTCACGGTAGTTGATGAACGCCCGATTCACCACCCGATTACCGCCGGGCGTGGGATAGTTCCCGGTGAAGTACCAATCGCCTGTATGACCCGGACAGGCCGCACGAAGCCCTTCGATGGTCTGGAACACGAGCCGCACCTCCACACCCAGGTCCGGTGGGGTGAGCAGCTCGGCGATCTTGCTGCTGATGCGTTCGGCGGTGAATGGTCGGTAGATGTCCTTCACCACGTTCTCCTGCTCGGCCAAGGGACGGCCCACCATGGCCAGGGCCCGATCATACACATCATCGATGATGTTCTCCTGCTTGGTCTCCTTCAGCAAGGCGATGGCGGCGCGGAACGCTGCGAGGTCGCCCATCTTGGCCATGTCGATGCCATAGCAATCCGGGTAACGGATCTGCGGCGCGCTGCTCACCACCACGATGCGCTTGGGCTCCAACCGGGCCAGCATCTTGAGGATGCTCTGCTTCAATGTGGTGCCCCGCACGATGCTATCGTCGATCACCACCAGGTTGTCCACGCCCGGACGTACCGTGCCGTACGTGATGTCGTACACGTGGGCCACCAGGTCATCACGCGCATCATCGGCGGTGATGAAGGTGCGCAGCTTGGCATCCTTGATCGCCACCTTCTCCAAACGGGGACGTAAGGCGAGGATGGCGCGCAGTTTCTCCGGTGATGGCGACGGGCCCAGCTCCAGGATCCGTCTTTCCTTGATGAGGTTGATCTCATCCTCGACACCCTTCAGCATGCCGTAACAGGCCACTTCCGCGGTGTTAGGGATGAAGCTGAACACCGTGTTCTCGAGGTCGTGGTCCACCTGATCCAGGATCGCGGAAGTGAGGGAGCGCCCCAAGGCGATCCGCTCGCGGTACACATCACGATCGCTGCCCCGACTGAAGTAGATCCGCTCGAAGCTACATGCCCTTTTCTCCAGGGGCTCACGCACCTTCTCCTCGCTGTAGCGCCCATCCCTACGGATGATGAGGGCATGTCCCGGGGTGAGCTCATGCACCACCTCGGTGCGCAGGCCGAACGCGGTTTGAATGGCAGGCCGTTCGCTGGCCACCACCACCACCTCCTCATCGGCGTACCAATAGGCGGGGCGGATACCTGCAGGATCGCGCAGAACGAAAGCATCACCATGGCCCATCATGCCCGCCAGCGCATAGCCGCCATCGAAATCCAAGGCGCTGTTCACCAGGATCTGCCGTACATCGAGCTTTTCGGCGATCAGCTGCGAGATCTGCCGTTCGTTGTATCCGAGCTGGCGGTGTAGTTGAGCGAGCCGATCGTTCTCCACATCGAGGAAGTGGCCGATCTTCTCCAGCACGGTCATGGTATCGCTGCGCTCCTTGGGAGTTTGACCGATGGAGACGAGCAGTTCGAACAGCTCGTCCACATTGGTCATATTGAAATTGCCCGCCACCACCAGGTTGCGGGTCATCCAATTGTTCAGACGCCGCCGCGGATGGCAGTTCTCCTCACCATCCTTGCCGAAGGTGGCATAGCGCAAATGCCCCAGCAACAGCTCGCCCATGAACGGCATCGCCCGCTTGAGCGCTTCCACATCTTGTCCGGCCGCGGGATCGCCCTTCACCGCCTCGTCGTAGCCCCGATGGATCCGTTCGAAGATCTTCTGGATGGCCTGCTTGTCGGTACTCCGATACCGGTCGATATAAGCGGTGCCTGGCACCGGATCGAGTTTGATCGCCCCCACACCGGCACCATCCTGCCCCCGGTTGTGCTGCTTCTCCATCAGAAGGTACAGCTTGTTGAGCCCGTAAAGCGGGGTTCCGTACCGCTGTTGATAGTATTCCAACGGTTTACGAAGGCGGATCAGGGCGATCCCACATTCGTGCTTGATGGCGTCGCTCAAGGCTCTTGGCACCAGTCGCCGAGAGATGAGGACCACCGGAATGATGACCTCTGGACGTCTGGCCCGGCAAAGGTACGGGAGCCGATGCGGCCCTGCATTCCCCCGGCACCTAGAGGCCGTAACAAGCAACCTTTTACCCCAACGACTTGTCTACCCCTGTGTAGGGCCGCTCTCCGCTGCTTGCACACCATGCCCATCGCCCACATTGAACGGCATATCCCAGAACCTGAACACCAGGGCGGGCGCACATGGTCCGTAGGTATAACTTGCCGGAAGAAGCGTCTTTGACCGTGCGACACACCGGCCTTCTCCTCCTGCTTCTGATCAGCGCCAGGCTATGGGCCTCGGCACCGGTCGCCTCCTTCACGGAGAACCGGGGGCAGTGGCCCGACGAGGTGCTGTTCCGTGTGCTGTTGCCCAACGGGGCGCTCTTCATCGAGAAAGAGGCCTTCACCTATGTGCTTCAGCGCGGAGGTGAGCCGCACAGGCATGGTATCGCGCATCAGGACCACCCTGCAGAACCGTATGCGGCGCACGCCTTCAAAGTCCACTTCCAGCAAGGCCGTGCTCAGCGATGGAGCGGGGCCAACAAAGCCGGCCATTTTGAGAACTTCTTCCTTGGCAACGACCCCGCCCGTTGGGGAACCGGTTGTGCGGTGTACGGCGAGGTGACCTTATATGGTGTTTGGCCAGGGATCGACCTGCGCTTGGATGGCTCCAAGGGCCTGAAGTACGAGTTCATCGTGGCGGCCGGTGCCGACCCCAATGCCATACGCTTGGTGTACGAAGGACAAGTGGCGGTGCGGATCGAAGAAGAACAATGCGTGGTGCGGACCACCGCCGGTGACGTGATCGAGGAAAAGCCGCTTTCCTATTACTCGAACGATATGGCCCGAACGCCCATCCTCACCCGGTTCTTGCTCGCCGACGATGAACTTTCCTTTCAACTGCCCCCAACCCTGGACCATGGCCGGGAGCTGGTGATCGATCCGGTGCTGGCCTTCTCCAGCTACAGCGGCAGCACCGGTAACAATTTCGGATTCACCGCCACGTACGATGATGCAGGACACCTGTATGGCGGTGGTATCGTCTTCCAGCCAGGGTACCCCACCACCCTCGGGGTCCTGGACGCTTCCTTCAACGGCCCGTTGAACCCCGGAGCGAACGGCCAGACCGTGGATGTGGGCGTGAGCAAGTGGTCGGTGGACGGTAGTGCCTTGGTATGGAGCACGTACATCGGTGGCCTATCCAGCGAAGCCCCACACAGCATGGTGGTGAACGCGGCCAACGAGCTGTACATCTTCGGGCACACCGGATCGGCGGACTTCCCGACCACCGCAGGCTGCCTCCAGCCCGCCTTCATCGGTGGCCCCCCCGTGAACTTCAACACGGGATACGGGTTCCAACAGCCCAACGGCACGGACATGTTCGTGGTCCACCTGAACGCCACCGCCACGGCCATGGTGGCCAGCACCTTCCTGGGTGGCTCGCACAACGATGGGTTGAACAATGAGAACACCCTGCAGAACAACTACGGGGACACTTTCCGTGGCGAGATCATCCTGGACGCACAAGAGCACCCCGTGGTGGCCAGCACCACTTCGAGCACCGACCTGCCCTTGGCGAACCCCGCCCAACCCGCGTACGGCGGCGGCGAGCAGGACGCGTACGCCTTCCGGCTGAACCCCGGCCTGAGCAACCTTGAATGGGCGACCTACCTCGGTGGCAGCGGTGCCGATGCCGCGTACGGCGTGCAGGTGGACAGCCAGGGCGCGGTGTTCGTGGCCGGTGGCACCACCAGTGCCGACCTTCCCATGCACGGCACTCCCTACAAGGCCACCTTCGCCGGAAGTGCCGAGGGCTTCATCATGCGCTATTCACCCCAGGGGGCACCCTGGAGCTCCACCTTCCTCGGCACGAACACCTATGATCAGTGCTACTTTGTTCAGTTGGACACGAACGATGCGGTGTTCGTGGTAGGCCAGACCGATGGCCCCTATCCCGTTTCGCCGGGTCGATACCAGGTGCCCGGGAGCTCCCAGTTCATCCACAAACTGAGCAACGACCTGAGCGCATCCAACTGGAGCACCGTGTTCGGGAATGGCTCCCCCGGACAGTTCCTCGCCCCTACGGCGTTCCTGGTCAGCAATTGTGGTCAGATCTACTTCAGTGGCTGGGGGGGTGCCGCCAATGAACTCGCCGGCATAACCACCAGCACCACCACCGGGCTGGAGACAACGCCCGGCGCCTTCCAAAGCGCCACCGATGGGTCGGACCTGTACTTGATGGTGCTGGACCCCGAGGCGGTGAGCCTGAGCTACGCCACCTTCTTCGGCAGCCTCACCACGGGCGAACATGTGGATGGCGGAACGAGCCGCTTCCATAAGAATGGCACCATCTACCAAGCGGTATGCGCAGGCTGCCAGAACAGCGACGACTTCCCCACCACCCCGGGAGCGTGGAGTACGGTCAACGGATCCCATTGTAACCTCGGTGTGTTCAAGTTCGACCTCACGGCCGCTCATGCGGAGGTGAGCATCGATGGCCCCACGACCTCCTGTGCGCCCAGCACGGTGCAGTTCATCAACAACAGTTCGGGAGGCGATGTCTTCTCATGGAACTTCGGCGATGGCCAGACCAGCTCAGCGTTCGAGCCACAGCACACGTTCACGACCCCCGGTGTATATACCGTGTCCATGGCGATGAGTGACAGCTACGGCTGTGTGTTGCCCGATACCGCATCCATCGTGATCACCATCATGGATCCACCGGAACCCTCGATCACTCCGCAACCCCCCATCTGTCCCGGGGCCAGCGTTCAGCTCTTCGCATCGGACGGCCTTTCCTGGGCGTGGTTCCCCGCGCAAACGATGAACGATTCCACGTTGCAAGCACCTACCGTGACACCGCTTGGGCCCACCACCTACTCCGTTATCGTAGAGAGTTCCTGCGGCTTCGATACCACCAGCATTCACCTGGATCATATCACTCCAGTGGGTTCGGCGGGCGCCGATGTGATCGTATGCGCCGGTACCGGGGTGACACTTCATGCCACGGGTGGCGGCACGTATCTCTGGTCACCGCCTGGATCCCTGGACGACCCCTCACTGCCCACGCCATTGGCCACTCCGTTGGATACCACGATCTACAGCGTGACCATCACCACCCCCGATGGATGCCTGATCTTCGACACGCTGCAAGCCCTGGTCTACACCACACCACCCTTGCCTGCACTGTCCGATACCACGATCTGTCACGGAAACCCGGTTCAGCTTTGGGCGCCCATCGGAGCGTCTTATGAATGGCTGCCCGTACCCGGCATCGTGGACCTCGAAATACGAAACCCCGTGGTCACACCATCCACCTCCACGTGGTATGTGGTCACGGTACACAATGGCTGTGGCACGCTTCGGGATTCCGCCCTGGTGGATATCCATGTGCCCCACGTGATGGCCGGGCCCGATACCACCGTGTGCCCTGGCCAGCTGGTCCAGTTCCACACATCACCCGGTGTATCCCACACATGGTCACCGACCACCGCACTTGACGACCCCTTCTCGGCCACACCCATCTGCGTAGTGAACGCCGACATGGTCTATACCGTAAGCATGGTCGATCCGTTCGGCTGTACCGGTATCGATTCCCTTCATGTGGCCACTTTCCCACAAGCCACGGTGACCGCGCTGTGGGATCAAGTGCTGGAACTTGGGCGGGCCGCTCAACTCCTGGCCGTGGGCAATGGCGCCTTCGTTTGGAGTCCCGGAAACTCACTCTCCGATAGTACGATCTCCGCACCACTGGCCACACCGGAGCGCACCACCACCTATACCGTGACCCTCACCGACAACAACGGGTGCATCGCAACGGACGTTGTCACCATCATCATCCCCGGTAGCCTCTTCATCCCCAACGCCTTCACCCCTAACAACGATGGCCGGAACGATGCGTTCGGCGCATGGGGGACGGATATCGTGGCGATCCAATTGAACGTGTTCGACCGCTGGGGGAAGCTGATCTGGAGCACTTCGGATCTCGACGACCGCTGGAACGGGCGTTACGGGGGGCAGGATGCGCCCGTGGATACTTACGTGTGGAGCGTGAAGGCCACGGAAGTCTCCGGTAACACCTATGAGCGCACGGGACACGTGACCTTGGTGCGTTGATCGAAACAGGTGCGCACGACTGGAGGCCACGTGCGAACCCCTGACCTTGACCGATCGGATCGGCCTGACCGGATCGCCCGATCCAAAGGCTTCGTACGGCTGGCTCCAACGCGCTGATCATTGATCCAGCTGACCTTCAACAGGGGGCGACCTCTCCGTCACCATTGAAGATCCACAGATCAGAACCATTCCAAATAAGCGCCCTCCAACCCTGCTACGCCCCCTTAAACCATCGAACCCTAATTTTGCCTTCTCAATATCCGGTGACCACCCCGGTGACAATCCGCAACGCATGGCCCGTCAAGGACTCTTTGGTTCCTCCCTCGTCAAGAAGTACTGGATGGCCCTCACGGGCCTTTTCCTTATCAGCTTCCTGGTGGTACACGCCACCGTCAACTCCCTCATCTTCTTCAACGACGGAGGGGTGACGTTCAACAGCGGAGCGGAGTTCATGGCCAAGAACCCGCTGATCCGCACCATGGAGGTGGTCCTGTTCGCGGGCTTGATCCTCCATATCGTGGACGGCCTTATGCTCTGGCGCCAGAACCGGGAGGCACGGCCGGTGAAGTACGCCATGGAGAAGGGCCGTGCCAACCGCACGTGGTACAGCGCCAGCATGGGCATCCTCGGCACACTCATCCTCTTCTTCCTCATCATGCACATCTGGCACTTCTGGGTGAAAAGCCGCATCACTGGCCTGCACCACTACGGCATGGATGCCGCCGGGCAGGAGAACCTCTACGCCGTGATGGTGGAGGTGTTCCAGAACCCGTGGATCGTGCTGCTGTACGTGCTGGGCTGCTTCAGCCTCTTCTGGCACCTGCTCCACGGCTTCAAGAGCGCCTTCCAAAGCCTCGGCCTCAACCATAAACGCTACAACGGTTTCATCGCGGGCTGTGGCACGATCTTCAGCATCGTGATCCCCACCCTCTTCGCATTGATGCCCCTCGCGTTCTATTTCAAGTGGATCCAGTGAACCACGCGCAAAATGCCCCGCACAAGTGAATGGTCGATGGTGAATGGCGAATGGGTCGGAGACCGCTCCACCATTCGCCATGCGCTATTCACATTCACTTTCTCCCATTGACCATTCGCCCCTTCCTCATCCCATGAGCAAGCTCGACAGCAAGATCCCCCCCGGCCCCATCGACAAGAAGTGGACCTACCACAAGGGACACGCACGCATCGTGAACCCGGCCAACAAACGCCGCATCGACGTGATCGTGGTGGGTACGGGCCTGGCCGGTGCCGCCGCCGCCGCCTCCCTGGCGGAACAGGGCTACAGTGTGAAGGCCTTCTGTTTCCAGGATAGCGCGCGCCGCGCCCACAGTATCGCCGCACAGGGCGGGATCAACGCCGCGAAGAACTACATGAACGACGGCGACAGCACCTACCGCCTGTTCTACGACACGGTGAAAGGCGGAGACTACCGCGCGCGGGAGGCCAACGTGTACCGCTTGGCGGAGGTAAGCGCGAACATCATCGACCAGTGCGTGGCACAGGGTGTGCCCTTCGCCCGTGACTACGGCGGATTGCTCGACAACCGCTCGTTCGGCGGCGTGCAGGTGAGCCGCACCTTCTACGCCCGCGGCCAGACCGGGCAACAGTTGTTGCTGGGTGCGTACAGTGCGTTGATGCGCCAGGTGGGCAAGGGCGCGGTGCAGATGTTCGACCGGCATGAGATGCTCGATGTGGTGATCGTGGATGGCAAAGCACGCGGCATCATCGCCCGCAACCTGATCACCGGCGAGATCGAGCGCCACGGCGCCCATGCGGTGCTGCTCTGCACCGGCGGTTATGGCAACGTGTTCTTCCTGAGCACCCACGCCATGGGCAGCAATGTCACCGCGGCATGGAAGGCGCACAAACGTGGAGCCTTCTTCGGCAACCCGTGCTACACGCAGATCCACCCCACCTGCATCCCCGTGAGCGGCACGCACCAGAGCAAGCTCACGCTCATGAGCGAATCGCTCCGCAACGACGGCCGCATCTGGGTGCCAGCGAAACTCGAGGACGCGAAAGCGATCCGCGACGGCAAGAAGAAAGGCAGCGACATCCCCGAGGCCGATCGCGATTACTACCTCGAACGCCGCTACCCGGCCTTCGGCAACCTCGTGCCGCGCGACGTGGCCAGCCGCGCCGCCAAAGAGCGTTGCGATGCAGGCTTCGGTGTGAACAAGACCGGCGAGGCCGTGTACCTGGACTTCAGTGCGGCCATCGAACGCTACGGAAAGCAACAGGCCAACATCCAGAAGATCCAGAACCCGAGCAACGAGAAGATCACCGAGCTGGGCCGCGCCGTGGTGAGTGAGAAGTACGGCAACCTCTTCGACATGTACGAGAACATCGTCGGTGAGAACCCGTACGACCACGCGATGAAGATCTACCCCGCCGTACACTACACCATGGGCGGCCTATGGGTGGACTACAACCTGCAGACCACCGTGCCGGGCCTCTTCGCCTTGGGCGAGGCCAACTTCAGCGACCACGGCGCCAACCGCCTCGGAGCCTCCGCGCTGATGCAGGGCCTGGCCGACGGCTATTTCGTGGCACCCTACACCGTGAGCGACTACCTGGCGGACGATATCCGCACGGGCCCCATCGACACGAAGCGCCCCGAGTTCGAAGCCGCCGAGAAGGAGCAGCGCGACCGCATAAACCACTTCCTGAACAACAAGGGCACCAAGCCCGTGGACGATTTCCACCGCGCGCTCGGCAAGGTGATGTGGGACAAGTGCGGCATGGCCCGCAACGCCGAAGGCCTCAAACAAGCGATCCAGGAGATCCGCCGGATCCGTGAGGAATTCTACCGCGATGTACGCGTGCCCGGCAAGGCGAACGAATTCAACCAAGAGCTGGAGAAGGCCGGTCGTGTGGCCGATTTCCTGGAGCTGGGTGAACTGATGTGCATGGACGCCCTACACCGAAACGAGAGCTGTGGCGGCCACTTCCGCGAGGAATCGCAGGAGCTGGATGGTCCGCAGAAGGGCGAGGCCAAACGCGACGATGAGAATTTCGCCTACGTGGCCGCCTGGGAGTGGCTGGGCGAAGCCGGCAAGGCGGAGCTGCACAAGGAGCCACTGACCTTCGAGGAGGTGAAACTGACGCAGAGGAGTTACAAGTGAGAGAGGGAGAGGGAGAAGAAGTGAAGAAGAGAAGAAGTGAAGAAGTGAAGAAGTGAAGAAGAGAGGAAGTGAAGAAGTGAGGAGGTGAAGAAGAGAGGAAGAGAAGAGGAAGAGAAGAGGAGGAGAAGAGGAGGAGAAGAGGTAAGGAAGAGAAGAACCGTAAACGAGAGGCCATGAGTGAAGAGCCGGTACGTTATAGCCTGAAGGATCAGGATTGGGACCCGACCGGATATTTCGAGATCGGGGAGGCTGTTTCGCAGGTTTCCGAACCAGAGGGAAAAGGCTACGTGTCGCACTTCCGGGATTTCCGGGTCTGGCAGCAGGGGATAGACCTTGTTGACCGGGTCTACGAACTCAGTGCGCGGTTCCCGAAGGAGGAGCACTATGGACTCACTACCCAAGTGCGGCGTGCCTCCGTATCCGTGCCTTCGAATATTGCCGAGGGTTGGGGGCGCAACAAACGGGGCTATCTGCTTCTTGGATTGAGCTACGCACGCGGTTCCGCGCATGAAGTGGAGACCCAGTTGGAGATCGCCGCACGGCGTGGGTGGGTTGAAAGGAAGGATATCGAACCCGCGATGAACATGTTGAACGTCCTCAGTTCGGGACTTCTCCGGTTCATGAACTCATTGGAGAAACGGTGATGCAACGGTCCACGAACAAGGTCTGCTTCGTCACTTCATCACCTCTTCTCCTCATCACATTCGCACCATGAAACTCACACTCAAGATCTGGCGCCAGAACGGCCCGAATGACAAAGGCAGGATCGTCGACTATCCGGTAAACGATGTCTCCGAGGACATGTCCTTCCTCGAGATGCTCGACGTGCTGAACGACGAACTCGTGCGCAAGGGCGAGGATCCCATCGCCTTCGATCATGATTGCCGCGAGGGCATCTGCGGTATGTGCAGCCTGTTCATCAACGGCGAGCCGCACGGACCGGGCCGGGGCATTACCACCTGCCAGCTGCACATGCGCAAGTTCAAGGACGGCGATACCATCTATGTGGAGCCCTGGCGCAGCACGGCCTTCCCGGTGATCAAGGACCTCGCCGTGCATCGCGGCGCCTTCGACCGCATCCAAGCGGCAGGCGGTTTCGTGAGCGTGAACACCAGCGGCAATCTGGTGGACGGCAACGCCGTTCCGATCCCGAAGGACGATGCCGACAAGGCCTTCGACGCCGCCACGTGCATCGGCTGCGGCGCCTGTGTGGCCGCCTGCCCCAACGGCAGTGCCATGCTGTTCACCGCGGCGAAGGTGGCCCAACTGTCGTTGCTGCCCCAGGGCAAGCCGGAGCGCAAGCGTCGTGCGCTGGCCATGGTGGAGCAGATGGACAAGGAGGGCTTCGGCAACTGCAGTAACACCGGCGCCTGCGAAGTGGAATGCCCCAAACAGATCAGCATCGCCAACATCGCACGATTGAACCGGGAGTACTTGGTGGCCACGGTGACGAAGGAGTGATCAACGTAGAACCCACGGATCGAGACTTGACACAATAGCATTTCGGCATCAGGAGTCCGATCCCGCATTTCGCACGAAGGTCCTCGCCGAATGTCGGGTATAAGGCTGTTGTTGGTGGATCACATGGCTCCCATGGCGCGTCCACGCACATGCCAATAGAAGACCCTCGAAATACACTTGAGCCAAGCGCCTATGTCAAAAAGAGAGGGCAATGGCGGGCAGGTGCAGGGTCAAACCCATTGAAGACAGAGGGCGACCATGTTCCTACTGTCCAAGTGCTGCCCGCACATCCTGCATCAACCCATAAGCCGTAGTCTCTGTCATGCCTCCAGCGAGCGTGTAGCCCTGCCCTGCTGCCTCGGCCACCAAGGTGTACGACACCGCAGCGGCTCTGTTCAGATCCGTCATTCGCGCATGTTCTTGCATGCCACGGCCATGTGTCCCGATGTAACGAGGATCATCGGTAACACTATTCTTGATCACCAACCTATGTATCCGATCCTTGGGGATCATAACGCCATCACCCTGTCGGATCCCATTCCCATCCACTGAGAACCGGCCTCCAGAGGAGCGTATCTTCTCCATTGGCTTTTCATATGCCATTTCATGGATCAATCTGAACAGCCATGCGCCGAAGGGAATGAGCTTTATGACAAACCCGGCCGGACCTCCGCTGGCCGTTGGCAGATCGGCGGGGTGTACCACGAACTCCACGACACCGGTTGGAAGGACGTTACGCTCATAGTTGCTCGTTCCCATGTTCTTGTTCTAGTCCTTCTCCTAGCCATCGGACGATCGACGGCCGGATGATGCGAATTCAGATGCATTGCAGATAGGCTTCAAACCTCGGTAGGCTCTCCAGACGGTGGAGGAGCCCCTGATGCTCTTGGGTCGGTAGGGTCCATTGCTAAATTGGCAGAACGCCATTGTCACCCCGGCGGAGTTCATCGCCGTGTTCGGGCCTTCAAGGGGGCTCGCATAGCAGACCACTGAGCTTGACCACGGACCTGTATTCCAACTCCACGATAGCAGGATGGGGTCCATGCCATCCGCCGATCGACCTTCCGCCTGTCCGTTTGCCACCAGCATCACGGAAGCCGCTACCTTTGAGGTATGCGGTTGACACCCGAACAGATCGAAGGACTGCGGGCCTACTTCGCCACGAAGCCGGTGGTACACGCCTACCTCTTCGGCTCGTTCGCGCGCGGCGAAGCTGATGAGCAGAGCGATGTGGACATCCTTGTGGACTTGGACCGCTCGGTGCCCTTCGGTTTGGGCTTCTTCGGCATGATCGGGGACCTTCAGGAACTGCTGGGCAGGCAGGTCGATGTGGTCACCCGTGAGGCGCTTTCACCGCATGTGGAGAAGTACGTGAAGCGCGACCTCCTTCCGATCTATGCGCGACAGGCTCGGTGACCGCATCCGCGTCCAGCACATCCTGGAAGCCGTCGAGTTGATCGAAGGTTTCATGATGGCTCGATCCATTGAGGACCTTGCCCAGGATGCGATGCTGCGCTTTGCGGTGGTGAAACAGTTAGAGGTGATCGGAGAAGCGGCTTCACGGATCGCTCAAGAGACGCTGGATGCTGAACCGGCCATTCCATGGAAACAAGTCGTGTTTATGCGGCACGTGCTTGTGCATGACTATTACCGTGTGGACATTCCAACGGTCTGGAGCACGGTGACCAACGATCTTGGTCCATTGAAACAGGCGATCCTTCGGTTACTGGCTACTCTTCCTCCCGCTCCGTGAATGGCCATTCATAGTAAACTACCCCGCGTAGGCACCACCATCTTCACGGTGATGAGCAGGTTGGCGCAGGAGTGCGGCGCCATCAACCTCAGCCAGGGATTCCCGGATTTCCCGATCGACAGTAGGTTGAGCGCGTTGGTCGATGCCGCGATGAAGGCCGGCCACAACCAGTATGCGCCCATGCCCGGCCTGCCTGCTCTCCGCGAGGCGATCGCCGCCAAGGTGCAAAGGCTCTATGGCTTCAGCTATGATCCGGACACGGAAGTCACCGTTACCGCCGGCGGCACGCAGGCCATCTTCACGGCCATCGGTGCGGTGGTGCATCCCGGTGATGAGGTGATCATCGTGGACCCGGCCTACGACTGCTACGCACCCACGGTGGAGCTATTCGGCGGCAAATCGGTGCATGTTCGCTTGGGCACCGATATGCGGTTCGATGCGGATGCTGTGAAGGCTGCCATCACTCCGCGCACGCGCATGCTCATGATCAACACCCCGCATAACCCGGCGGGTGCGATCCTGCGCGATGCGGACATGCGCCGCATCGCTGAAATGCTGCGTGGTACGAACATCATCCTCCTGAGCGACGAGGTGTACGAGCACTTGGTCTTCGATGGGGAGGCGCACGCTTCGGTGATCCATCATCCGGACCTGCGGGAACGCGCCTTCGTGATCTTCAGCTTTGGCAAGGTCTTCCACACCACGGGCTGGAAAATGGGCTATGCGCTCGCGCCGAGGGAGTTGATGGCCGAGTTCCGCAAGGTGCACCAGTTCAATGTGTTCAGTGTGCATACACCGCAGCAGGTGGCATTGGCCGAGTACATGAAGGAGCCCGAGAACTACGAACAGGTCCCAGCCTTCTACCAGGCCAAGCGCGACCGGTTCGCCACGGGCATGGCGAATTCCCGTTTCAAGTTGTTGCGCTGCGAGGGCTCCTACTTCCAGACGGCGGACTACAGCGCGATCAGCGATCAGAACGACCTCGCGTTCGCGGAGCACTTGGCAAGAGCATTCGGTGTAGCGACGATCCCGCTTTCGCCGTTCTACAAAGAACCACCGACCGGGCAACACCTGCTACGTTTCTGCTTCGCGAAACAAGACCGTACCTTGGACGCTGCGATCGAAAAGCTATGTCGGGTTTGATGGAACGGTTGGAGCGATACAGGCTCCAAGAGGAGAAGGCGGAGGCCAAGCGCGTGCGCAAGGCCAAGAAAGGCCTCCGACTTACCATCGTGCAAAGCGAACTCCATTGGGAAGATGCCGCGGCCAACCGTCGGATGTTCACCAAGAAGCTGGTCCCATTGAAGGGCCGTACGGACCTCATCGTGCTGCCTGAGATGTTCACCACCGGGTTCAGCATGCGCAGCCGTGAACTCGCCGAAACGATGAAAGGGGCCACGGTGCAATGGATGCGTGAACAGGCCAAGGCACTGGACGCGGCGATCTACGGCAGCGCCATCATCAAGGAGAAAGGGAAGTATTACAACCGTGGCCTGTTCGTGAAGCCCGATGGCGAAGTGGAGACTTACGACAAACGGCATCTCTTCCGCTTCGCCAAGGAGAACGACCATTATACACGGGGTGGGGATGGCAACGTGGTGGAGTGCCGGGGGTGGCGGATCCTCTTGCAGATCTGCTTCGACCTGCGCTTCCCGGTGTTCTCGCGCAACGATACGCAGCCACCTTACGATCTCGCGCTCTACGTGGCCAACTGGCCCGAAGTGCGGCGCCATCCGTGGAATACGTTGCTGCTGGCACGGGCCATCGAGAATCAATGCTATGTCGCGGGCGTGAACCGCGTGGGCAAGGATGGGAACGGCCTTCCGTACAGCGGCGACAGTGTCGTCGTAGACCCCAAGGGTGAAGTGATCTCCCGTGTGGAGCCTTCGCAGGAGGGCCTGGAGACCATCCGATTGGACTGGAAAGCACTCGCCGAATTCCGCGCGAAGTTCCCGGTGCTGGTGGACGCCGACATGTTCGTCATACGCGACTGATAACGCGGTCAACAGGGTCTCCTTCTTCGTAGGAAGACCGCTGCCGTAGCGGTCACCGCAACACCTGGATGTGTCCCATTTGCTCCTGCTCCATGCCGAGCGTTCCATCCTTTTCCTGGAACTTGTAGCTCAACCGCCACACATAGATGTCGTTCTTCACGATGGATCCCGCGTAGGTGCCATCCCAACCCATGGTCGGATCATCACTCTCAAAGAGCAGGTTCCCCCAACGGTCGAAGACCCAGAGATGCATGCTCGCGATGTTCTTCCCCACGGGAATGAAGATGTCGTTCGTCCCGTCGCCGTTCGGGGTGAACGTGTTCGGCACGAAGATGGCCGAGGGGCAATATTCGACCACCTCTGCGGAATCGCGCGCCGCACAATCGAACTGGTTGGTCACTTCCACCACGTACCAACCATAGGCACCTGCGAGGATCACCCGTGAATGCTCACCTGTGCTCCAGTCGTACCGCGATCCGGTGTTGCCGGCATCGATCCGTACGAAATGCTCCTCCTCGCCGAGGCAGGTGCGGAACTGTCGGGTCGCCATTTGAACCGGAGAGGGATTGAAGCCTACGCTGATGGAATCGGTACGCTGGCACGACCCATTGCTCACCTGAACGCTGTGAACGCCCGCACTCCTTACAGGTATGGTCCGTGTGGTGGCACCAGTGTTCCATATGTACGTGGCGCCGGGAACGCCCGCGTCCAGAAGGAGCACCTCACCATCGCAGAGCACCGTATCTGGCCCAAGTTCCACGACCGGAGGAGGTACGAACTGCACCACGGCGTCATACGTCGCCGAACAACCGATGTCGTCGGTGAGGGTGACCGTATACGTTCCACCCTGTTGCACCTGGATCGTACGGCCGGTTCCGCCATTGCTCCATACGTAGGTCACCTCATCGATACCCGCATCGAGGGTGACACTCTCGCCGATGCACCGTGTCGCATCCTCCAACAGGTCCGCGGGCAGTGAGCGCACCTGGATGGTGCGCTGATCGGTGGCACTGCATGCCGCATTGCTCACCGTGACGGAGTATGTCCCAGCGCTCGTCGTGGTGATCGTTCGTGTGGTCGCTCCCGTGTTCCAGGTATAGCTCGCTCCAGGGTTGCCGGCGTCCAAGGTGACCGTACTCCCAGCGCAGACCGTGGTGTCAGGCCCCAGATCCACGTGTACTTCGGGAAGCAGATCGACCACGGCATCGAAGGTGGCCGAACATTGCTGCGCGGTGGTCACGGTCACGCTATACGTGCCGCTGGCCAAGGGCTGTATGCTCTGCGTGGTGGCCCCGATGCTCCAGGTGTAGGTCGCTCCGGCATTCCCCGCGTTCAGTATCACCGGCGAGGTGATGCAGCTGCTCACATCCGCCAGCACATCGGTGGGTAACGGGTTCAAGGCCACCGAAACGGCATCGCTGCCAACGCACCCGTACGGGGAGGTCACCTGTACGGAGTAGGTCCCGCTGGTGGTCACCATCAACTGTTGGCCGGTAGCCCCGGTGTTCCAAGCGAACGCACTGCCCGAATTCCCAGCGTTCAGGCCATATTGGCCGACCCCGCACAGGGAAACGTCCGGACCCAGATCGACCACGGGCATCGGGTGCAACGTTACCTGGAAGGTGGTGGAGACCTCGCATCCCTGCGCATCGGTCACCGTCACGGTATGCGGACCGGAAACGGCAGGTACGATACTGGCGGTGTGTTGGCCCGTGGACCAGATGTAGCTGGCGCCCGTGGCCGGTGCGGTGATCGTGGGTGGAGTGCTCGCACAGGCACTGGCCGTGGCCTGCGCCGGCACGCCAGCGAAAGCCCGTGTGATCACCACTTCATCGCTCACACTACACCCGTTGGCATCGGTGATGGTCACCGCATAGGTGGCGCTCCCTTCGACCATGATCGTGGGCGCGGCGATGTTCGCGGCGTTCAGTGCGGCCGCCGGTGTCCACGTGTAGTGCGGGTTCGGCACGTTGTGCTGTACAGCGAGCTGGTGGCCCAACGTGGAGCAGAGCGTCAGATCCGGTCCGGCATTGGCGGTGTACCCGGTGGTCACCACGACGGTCACACTTTGGCTCAGCTGACAACCACTTGCCGTGTGCGTTACCGTGCAGGTGTAGGTCGTGGTCTGCGTGGATGTGGCCACGGGATCGGGGATGCTGGTGCTCGAGAGGCCGGCACCGGTCCAGGCGTAGGTGAGGCCCGAACCACCATCGGCCACGGCATGCAACTGAACGGACTGGCCCTGGCACAGCGTATCGTTGGAAGCGCTCACATCCATGCTGAGCAACTGCCCCACGGTGATGGTGACCTGGCCCGAGGCCGTGCAGCCGATGTCCGTTGTGGCCACGACACCGTACGTGGTGGTGGTGACCGGTGTGGCCGTTGGCGACTGCACGTTGGTGGCACTCAGGGTGCCGTTGTTCGGCGACCATGCGTAGGTGATGCCGGATCCGGAGGAAGGGGTGGCGGTGATCGGCGTGCCTGCCACTGCACAGAGCGTGGTGTTCGGTGTGACCGCGATGCTGAACGCGGGATCGACCCGGACGTACACCGAATCCTGGTAGACACAACCTCCCGCGGGATCGGTGGCATTGAGCACGTACCAGCCGGAAGTGGTTGGCGTGGCTACGGGGTTGTACAAGCCGGCGTTGTTCAACGGCCCAGGTCCGTTCCACGCATAGCTGAGATATGCATCATCATACCGACCGATCAGGAAATCGTCGATGGCCCAATTGTCGTGGCCGGCACCATTGTGCGAAAGCTGGCGCAGCCGGAACATCGCGGTCGTGTGCTGCGCACCCACAGGGATGCTCTCATCGATCGGCGTGAAGGCCGGGTATCCACTTTCGTCATAGGTCGAGATCAAGGTCCAGTTGATTCCGTTGTTGGTCGAATACTCCAGCACGATATCCTCGCCGATGTCGGCATCGTCACATGGCGCCGTTCCTGTGGCGACCTTCAATTGGAACCTAAGCTTGCCTCCACCAATGGTGTTGAACGCGGTGGTCTGCGCATAACGCTGGCCCGCGCCGTTGAAGTAGAGCGCCTTCCCACTATGGCTACCACAGACATCGCTGACCACCCCGCCCTGGATCGCGGTCCAACTGCTGCCGGGTGCGCCATCGAACAGGTCCATGGCCAGTGCACGCAGTGCCTTGCTCCCCAGCTGAACGGTCTGACCTACGCAAATGGCAGCAGGTTGTACCGTGGTCTCCAGTTCCACGATGCTCGCCGGGATCACATTCACGCGGATACTGTCATCCAGGTTCCCACAACCACTCGGGCTGAACACCCGGGCCCGGTACCATGTGGTCGACATTGGTGTGGCGATGGGGTCGGCGATGGTGTCGTTGCTCAAGGAGAACGCTGGCGTCCATTGCATCTCGAACCACGCCGGATCCGGTGGTGGCACCAAGGCCAATTGCACTGAGCTATACTGGCAGATGGTGATCTCCGGCTCGTCGTTCGCCGTGAGCCAGGTCGGAATGGTGAGGGGCAGCCCCACATGGTAGGTGAAGCTCCGTGGGCATCCGCTCAAGGGCGAGGTGCCCGAAACGGTGTAACTACCGGTCTGTACGGGAGTGAACGCATAGGAAAGGCCCGTGGCCAACACGGTGGAAGGTGACGCCGCCTCCGTCCAAACCGGGTTGTTCAGCGGCTCCGGAGCGTTCAACGTGATGGGGCCGCCACCACACACGATGGAGTCCTGGGGTACGGGCACCGACCTCACATCATGGATACTGGCCCCGTAGCTTTCCCCATACCCGGTCCCGAACATGTAGGCCTGAAGGCCTGCCGCAGCGCGGAGCTCATGCCGACCGGGTGCGACAGCGAGTTTCACATGCTTGCGATCGCTGCATCCCGCGAACGATTGGAACTGGCCCGCTGGGACCACCGCGCCATCGAGGGTGAGCTGACCTACGGCCGCGTTGGGCACCACCACACTAACGCTGTGCTGGGTGATGAGCGAGGATGCGGAGGTCTGCCACGCCACCTGTTCGGACATGCGCTCTGCCGGGGACACCAACCACATCGATGGGTCGCCATTCCCGGCACAACTGTAACCTTCCATCAACTGCACCACGCTCACGGGTTGGCTGGCTTGGATGCAGACCGGCGACGTGCTGCCGTTGATCTCATGCCGTTGCCCGGCGTTCAGGATGATCGGGGCCCCACCGTTCACGGTGACCGTGGTACCGTTCTCTTCGGCGAGGATCCGGTACGTGCTGGTGTTCACCCCATGAACCGGCGCGGTGTAGTATAGCGTACCCCATGCCGAGGTGGGAACGAGCTGTTCGAAGATCATGTCGCAAGCCTGGCATGCGCCAGGGACCGTGGCGCACATGGAACCACCGATCACCACGAACGGGCGGCAAGTACCACTGGCCGAGGTGGCCTCCACGATGGTATTGGTCAGGTCCAGTGCATCGGTGGCGGCTTGAAGCTGATAGGTCTGCCCGGCATTCAGGCTCACAACGAAAGGTACCCCAGCAAGCTGGCCGCTCGAGCTGTTGACCGATGGGGTGATCCTTATCTGGGTTCCATCCTGCGTGGCCACCACCAGCAGCTCGCTCTTGTGCAGGTTGTTGAAGTTCGGAAGACCTTGATAGGCATCCACTCGATAGCGGTTGCCCAAAGCGGCTTCAGGAAGGACCTGCGAAGCTTCGTGCGTGAAGTTCTGTAGGCTCGTGGCCACCACGTTCACACTATCCTGGGTCTGGATGAGCACCCCCTTGGCCGCCACGACCCCCGAGCCGGTGTTCTCCGCCGATGTGGGGATATCGATCACGGTGACCCCGTTGGCCGCCACACTGAACGTGGTGCTCCATCCGGAAAGCGGGATGCTCACAGTGCCTGTGGTCGCGTTACGCGCGATGACCTGCACCTTCAGGGTCTGTGCCCCGAAGCCGTTCTGCATGAATCCAGTCCAGAATCGAGTGCCGCGCGTGGGAACGAGCGTTGCGTTCTGTCCGAACGAAACATGCAGGTCAATGACCGCGAGGAGCAGGATGCACCAGCGGCTCCAACGTATGGCTCCAAGAGTGGATAGTATGCAACGGCTCATCATCGACCACCGAAGAGTGAAGGGTGGTGGCGGCCTTTCTACGCAAGGCACACGACCAAGGTTCATGGTCGGTGCGGACCGACAAGCGACCCGCAAGTCACCCCATCCCGGTCTTGGAGCGGAAAAGCCTCTCAGGCCCCGGCCACCCTCGACCGCGATCGCCAGCCTGCCACGGAACGGGTGCCACCGTGCCAGGTGGATCAACGCCCATCGATGGGCCAATCCACCTTCACCTCCCAGGCCGCTCGAATGTTCACGGACCCCGTATGGTACCAGGTACGCTCCGGCTGCTTCAACGTGGCCCACTCCCCGGGGTCCCATCGTCCGTTACCGTTCATGTCCTCGATCAGTCGCAGGTCGCGCATGCCCGGAGACAGCAGCTTCCATTGCACCACTGGATCGGCAGCCACTACCCGGACCTCCTGTTGAACGCGTTGTTGTCCTTCAAGCAACTGTAGTATATAACGCCGCGTGGGGTCCAGGCCGGAGAGGTTCACCTCCAGGGTGCCCGTGGAACGCTCCATGGCCGCGCCCAGCGAAACACGCAGCGAGTCATTGACCCCGCCATGGATATCGTGTACGGCCTTCGGACCCACGAGCAATCGCAATGGCATTCCATCACGCGCCTCGAACTCCAAGGCCAAGGACCGGAGGCCCTTTCGACCGATACGGTAGGGGACATCCGCACTATCGCTGCGCAAGCTGATGCGTGTACTGTCCCATTCCGCGATCGGTCGGCTGCTCCGCAGCACGATGAATGCACCTTCGTTACCCTCGATCAGCTGTGCGGCCAGTCCGGTATGGAACGGCCGCTTGCGCGTAGGTCGATAGCCAAGCGTGTCGACCACCTCCGACCCTGCCTGGATCTCGTACCTGCCGGAAGCCAACAGGGTGGTGTCCGACGGCCAAAGCAGCACGGTATCCTGTGTTGTGGAATACTCGGGCGTCCAGGACAGGGAACCTCCTTCGCGCCCCACATCCCTTACCCGCACGCTGTCGACGCCTTTTGCGAACACCACCTCCAACGCGCCATCGGCGGTGACCGTATAGGCCCGTACCTGCTGGCGTGCGCTCACGGGCAGGAACACCCGCAAGTCCACGGGGGCAGCGGAAGAGTCCGAAGTGATCAGTACATGGTCGCCATCCAGGAACGCGATCTCCTCATTGGGCAGGTCGTACCGGTAGTTGCCGTTCTTGTCCTGCAAGGCCATCACGCTGAAGCGACCCTGAGGAAGGTTCCCAATGGTGAACCTCCCTGCGGCATCGGTACGGGTCATGTATGCCGGCCTCCCCGTCCTGAAAGCGCTCGTATCACCTGCTGCGTACAGGCCCACGAGGATCCCCTTCGCGGCTGAACCGGTGAACGCATTGGTCACGGCCCCTGCCACCATCCCGCTGTCCACGGTATGTCCCGTGCTCACCACGTAGCTCAGCCCCGCGGCGATGTTCCCTTCGGTCAGGTCTTTAACGCTCTCGCCCAGGTTGAACGTGTAGGTGGTGTTCGGAGCCAATGGGGCGTTCAACCGCACCTCGAGCCGTGTGGGGCCTACGAGCCGCACATCAGGCGCGGTGTCCAACGGCGGGGAGACCAACATCCGCTCGCGCACCCGATCCAACTGGATGCGTTCATCGAACTCGAGCAGGATGGCACGCGCATTGAACGAGGTACTGCGATCCGGTGGTCGCGCATGGATCAGGGCCGGTGCCTTCACATCCTGCTCCCCGCCAGAAATAGGCTGCACGCTCGCACAGCCGCCCAAGAGCACGACCATCGCCAGCACCACACCGGAACGCCCCATTAGAACAAGGGCTCGAGCAGTTCGCACAATTGTTCCAGTGCGTGGCCATCCACCACGGTGAAGTCGCCCTCCACCACGCTATCGATATCCAGAACGGCAGCGATGCGACCATCGCTATCGCGGATGGGCACCACGATCTCCGATCGAGAAGCGGCACTGCATGCGATGTGGCCGGGGAACTTCGCCACATCCGGTACGATGATGGTCTTCTCCTCCTGCCAGGAGGTGCCGCATACCCCCTTGCCATAACCGATCCGCGTGCAAGCCACGGGGCCCTGGAAGGGGCCGAGCACCAACTCCGCCCCCATCACACGATAAAAACCGATCCAATGCCACCCGAAGGCTTGTCGTAGCGCAGCGGCCACGTTGGCCAACGCCGCGATCGGATCCCGCTCCTCGCGCAGCAGTTCGCGGATCTGTGGCATCAGCGCCGTGAAGAGCGCCACCCGGTCGTCCGTAGCAGGTAAAGTGATCTGTTCTTGCATGCGATGTTGGTGCAAAGGTATCCCTGGCCCCAATGGCTCATGCACACGCGGCCGCATACACGCTGATCCGTATATCCGGGACGGTGCGGAGAGCGGCCACGCAGCCTTCCAAGGTGGCGCCTGTGGTCACCACATCGTCCACGATCAGCACATGCCTGCCGCGCAGCTTCTCCGGCTCCGGTAGATGGAACGCCTCCTTCACATTCAACCAGCGATCCAAACGGTTCCGGCGGGTCTGCGATGGCGTTCGCACCACGCGGACCAACCCCTTACCGATTTCCGGTACTGGCCACCGTTCGCGCATTCCATCCACCAGTAACTGACTCTGGTTATACCCTCGCATGTGCTCTTTACGGGGATGCAGCGGGACGGGTATGAGCAGGTCCACCGTAGCGAAGCGTTCGCTCCGCCGAAGGTCCTCCCCCATGTAACGGCCCAACTCCAGGCCCAACTGGCGATCATGCTGATACTTGATCCGGTGTAGCATGTGTTGCACCATGCCATGGGGGTTGAAAAGGAGGAACGCACTCGCGGCTTCGAGCTGCGCTTTGCCTCGGAAAAGGACCTCCACCCGGTTGTTCGGGTCATCATGGAACCGGGTACGGGGCAGATCAGCCTCACAGAAGGAACACAAGCAGTGCTCGAAGTGCCGCAGGCCTTGCCCACAACCACCACATCGCCGTGGAAGGAATAGCCCGGCGAGATCGCGGAACGCCCCTGCGATGGCGGTGGTCATGGGTTCAATACTTTGTTGATAAGCGGAACGTTATTCTCCATGCCCCTTTTTCGGTGCCTGTAATTTAGCGGTCCCGAACGATTCGGGAACACCCCTATGGAACACAACAGCGAAAACAACCCCGGATCCAAGAACCGCTCCAACACCGGCTTATTGCTGCTGGTGGTACTCCTGCTGCTCAGCAACGTGGTGATGTTCTGGATGCTTATGAACCGCGGCAAGGAGGTGGAACAGACCCAGCAACAAGTGGCCGCGATCACCAGCGAGAAAGAGAATGTGACGGTGATGCTGGAGAACATGCTGGCATCGTATGACAC
>CAUJED010000103.1:0-38806 GCA_963169535.1 Bacteroidota bacterium | reverse complement strand
TAGGTCGACCCCCTGGGTCGACGCTACAACGTCCGGGTCGTGCGCATCCAGCAGATCGCGGACGATCCGCTGGATGCTTTTACCACCGGCCTTCACTGTGAATTCTTCCTTCTCCTTGGGACTGATCTGCTTCTCCATCCGCGTGAGGCGGTTGGCCAGACTGGTGAGCGTGTCGGCATCGCGCTGGCCCAATACCACCTGCATCATCAGGTCCTTCAGGCTCACGCCGGGCTTGCGCTCCAGCGGACGGCTGTCGGTCTTGCAGCTCTTGGTCACGCCCACGGCGTCCACCAGCACGAAGTGCGTTTTGTTGGTCGTGGCGCTGGGGCTCACCTTCTTCAGGCTGTCGGCATCGAGGGTGCGGGTGCCGCGGCCCTTCATCTGCTCGAAGTAGTTGCGGCTCTTCACGTCGCGCATGAAGAGCAGGCACTCCAGCGGCTTCACGTCGGTGCCGGTGGCGATCATGTCCACGGTAACAGCGATGCGTGGGTGGTAGTCGTTGCGGAAGCGCGCCAGCAGGCCCTTGGGGTCCTCCTGGGTGCCGTAGGTGATCTTCTTGCAGAAGTCGTTGCCCTCGCCGTATTCCTCGCGCACGATCTGGATGATGTCGTCGGCGTGGCTGTCGGTCTTGGCGAAGATGAGCGTCTTGGGCACCTCGGTGCGGTGGGGGAAGATCTCCGTTTCCACCGCGCGCTTGAAGGCCTTGATCACGGTGCGGATCTGGCTGGGGTTCACCACGTCGTGGTCCAGTTGCTTGCCGGTGTAGGTGATGTCCTCGTCGGTTTGTTCCCAGCGGCGTTTGCGCGTCAGGCGGTCGCGCTTGTCGATCTGCTGCTGCGCCTTGATCTCCGCGCCCTTTTTGGTGATGCGCGTCTCGATCAAGTACTCGTCGTAGCCCACGTTCACGCCATCGGCCACGGCCTGCTCGTGGGTGTACTCGCTCACCACGTTCTCGTTGAAGAAGGCGTAGGTGCGGCTGTCGGGCGTGGCGGTGAGGCCCACGAGGAAGGCATCGAAGTACTCCAGCACCTGCCGCCATAGGTTGTAGATGCTGCGGTGGCACTCGTCCACGATGATGAGGTCGAAGAATTCCGGCGGGTAGGTGGCATTGTAGGTCACGGGGGCCGGAGCGGAGGGCGCATCATGATGCGCCCGTACAGATCCCGCCCCGGCCATCGCGCGGGCCACATCCGCCGGCGCCGCCTCGTCGGCGCCCTCCGCTAGGTCCTCGCCTTGCAGGATGCTGTACATGCGCTGGATGGTGCTGATGCACACCTGCGCGCCGGCATCGATGAAGCTGCTGGTGAGGCGCTGCACGGTGTACAGCTCGGTGAACTTGCGGCGGTCGTCGTTGGGCGTGTAGCTCTGGAATTCCTGCTCGGCCTGTTCGCCCAGGTTCTTGGTGTCCACCAGGAAGAGGATGCGCCGCATGCGCACGGGCGGCTTCAGCAGGCGGTAGATGCTGGTGATGGCGGTGAAGGTCTTGCCGCTGCCGGTGGCCATCTGCACCAGGGCGCGCGGCTTGTTCAGGCTGAGGCTCTTCTCGAGGTTGGTGATGGCGTTCACCTGGCAATCGCGCAGGCCGATGGGGTCCAGCGGCGGGAATTGCGTGAGGCGCTGGCGCAACGATGTTGTCACTCCGGCCCCCGAGCCGGAGTCGCGCAAAAGCTCCTGCAAGGTCTCCGGCCGATGGAAGCTGAAGACCTCGCGGGCGCGGGGCTTGGGGTCGCGCAGGTCCCAGTGTTTGGTGATCTCGCCGGTGCTGAGGTAGCAGAAGGGCAGGGAGCTCTGGCCGATGGTCCAGCGCAGCTTGGCGGTGGCGTAGCCCTCGGCCTGCTCCTCGTGCATGGTGGACTTCTCCCCTTCCTCGGGCTTCTTGGCCTCCACCACGCCCACGGGCACGCGGTCCACGAAGAGGATGTAGTCCGCCGGGCCCGCATCGGTGTCGTACTCGCGCACGGCCACGCCCAAGGCGGCGGAGGGGTTCAGGTGCTTCTTGTCCTGCACGGTCCAGCCGGCGGCAGCGAGCATGGCGTCGATGCGCTCGCGGGCCTGTTGTTCGGGGGTGGACATGCGTCCGGCAAGATAGCAGAGCGCCGGTGGATGCGCCCTACCCCGCACCCGGCCCACCGGCCCAGGGTTGCCGCATTGAACGGCGTCTGAAACATTACCTTGCCTCCTGTTCAACCCATCCGCTGCATGTGCCTCCGATCATTGTCCACCGCGTTCCTCCTTTGCGTCGTGTCCATGGCGCAGGCCCAGTTCGCGGATGACTTCAACGACGGCGACTTCACCAACGGTCCAGCATGGGAGGGCGATGTGGGCGTGTTCATCGTGAACGCCACCCAGCAGCTTCAATTGAACAACACCGTGGCGGCCACCAGCCAACTGCGGAGCGCGAACCCGATGTCCACACTGGACGACATGGAGTGGCGCGTACGGGTGAAACAGAGCTTCTCCGGCAGCGCCAGCAACTACGGGCGGGTGTACCTGGTGAGCGACCAAGCCGACCTCACCGGACCGCTGAACGGGTATTTCCTGCAGTTCGGCGAGGCGAACAGCAATGACGCCATCGAACTCTTCGAGCAGACCGGCACCACCAGCACCAGCGTTTGCCGGGGTACGGAAGCACAGATCGCCAACGCATTCGACGTGGGCGTGCAGGTGCGGCGCGATGCGGTCGGGAACTGGCAACTGCTCGTGGATCCCACAGGCGGAACGAACTACGTGCTGCAAGCCGGCGGAACGAGTGCGACCCACACCACGAGCGCCCATATCGGTGTCCGTTGCACCTACACGGTGAGCAACGCCAACAAGTTCTTCTACGACGACTTCTACGCGGGCTCGGTGATCGTGGACAACACCCCGCCGGAGGTAGTGTCGGTCACCCCCATCAGCGCCACGCAGGTGGATGTGCGGTTCAACGAAGCACTTCTCGAAGCATCGGTGGTGAACGTGAGCGCCTACGACCTGCTACCGTTCAACGGCGTTACCGGCGCCACCCTCGACGGCTCCGACCCCACGCTGGTGCACCTGACGCCGACCAATGCCTTGATCAGCGGTACCACCTACTCCCTTCTGGTGAACGGGGTGCAGGACCTGGCCAGCAACACCATGGCACCGAGCGGCCCCCATACGTTCCTGTTCGTGGTGCCCGACGTGGCCGAGCCTGGCGATGTGGTGATCAACGAGATCATGGCCGACCCCAGCCCCGTAGTGCAACTGCCCGATGCGGAATGGCTCGAACTCTTCAACGCCACCACGGACAAATTCCTCGACCTCACCGGCTGGCAGGTGAGCACGTTGAGCACGCAGGCCGCATTACCAGCCGTGGTGCTCGGCCCCGGCGAATACCTGGTGCTGGTGAACAATGCGCAACTGGCCAACTTCACGGGGCTACCGAACGTGATGGGGTGGAGCCTGAGCACCACCGCGCTGTTGAACGCTGGCACGACCCTGACCCTCATGACCGGAACGAACCAGGTGATCGATGCCGTAACGTACTCCAGCACGTGGTACGGTGATGATGTGAAGGACGACGGTGGCTGGTCACTGGAGCGGATCGACCCGTTCGCGCCCTGCAGCGACGCCAGCAACTGGGTCGCCAGCAACGATGAGCGTGGCGGCACGCCCGGTGCCCAGAACTCCGTGTTCGACGATACGCCCGACACCGAGGCGCCGGTGATGAACGCCGTGCAGGTGGTATCGGCCACGGAGATCGTATTGGTGTTCAACGAAGGGCTGGACCCGGCCAGCGCCCTCAGCGCCAGTTATACGACCCAACCACCGCTGGACATCGCGACCATCGCAACGGTGGCTCCGGCGAACGACCGGGTCCGATTGCTGCTCGGCACCGCCCTACAAGAAGGCGTGATGCACACGATCACGGTGGATGGCGTAGCGGATTGCAGCGGGAACCCCATCGCCACATCCACGGGGTCCTTCGCACTTCCCGAGGCCATCGCACCACTGGACATCGTGATCAACGAAGTGCTGTACGACCCGGTGGGCTCGGGCAGCGACTTCGTGGAACTGTACAACCGTAGCTCGAAATTCCTGAGCCTCGGTGGGCTACAATTGGCCAACGAGAGCAACGGGATGATCGCCAACTTCCGCGTGCTCACCGCGGACCCGGTGATCCTGATGCCCGGCGAATACATCCTGCTCGCCACGAACACCGGCGACATCGCCACGCGCTATCCGCAGAGCCGCACCGACCGTTTCCTGCAAATGAGCCTGCCGAGCTACAACAACGGTTCGGGCACGGTGGTGCTGGCCGATGCCGCGAACAACACGATCGACCTGTTCCGCTATTCGGACGACCTTCACTTCACCTTGCTGAACCAGTCCGAGGGCACCAGCTTGGAACGTGTGGACCCCAACCGCCCGACTGCCGACAACACCAACTGGCACAGCGCCGCACAGGACATCGGCAAAGCCACACCGGGGTACCAGAACTCGCAGTATGCCCCGGCACCCACGGCGCACGGCGAGATGACGATAGACCCCGCGATCTTCAGCCCCGACAACGATGGTCACCAGGACCTATTGACCATCAGCTATCGTTTCGACCAACCCGGCTTCGTGGCCACCCTGAAGGTGTTCGACATCGCGGGGCGCGAAGTGCGTACCCTGTGGAACAACGAACTGCTCGGCACCACCGGTGCCGTTTCGTGGGACGGGATCATGGACAACGGCAGCAAAGCGCGCATGGGGCCGTACATCGTTCTGATGGAAGCGTACGACCTCGGCGGCAACGTGGAGAAATACCGGCAGACGGTGACGCTGGCGCACCGGCTGGATTGAAGCGGAGGCCCCACTGGTGTGGTGCCCCTGACCGATCGCGCGTACACACAACAACGCCACACATGCGCCATCCACAGCGCATACCGCTGCGCACCGAACGGTCATACCATGGGGAAATCCGATCCCTGCCGATCCGCTTGCGTGCTCGATCGACCCTGTCAGGAGATCCGGTGCATCGACAGCCAGGGAGAATGGGCCGGGCCATGCCCGAAAGCGCACACCGACGCCGTTGGTCTATGGGGCCTTGGCGGCCTTCTCCAGCTTCTCCACCCGCTCTACGAGCTTCTCCAGATTCCGAAAGTGGATATAGCTCTTGCGGTACTTCTGCACCTCGAATGCCGGTGATCCCATGTAGGCCTCACCCGCCTTCGTGTCTTTGCTGATACCGCTTTGGGCAGCGATGATGGTGCCGTCCGCGATCTTCAGGTGACCGATGATGCCCACTTGCCCACTGAACATGCAGTTCTTCCCGATCTTGGTGGAACCCGCCACCACACCGCCCGCGGCGTAGTAGGTATTCTCTCCCACCTCCACGTTGTGCGCGATGTGGATCAGGTTATCGAACTTGACCCCCCGACGCAGGATCGTACTGCCCAGGGTGGCCCGATCGATGGCGCAGTTGGCGCCGATCTCCACATCATCCTCGATCACCACGTTGCCGATCTGGGGGATCTTGGCTCCACCACCCGGCCCTGTGGCGAAACGGAAACCATCGCTGCCGATCACCGTACCGCTGTGGATGATGCAATTGGCGCCCACCACACAATCGGAGTAGATGGTGACATTGGCGAACACCATGGTGTTGTCGCCGATGGTCACATTATCGCCGATATGGCATTGGGGATGGATCTTCACGTTCCGGCCCAACTTCACATTCTCCCCGATGAACGCCAGTGCACCGATATAGCAATCCTCACCATGTGAAACGCCCGGGTTGATCACCGCCTGCGGCGAGATGCCCTTCTTGTCGAGCTTGATGGTGTTGTACATCGCAAGCACTTTGGCGAAAGCGCCCTGCGCATCCGCCACCCGCACCAGGGTGGTCTTCACCGGCGCCGACAGCTCCAGGTCCCTACCGATGATCACCACGCTTGCCGACGTATCGTACACATACTGCGTGTAGGCCGGGTTCGCCAGGAACGAAAGCGTCCCTTCGCCACCCTCTTCGATCTTGGAGAGACCGCTTACCGTGGCGTTCGGGTCGCCCTCAACGGCACCTTGAAGGAGTTCGGCGATACGCGTGGCTGTGAACTTCATGTGTGGGATGGGCTATGGTCCGGGCCAAGGTAGGGCGTTGGATCCATCGTTGCGGATCCGCGCGAACGCTGTTGATGGTTCCGCCGGACCGTTCCGCGGCAGCGCCCAGCTCGCCACACCTCCGCAACCCCGAACTTTGCCTGGCCATGGCAGAACTCGACGTTCGCGAAAAGGTGAAGCTACTTCCCCACACACCGGGGGTGTACCAGTTCCTCGATGCCGAGGGCACCATCCTGTACGTGGGCAAAGCCAAGGACCTGCGTCACCGGGTGGGCAGCTACTTCGCCAAGACGCACACCGACGGCAAGACCAACATCCTCGTGCGCAAGATCGTGGACCTGCGCGTGATCCATGTGCCCACGGAATTCGAGGCGCTGCTCTTGGAGAACTCCTTGATCAAACAGCATCAACCGCGCTACAACATCCTCCTCCGCGACGACAAGAGCTTCCCGTTCATCCGCATCCGCAACGAACGGTTCCCGCGGGTGGAGGGCATGCGCAACCCCGAGAAGGATGGCAGTGAGTACTACGGGCCGTATGCCGGAGTGCGCACCATGAAGACCGTGCTGGAGCTCGTACACAAGCTCTACAAGTTGCGCAGCTGCAACTTCGACCTTTCGCCGAAGAACATCGCCGCCGGGAAGTTCAAGCGGTGCCTCGAGTACCACATCGGCAACTGCAAAGGCCCGTGTGAAGGGTTGCAGGACCAAGCCGAATACGACGCGAACATCGAACAGGTCCGGGAGATCGTGAAAGGGCGTGTGACCGGGTTGTTGAAGGCGATGCGGCTGTTGATGGCCGAGCACGCCGAGCGGCTGGAATTCGAAGCCGCCGAGGACTATCGCTCACGCATCGAACGATTGGAACACTACCGCGCCAAGAGCATCGTGGTGAATCCGGACATCGGCGATGTGGACATCTACGGCCTGGTGAGCGACAGCGCCAGTACGTACGTGAGCTACATGCGCGTGATCGATGGGGCCATCGTCCATGGCATCACCATCGAGCTGAAACGCAGGCTCGACGAAAGTGACAGCGAGATGCTGCAGCTCGCGATCGCCGAATTGCGCGAACGGTATCCCGGTCACGCTCCCGAAGCCATCGTGCCCTTCGATCCCGGTATCGAGGTTCCCGGCCTTTCATTCACCGTTCCCCGCGTGGGGGATAAGAAGAAGTTGCTGGAGCTGTGTGAGCGCAACGCGCGCTACTTCATGGCCGACAAGCAGAAACAGGAGAAGTTGGTGGATCCCGAGGCCGGCACCACGCGCGTGCTGGAGCAGCTGAAACAAGACCTACGCCTCAGTGAACTGCCGCGTCATATCGAATGCTTCGACAACAGCAACACCCAAGGCACCGATCCGGTGAGCGCATGTGTGGTGTTCAAGGATGCCAAACCCAGCAAGAAGGATTACCGGCACTTCAACATCCGCACGGTGGAAGGGCCCGACGATTTCGCCAGCATGGAAGAGGCCGTGGAGCGTCGGTACGCGCGCTTGCTGACCGAAGGGGAAGCCCTGCCCCAATTGATCGTGATCGATGGTGGCAAGGGGCAGCTCGGTGCCGCGATGAACGCACTGGAACGCTTGGGGCTTCGGGGCAAGGTAGCGGTGATCGGCATCGCGAAGAAGCTGGAGGAGATCCACTACCCGGGCGACCCGTACCCCCTCCATATCGACAAGCGCAGCAGCAGCCTGCGGGTGATCCAACACCTGCGGAACGAAGCACACCGCTTCGGGATCACGCACCACCGGGGTAAGCGCAGCAAGCGGATCGTGCGCACCGGCTTGGAGGGGATCCAGGGCATCGGACCCACCACGGCACAAAAGCTGTTGAAGCGGTTCGGGTCCATCAAGGGGATCCGAGAAGCCCTGCCCGAAGATGTGATCGCCGAGGTGGGGTCGAAGAAAGCAGAGCTGGTGTTGAAGGCGCTCGCGGAAGCGTGAGGGCGGGATCCGAACGAACATGCCCGGCGACGTGAACGTTACAACAGGCGGATCCATCCCCATGGATGCAGGACCTGGGCATGACACCATGAGGCCGAGTGGGGCCACGAACGGCAATCCGATGGTCTCCATCCTGCTTCCCTACCGCGACACGGCGCACACCCTCGACGCCGCGATCGCCAGCATGGTCGATCAGACCTTCGCGGACTGGGAGCTCCTTCTGATCGACAATGGCAGTACGGATGCCGGGCCACGGCTCGCGCATGCCTGGTCGCGCCGTGATCCCCGCATACGCCTGCTGAGCGAGGCCAGGAAAGGGATCGCCCACGCCCTGAACAGCGGGCTTGCCCATGCGCAAGGGCGGTATATCGCCCGGATGGACGCCGACGACAGGAGCCACCCCGACCGGCTGGCGACCCAAGTGGCCTACCTCGAGGCCCACCCCGAGGTGGCCGTGGTCGGTACGCGCACCACCTTCGCGACCACCGTGGATCGAAGCCTGGGCATGGCGAGTTTCGTGGCCTGGCAGAACACCATCCTGTCGCCGCACGAGCATTATGTGAAACGCTTCGTGGACGCTCCCCTCGCCCACCCCACCGTGCTGTTCCGTCGCGAACTGTTCGAGCACCACGGCGGCTACGACACAGGTCCGCTGCCCGAAGACCACGAGCTGTGGCTGCGTTGGATGGCCGACGGAGTGCGCTTCGCCAAGGTTCCTGCCGAGCTGCTCACCTGGAATGACCATGCCGACCGCCTCAGCCGCACCCACATGAACTACAGCGTGGACGCCTTCTTCGGCACCAAGGTGAAGTGGTTGGCGCGTTGGATGCGACGCACCTTGAACGGACGCCCGGTGATCATCGCCGGCACCAGTACGCTGTGCCGTGACCGTGCTGCGCAGCTCGAGGCCGAGGGCATCGCCATCCATGCCTTCACCGATGTTCGTCCGCGGCACCTCCCGGGCCTTGTGTTCATCCCGCATCATGCCCTGCCGCCTGCCGGCGAGGTGTTCATCGTATCGTTCATCAGCCAGCGCGGCACGGGCGATCGGATCGCCACCTACCTCACTTCCCGCGGCCTGGTGGAAGGGCGGGATTTCATCCTTGCCGGGTGAACAGCCCCTACATTGGTGCACATGAACAACACCGTGGCACCGGAGCTTGCAACAGCGCTGGAGCGTCTTCGGGGCCATTTCCACAGCGGAGCCACCCGTTCCCTGGGCAGCCGGAAAAAGGCCTTGAAAGCGCTCCGAAGCAGCATCGTGGCGCATGAGGAGGAACTTCTCGCAGCGATGCATGCGGACATGCGCAAACCCCGGTTCGAAGCATACCTCAGCGATATCGGTTTGTTGCTTGGCGAGATCGACCAAGCCCTGGAACACCTCGAAGCGTGGGCCGCACCCCGGCACATCGCCACTCCGTTGGCCTTGCAGGTGGCCGAGAGCGTCGTACTGCGCGAACCGCTCGGTGTGGTGCTGATCGTGGCACCGTGGAACTACCCCGTACTGTTGTTGCTTTCGCCGTTGGTGGGCGCGTTGGCCGCCGGGAACTGCGCCGTGCTGAAGCCCAGTGGAGAAGTGCCGCATACCACCGCCGTGATCTCCCGGATCATCGCGGAGGTGTTCGATCCCGGGCATGTGCTGGTGGTGTCCGGATCGGGAGCCACCGTGGTGCCTGCGCTGATGGCGAGCTTCCGTTTCGACCATGTGTTCTTCACCGGTAGTGCCGCTGTTGGCCGTTCGATCCTTGCCCTGGCGGCGCCCGGACTGGTGCCCGCCACCCTGGAGCTCGGCGGGAAGAGCCCGGCCATCGTGGACCGCCGGGTGGATGTGAAGGTCTCCGCCCGAAGGATCGCCTGGAGCAAGTACTTCAACGCCGGACAGACGTGCATCGCCACGGACCATGCCTTGGTGCATTCCTCGGTGCTGGACGAGTTCTTGGACCACTTCGAACGGGCGGTGCGCCGGGCGTATGGCGATGACCCCCAGCAAAGTCCTCATCTGGCCCGTTTGGTGAACGATCGGCGATTCGACGCGGTGAGGCAGTACCTCACGCAAGGGCGGCTCGTGCTCGGCGGTGCGCTCGACCCTGCGGACCGCTACATCGCACCCGCCGTGCTCACCGACGTATCGCTGGACAGCCCGGTGATGCGCGAGGAGATCTTCGGCCCGGTGCTCCCGGTGATCCCCTGGTCCGAGCCTGAGGAAGTGCTGGCCATCGTGCAACGCAACCCCCATCCTTTGGCCACCTACATCTTCAGCAGCTCCCGCAGTACACAACGCTTCTTCCGGGATCGGATCGCCTTCGGGGGCGGATGCATCAATCACTGCCTGTTACAGTTCGGGCCACCCGACATGCCCTTCGGCGGGGTGGGCGCGAGCGGCATGGGGCGTTACCATGGCCGCTACACGTTCGAGCTGTTCAGTCACGCCAAGGGCATCGTACACGCCAGCACCTTGATCGACCATGGCTTGCAGGAACCACCGTACACACCGTTCAAGGAGCGGGTCCTAAGGCGTGTGCTTTAACGACCACGGTCTTTCTACATTGCGGCCATGCGTCTTCTGCTCCAACCCGGTATCGCCCTCTTCCTTGGCCTCCTGACCACCCGCCCAGCGGTCGGTCAGGATGTGCTCGACAAGATCTCCCATGAGATATGCCCATGCGTAGGTGATCTGAACGCGCAGACGCCCAGGGACACACTGACCATCAAGCTCGGGGTGTGCATGATCACGGGAGCACTGCCCTACCAGAAGGAATTGAAGAAGAAATACGGTGTGGACCTGGAGCGTTTCGATGGCCCCACGGGCGAGCGCCTCGGACAGCTCGTGGCCACGAAGCTGGTGGTCAATTGCCCGGGCTTCGCGGAACTGGCCATGCGATTGGCTCAAGAGGAGGATGTTCCGCCACCACCAACAAGTCCCTCGGTACGCACGGTACAGGGGACCGTGCAGGAGGTCACCCCGTCGCAGTTCCTCACCGTTACCGTACGCACAGACCACGGCCCAACCTACGAGTTCCTATTGCTGGACCATGTGCCCAACATCGAACAGGTGAGCCAGGAACCCGGGAAGGCGAAAGGCTTCTACGCGAAATGGGATTATGAGGAGCGCGAATTCTACGACCCGTACACACGTACCTACAAGACCTATCGTGTGTTGCGCTCGATCACGCCTTGACCGCCCTTACTCCAGCACGCGCTCGGCACGCTTGGGTCGCAATCGGTCCCGTACCAGCACAAGGAACGCCTCGTCGCATTCCAATGTTGCGGTGCAGAAGGCCGGTGTTGGTCTCACCCAGTGGCGCTGGCCGATGATCCCCTCCTTCGCGCAGAACTCATCCACGTGTTCGAGGAAATGCGCGGCGGTGGTGGGCGCATCCTGTCCGAAGAAATCCCAATGGAAACGTAGCCTGGCCATGGTCTGTTGGTAAGTGCGGAAGCGAGCGGGCGGCGAAGCGCGATCCTCGCTCCATGTCCCGCTCGTCTGAATATCCTGCAAATTTGGCAAAGTGGACGCGTTGCTCATCTTCTTCATCACCACGGCGGCGAGCGTGATCGGATCGTTGCAGGCCGGTATCGTGAACACGGCGGTGCTGGCCCACACGGTGAAGCGGGGGCCGGAGGCGGGCAGGCGTATGGCCCTGGGCGGTTCCATCCCTGAGTTCATCTACGCCGGGATCGCCTTCCACTTCGCTTCGTGGTTGTTGGGCGTGATGGGGATCGATGCGCATGGTGTGGCCCTGTTGGTGGGCTCGATCCTCATCCTCCTCGGACTGTACTTCGCCTTCCTGTTCAAGCCGGTCTTCGACCTGGATCAAGTGAACGTGAAGGCCACGGGTGTCCGCAAGGGATTCCTGCTAGGCATGCTGAACCCGCAACTGATCATCTTCTGGAGCGGTGTACGGTTGATGCTCGATACCCTGGGGATCACCCGGTTCGGCTGGATCGAGACGATCGCGTTCGGCCTGGGGGCCTTCACGGGTGCGCTGGTGCTGCTGCTTCAGCTGGTCAGGCTTGGGCGTCGTGCGCTTGAGAAATGGCGACCGAGCACCCTGCTGCTCTTGTTCCGGGTGGTAGGGGGGGCGCTCGTGTTGAGCGGCGCCATCATGATCATGAACGCATGATCGGACGCGCAAGTACACAATGAGCGTGCTGCGCCATTCCGCACCTACCCATACCATGTCCTTCGGTGCAACGTGGCTTCAAGCCAGCCGATCGCTCAACAACCGCATCTCCATACCTGGTGCCATCCGCTCGTAGAGCATACGGTAGGTGGCCTCGGTGATCGGCATGTCCACCTTCAGGCGTTGGTTGATCTCGTGTACGCACTTCACGGCATAGTAGCCTTCGGCCACCATGTTCATTTCCAGCTGCGCCGCCTTCACGCTGTATCCCTTCCCCACCATGGTACCGAACTCACGATTCCGGCTGAAGGTCGAATAGGCCGTCACCAACAGGTCGCCGAGGTAGGCGGGTTCGTTGATGTCGCGGTTGATGGGATGCACGGCCTGAACGAAACGTGCGATCTCTTGAATGGCTCGGCTGACCAGCACCGCACGGAAATTGTCGCCGTACCCGAGTCCCACGCTGATCCCCGCACACACCGCCACCACGTTCTTCAGAATGGCGCCGTACTCGGTACCATAGATATCGTCGCTCAGGGTGGTCTTCAAGGAACGGCCGTTCAGCGCAGCTCCCATGGCTTGGGCCTTGACCTGCTGTTGACAGGCGATGGTGAGGTAGCTGAGCCGCTCCATGGCCACTTCCTCGGCGTGGCACGGCCCACAGATCACTCCGAAATCCGCCTCGGCCAGGTCCCAGTGCTGGAACAGGAACTCCCCCACGATCTGGTTGGACTCGGGCACGATGCCCTTCACGGCACTGAAGATGGTCTTCCCATATAGTTCGGCCTTGTCCAATTGATCCAACGTACTCTTCAGGAAAGCGCTGGGAACAGCGAGCACCAAGACATCGGCGTTCTTCACCACGGCGTGGAGATCATTGTCCATCGCCAGGCGTTCCGATCCGAGTTGTGCCGCACTGATATAGTCCGGATTATGCCCGAACTTCCGGATATGTTCAATGGTGGCGGGTTTGCGCACCCACCAACCTACGCGCTCCTGTGTCGTGGTCAGAAGTTTCACCAGGGCCGTGCCCCAACTACCCGCGCCGATCACGGCGATCCGTTGTCCAACGTTCATCGGGGGTGAAGATCGGTGATCGGTCGCGAACCGACATGGGGCCCGATCAGGACACGCCGGGCAGGGGCAATATAGCCCGATACCGATAGAACACCCGGAGGATCAAGGTCAAGGCGCGATCGCCATGCGGCAGATGGCCTCGAACGGGGCGGAACAGGGGATCAGAACGTCACGGTCGTCTCCAACTCCTTGCCGTCCCGGAGCACTTTGATCGGAGCGGTATCCCCCTTGTTGAATGCCGCGAGGCCCTTCATGTAGGCCATCATATCGGTGATGTCGATCGCGCCGAGCTTCACCACCACATCCCCCTTCTTCAATCCCGCCGCAGCCGCTGGCTTCCCCTCGGTCACACCATCGATCCGCATGCCCTTGCCATCGTACAGGTAATCGGGCACCACACCGAGCGTCACTTTGAACCGGGGTGTGTTCTCGGTGTTCACCTCCTCGGTCTTCGTGAAGGTGAGCTTGCCGTTGTCGTTCAGGGAACTCACGAGCGACTCGATGTAACGCGTGATCCTGAGCATGCCCGGGAAGTTGATCTTCTCGGTGTCGTCGCTGGGTTTGTGGTAATCCGCGTGGGTGCCGGTGAAGAAGTGGATGGCGGGCACTCCTTGCAGGTAGAAGCTGGTGTGGTCGCTGGGACCCACGCCGCTGGTGGTGGTCTTCGCCTTGAGGCCGCTGGTGCGGATATGGTCCACCTCGGCCCAGGCCGGGGAGGTGCCCACGCCGTTCACGCCGATGGTTCCGGTGCTATCGAGCCTGCCCACCATGTCCAGGTTGATCATGTAGTTGAGTCGGCTGATCGGGATCGTTGGGTGCTTGGTCCAGTGGTTGGAGCCGTAGAGGCCCTTCTCCTCGCCGCTGAAAGCGATGAAGAGATAACTGTTGTCGCCGACACCCTCCATCTCGGCGAGGTCGGCCGCCAGAGCGAGGAGCACGGCCACCCCGCTGGCATTGTCGTCGGCACCGTTGTGGATGGCCTTCTCACCACGGTGAAGCGAACCTTCGTCCCCCCAGCCGAGGTGGTCGAGGTGTGCACCGATCACCACCGCGTTCTCCTTGCCGCGGTCCAAAAGGCCCACCACATTGTACGCCGTACGCTGCTCACGCACCAGGTCCACATTACCGATGAACGGATTCCCGGTGATCAGATGCTCGTGGTAGCTGTCGCCCTTCAGGAAGAACACGGGGATGCCGATGGGCTTCACCTTGGCCGTGAGGTGCAGACCGGGATCCTCCACATCCTTATCGTCGTTATAGAAGATCACCCCTACGGCACCGAGCGCAGCCGCCTTCTCCGCCCGGGCGGCCAGGTCATGATAAGCGATGTACTTGCTGTGCGGGTGGATCCCATCGGGTGAACCCACGGCGATGGCGGCCACCCAGCCCTTCACCCCCTCGTCCTTGTAATCATCGTACTTCAGGTCTGGCGCCTGTATGCCGTAGCCCACCTTCTTCACCTTCGCCCGCGCCATCCCGTTGCCGCTGAAGGGCATTGGTGCGAAATCCTCGTTGAGCTTCAGCTTGGCGCGGCCGATCTGCAAGGTGTTCCGCACCCCGGGCACCGGATCGGCATTGAAGGTGAAGGACTGGATGTAGGTGGCACTATCGCCATAGGGCATCAACCCCGCATTGCTGAATTTCCCGGCGATGTAGTCTACGGCGAGCTTCTCCCCCTTCGTTCCGGCTTCGCGCCCTTCCAGCAGGTCGCTGGCGAGGTATTGCACATCATAACGCATCTGTTCCAACAGATCGGCGTCGGATCTCAACTGGGCTTGGGCCGTAAGCGCGGCCAACGATAGCGAGAGGAGTGCGGTCTTCTTCATTGCGTATGCCTGATGGGCGGGGCCGCGAATTTACCGTTGGGCGTACGTTCGGATACCATTTGGCGTTGTTGATCCAGGAGGAATGACGATCACATGACCACCTGCCCATGAAAAAGTGGCTTATCGCCTTTGCCGGCATGCTGGCCTTCATCTATCTGGTGAACCCCACGCTTGGTGTATTCGAGTTCCTACCCGACAACCTGCCGCTGGTGGGGAATATTGATGAGGCCACCGCGACGATGGTGCTCCTCGGCGCTTTGCGCTACTTCGGTTGGGACCTGACGAACCTCTTCTCGAAAAGGCCGACGCTGGACTTCAAGAAATAGCGACCATTCCTTGGAAGCTGACCAAGGTGGACCGTACGATCTTCGTGCTCCATGCGCTTCCATCAACTCCCTCTTCTCGCCATACTTGTTCTGGGCGGCTGCGGAACCTCGAAGGCTCCCGAAGCACCGCCTCCGAACCGCTGGAGCGACGCGCGCCTCCTATCCGTCCTGGAAGCTCAGGACCACCGCGATGCAGTAGCGTTGTGCGCCTTGCTCGGAGATAGTTCGGCGACGATCCGTTCCGCAGCGGCGCTGGCCTTCGCATCGGTGCAGGACTCGTCATCCGCACCATGCTTGTTGGCTGCGCTCGATGATCCATCGAACGAAGTCCGTGTGCATGCGGTGTTCGCCCTTGGCTTCATTGCGCATGATCGCGTGGTGGACCAGATGGCGGAACGATCGGGCGCTGAACGAGACAGCACGGTGCAACGCGCGTACCGCCACGCCATGTTCCTCAACCACCAGCGGCGCGGGAAGATCACCGGGATCGGCCCGGTACTGCACCATCTCGTGAACAATACCGGCCAGGAACGGCTCCGCGCGGCGGATGCACTGCGAAGACTTCCGTCGAATGTCCTTCTAAAGGATAGCTCCTTGGTATTGCGTGCGGTTTCATTGGAAAAGGATGAAGATGCGAAAGCGTTGCTCTTGCACGCGCTGATGCACATCCGAGGAAAGGAGCGCGACTCGGTCTTGCTCCATGCAGGTGGACGACCGCAACCTCTATCCATGCGAATTCCGGCGATCTCGGCCCTGAGCTTCAAGCCATCCGAACGCGTCCGCGACTCCTTGCTCGTCTGGGTGAATGATCCCGTTCCGGCAGTGCGCACCGCCACGGTCGATGCCCTGAACAACGGCGGTGTGTTCAACGCCGGTACATTGCCTTGGTCCGATCCCGAGGCTGCGCATTGGTCCGATCCGATCTCGCGCTACCGCCTTGTGGGTTCGATGGGCTCGAACCCTGCCAACCGCAAAAAGGCGATCGCCGCGCTGGATACGGCCAGCGCCACCGGGCCGTATGCCGAAGCCGAACGCATCAAGGCCCTGAGCATGGTGGATGGTGCATACAGCACCACCCAGCTTGAAACGCTCTTGTACAGCGCTGTTCATCCCGCGATCAGGCAAGCGGCATTCGGCATATTGGCCGACCGCAACCAATTGTTGATGATGATGCCACGAGCGATCTCCTACGACATGCGGATCGTGCAGGCGGCTCCGTTCTGGCAGCAGGTGTTCGGCTGCGGAGATCCAGGACTGATCTGTGCCGCGGCCGAGAAGTTGGCGGTAGGCCGAGCACGGGAACTGAGCGTGCTCTTTCCGGAGACAGTCGAGGAGCAGGCGCGCCAAGCGTTGCACCCATTGCGCGATCTGGAAGCCGCGCAATTGCTTGATGACCTCGCCGCCGCGCGAGATGAAAGACCTAAGCCCATCCACAAGGCCCCTGCGTTCAACCATCCGATCGACATCGCCAAACTCCGGACATTGGCCCAAGGCCAGCGCTACCGCATCGTGACCAACAAAGGCGAGATCGTCATCAGCACCGATGTGGATGCGTGCCCGGGAAGTTCCCTGGCCTTCGACTCGCTGGTGGTCGCAGGTTATTACAACGGCAAGGCCTTCCACCGCATGGTACCCAACTTCGTGGTGCAGGGTGGATGTCCGCGCGGCGATGGATACGGTGGCATGCCATGGACCTTGCGCACGGAGATCGGTCGCAAGCCCTTCTCCGCAGGATCCGTTGGCTTAGCCTCCGCCGGCAGAGACACGGAGAGCTGCCAATTCTTCATCACACAAGGCCCGGCACCTCACCTTGACGGCCGGTACACGCGCTTCGGAGAGGTGTTGAGTGGCATGGACGTGGTGTGGCAGCTACAAGTTGGCGATGTGATGCGGCGGGTTGAGCGGATCGACTGACCATCGCCCGTGGGTGCGGTGTCAAGGGTAGGGCGGTGTTGCACCCAGGTCCGAGATCCAGTGCGATCACCGACGTACCCGTTCGACACGCCATGGCGCACAGGTACGTCGGTGCCGGACGAAAGCAGAAAGGGCCGCCTCCGAAGAAGCGGCCCTTTCCAAGAACGGGTCCAGGGAGGTTAGTCCTTCACGAGCACCAGTTTCTCGCGCAACACGCGATCGGCCTGGTGGATGTTCACGAAGTAGCTACCGGCGGGCTGTGCGGTGAGGTCCACGCGCTTGGTGAGGTCAGCACCGAGCTGCTCGCTCACGATGTGGCGGCCGCTGATGTCGAGCACTTCCAGACGATCGTTGGCGCTGGTACGCACACCTTGCAGGTCCACGGTGAACAGGCCCATGGTGGGGTTCGGGTAGATGCGGAAGGCACCACCGATGGCCGCGGCTTGGTCGATACCCACGTTGCCCAGGCAAGTGATGGCAGGGAAGCCATTGGCCACGTCCGCGTTCTCGCTGACGCCACAAGCTTCGGCCTCGCTCACCACGATCAGGTAGGTACCGCTGGCGCTGGCGGTCCAGGTCAAGGAGCAGGTTGAACCGGCATCAAGGCCGTGTGCATCAACGATGCCATTGGGGTTGATGACGGTGAAGTACAACGGCCAAGCGGTACCACCGGTGCCGTTGCAGGCGCTGAAGATGTACGCGGTGCCAGCCACCACGTTCTCCATGCTGTATGCTTCGTCGGCGAACACCTCGAACGTAGTGATCTCGTTGACCGGACAAGTCCCATTATCGGGTACGGGAGCACCGCCGAACTCGGTGTTGAAGTCGGTCCATCCGGTGCTGGCCGAAGGGTTCACCCAAGTGGTGCAGCCTGGCTGGGGAGCAGGGCAAGAAACACCATTGCAGGTGATGGCCGGGAAGCCATTGGCCACATCCGCGTTCTCGCTGGTGCCGCAGGCGCCATCCTCGCTCACCACGATCAGGTAGATACCGGACTCCGAAGCGGTCCAGGTCAGTTCGCAGATGGAACCGTCGTTCAGGCCGCTGGCATCCACCGCTCCGCTGGGGGCGATGATGGTGAAGTACAGGTCCCATGCCGTGCCACCGGTGCCGTTGCACGCGCTGAAGGTGTAGCTACCGCCAGCCTGGACGTTATCCATCCGGTAAGCCTCGTCGGCGAACACTTCGAAATCGGTGATCTCGTTGAAGGGGCATCCCGTACCATCGTCGCAAGGCGCACCCCCGAAGTTGGTGTTGAAGTCGACCCAACCGGTTGCCGGAGTGGGGTTGACCCAAGTGGTGCACTGGGCTTGCGCACCCGTGGAAGCAAGCACCAGCGTGCCCGCGAAGAAGAGTCCGAAGATCCCCTGAGTAGTGTTTTTCATGATTTTGTTGTTCGGTTGATGCACTTTCGGGCGACCAAGGTAATCCGTTGCGAAGGATATCACGCCGGTTTCTTCCCAGTTGGTCACATTGGCCAGGGGCACCCGTTCCGCTCGAAGCTCTCGCCCCATGATCAGCCTTGGATGGCCTTGATCCCCGGCAGTTCCTTTCCTTCCAGGTACTCCAACATGGCTCCGCCACCGGTGCTCACATAGCTGATCTTCTCGGCCGATCCGAACTGGTTCACGGCCGCTACGCTATCGCCACCACCCACCAGGGAGAACGCCCCCTTGGCGGTGGCCTCCGCCACGGCCTGCGCGATGGCGATGGTACCTTGCTGGAAGGGCTTCATCTCGAACACGCCCATGGGGCCGTTCCAGAGCAGGGTCTTGCTGCGGAGGATCGCGGCGCGGAAGGTCTCTATGCTCTTGGGGCCGATGTCGAGGGCCATCCACCCATCGGGCACGGCATCGGCGGCACATTGGTCGGTGTTGGCGCTCTCGGCGAAGGCGTCGGCCACCACGGCATCGGTGGGGATATGCAGCTGAACACCTTTGGCCTGAGCCTCTTGGATGATGTTACGCGCGGTATCCAGCAGATCATCCTCCACCAGCGACGCGCCGGTCTGTCCGCCTTGTGCCTTCACGAATGTATTGGCCATGCCCCCACCGATGATCAGTTCGTCACACTTGCCGATCAGGTTCTGTAGCACCTCGATCTTGCTGCTCACCTTGCTACCGCCCACAATGGCCGTCATGGGGCGCTGGGGGTCGCCCAGCACCTTGCCCACGCTGTCGAGTTCTCGGCCGATCAGATGGCCGAACAGCTTGTCGTTCGGGAAGAACTTCGCCACGATGGTGGTGCTGGCATGGGCACGGTGCGCGGTACCGAAGGCATCGTTCACGTACACATCACCCAGTTCGCTCAGCGCCTTGCTGAAGGCTTCGTCCCCAGCCTCCTCCTCCGGATGGAAGCGCAGGTTCTCCAACAGGAGCACCTGGCCGGGCTTCAGCGCGGCGGCCTTGGCCTGGGCATCCGGACCCACACAATCGATGGCGAATTCCACCGGCACACCGAGCAGGGTGCTCAAGTGTTCGCCCACGGGTTTCAGGCTCATGGAGGGGTTCACCTTTCCCTTCGGGCGCCCGAGGTGGCTCATGAGGATGACACTGCCGCCATCCTGGAGGATCTTCCGCACCGTGGGGATGATGGCACGCGCACGGGTATCGTCGGTCACGTGGCCGTGGGCGTCCTGTGGCACGTTCAGGTCCACACGAACAAGGGCTTTCTTACCAGAAAAGGAATAGGAGGAAAGGGTGTTCATGGCCGCGAAAGTATCGCGTTGGCGGGGTTCACTATGTATCGATCCACACCCTCCCTCCACGAAGCCGACCCGGAGCGCCGAACTACTTTCGCACCCATGCTCTTCTCCAAGGTCATCGGTCATGCCGCGCTGAAGGCGAAGCTCATCGGCAATATCCGCGAGGGCCGTGTGGCGCACGCGCAGCTGTTCATGGGGCCTCGTGGCAGCGGCAACCTGGCGCTGGCGCTGGCCTACGCGCAGTACCTGCTGTGCCCGGACCGCGACGCCGCGGACGCCTGTGGCACATGCTCATCTTGCTTGCAGATGCGGAAACTGGAGCATCCGGATGTGCATTTGGAGTTCCCGATCTTCTTCACGGAGAAGGTGAAGGTGTGCGAGCCCTACACCCCCCAATGGCGGCAAGCCGTGCTGGCCGAGCCCTACCTCGATATCGAGCAGTGGCGCGACCAAATGGAGAGCGAGAACAAGCAATTGCGGATGGGTGTGGACATCGCCCAGGAGATCCAGCGCAAGTTGAGCCTGCGCTCGTTCATGGGTGGCTATAAGGTGATGTTGATCTGGTTGCCCGAGCTGATGGACGCCGCGGCCGCCAACAAGATGTTGAAGGTGCTGGAGGAGCCCGAGCCCAACACGGTGTTCCTGCTGGTGAGCGTGGATGCCGAGCAGCTCTTGGCCACCATCCTGAGCCGTGCGCAATTGGTGAAGGTGCCCGCACTTCGGCCCACGGAGCTCGCGGAGGCGCTTCGTGAGCGTTTCACGGAACTCTCCGATGAAGAAGCCATGGCGATCGCATTGCGCAGCGAAGGCGACCTGCTCGAAGGAGTGGACATGGCCAACAAGAACGAGGCGGAACTGTTCGTGTTCTTCCGGGATTGGCTAAGGGCTTGTTTCCGCCGTGAAGTGGTCGTTACGGTGGAGTTCGGGGAGGCCTTCCAGAAGATGGGACGCGAGAAGCAGAAATCGCTGATGCGGTATGGCCTGTACCTGATCCGCCAGTGCGTGCTACAATGGCAGGGCGTACCCGAGCTGGTGCGCGTGGAGGGCCAGGAACAGGAATTCGTGAACAACTTCAGCAAGCTGTTGAACGCCACCAACGCCGAAGGGATCCGCCGCGAAATGGAGGCCGCCCACTACCACGTGGAACGCAATGCCAACCCCAAGATCCTCTTCAGCGACCTAAGTTTCAAGCTAATGGGGCTGCTCCGGGCGGCGGCATGATCCCCCGGTGGCGGTAAGGCGCCCACGGGGCTGGTCCCGCTCCGCTCCCCCGCGCCTATCTTCGCGCCCATGGGGTGTTCGGGATGCAGCAGCGGAGCCGATGGCAAGCCGGCCGGATGTAAGAGCAACGGCTATTGCAGCACCAGCGGCTGCAACAAATTGGGCGTATTCGACTGGCTCACGGGTGTACCCTTGCCCGGTGGGCAGCAGCCCTTCGACGGGGTGGAGGTCCGGTTCAAGAACACGCGGAAGGCATTCTACCGCAACACCACAGGCCTTTCGTTGGCACCCGGCGACCTGGTGGCCGTAGATGCCGCACCCGGGCACGATGTGGGCATGGTGAGCCTTGCCGGAGAATTGGTCCGCATGCAGATGGAGCGGAAAAAAGCGAGCGGCGAGACCTACGAACTGCGCAAGGTGCTGCGCAAGGCCACACAAGAGGACATCGACCGATGGCATGCAGCACGCAAACAGGAGGACGAAACGATGTTCGCCAGCCGCCGCATGGTGGCCGACGCCCGATTGGACATGAAGGTGACCGACGTGGAATACCAAGGGGACGGCACCAAGGCCATCATCTACTACACGGCCGAGGACCGGATCGATTTCCGGGGCGTAGTACGCACCATGAGCGACCGGTTCAAGGTGCGCGTGGAAATGAAGCAGATCGGTGCCCGCCAGGAGGCCGGCCGGATCGGGGGCATCGGAAGCTGCGGGCGTGAACTGTGCTGCAGCACCTGGCTCACCGACTTCCGCAGCGTCACCACCAGCGCGGCACGCTACCAACAGCTCGCTCTCAACCCCCAGAAGCTGGCCGGCCAGTGCGGCAAGCTGAAGTGCTGCTTGAACTACGAGCTGGACATGTACATCGAGGCGATCAAGAGCTACCCCTCACAGAACGCCAAGTTGAAGACCCAGCAGGGCACCGGCACGCACATGAAGACGGACATCTTCACCGGGAAGATGTGGTACGGTTTCAAGAAACCCGGCGAACCGTTCGTTATGGCCGGATTCCCCGTGGAAGTGATCCGTGACATCCTGGCGCAGAACAAGCAGGGGATCGAACCCGAGGTGGACCTGAACATGGCGGACGAGGTGGAGGAGAAGGTGAAGAGCCCGGACTATGAGAACGTTGTGGGGCAAGACGACCTGACCCGTTTCGACAGCAAGAACAAGAGCGGCAAGAAGCGCCGTAGTGGACGCGACCGGCGCGATAAGCCCCGTGCGACGGGTGGTGAGCGGGGCGATGATCAGCCCAAGGCCGCTCGCCCTGAGCGTGGGCCGAAACCTGAGCGTGGGCCACGCCCAAGCGGACAGCCCCGCCCGGAAGGGCAGCAAGCCCGTCAAGGCCAGGAGGGCCAAGCTCGTTCCGAAAGAAAGGAAGGCCGGGGCGGTGGCCGCCGTGATCGCGGCAGGGGCCGCGGCAGGGGCGAACGACCACCTGGCGGAGGGCCCGCTACGCCCCCCCCCAACCCACCCGTCGCGTGAGGCCGTTGATCCCGTTCCTGGCCTGGGCGCTGCTGTTGCTCACCGGCTGCTCCGAACCACCCGTGTTCCAGGCCGATGTTCCCATGGCCGCAGAGGCCTGGAACCGCGCCAACAAGCCACAATTCAACTTCACCATCGACGATACGCTGAACAAGTACGACATCTTCGTTGACCTGCGGCACAACGGCGACTACCCCTTCAGCAGCCTATACCTCTTCGTGGACCTGGAGGGTCCCGGTGACCGCATGGCGCGCGACACCGTGGAGTGCCTGTTGGCGGACCCCACCGGCAAGTGGTATGGCAAGGGACAGGGCTTCATCTTCGCCGATCGTTACCAAGCACATGTGCTCTACAAGCTCGGCGATCGCTTTCCCGCCAAGGGTGCGTACCGGATCACCTTGGAACAGGCGATGCGCACGGAAGACCTGACCGGTGTGTTGGACGTAGGCATCAGTGTGATGCGTTCCAGGCCGTGATCCCGCCCGGCCCGGTGAAAACTCCTGTTGCGGTCCCTTGGCCCGACCCGGCCACAGCGGATAAATTCGGCCACGTCAATAGCACGCCCCGAACGGCGTTATCCTCCTCATGAACAAGCCGTCATCCCCACGACCGAACCGCCTACGCCGCTGGACCTGGTGGTTCATCGTGCTCTCGCCGGTGCTGGGGTTGCTCTTCATGCTCTTCCTTGCCGCCAACAGCGATCTGCCCAGCACGGAAGACCTGGAGAACCCACGCAGCGACCTGGCCACGGCCATCCTCTTCAGCGATGGCACACAGATGGGGCAGTATTACAAGGAGAACCGGATCCCGGTGGATTACGCCCGGATCAGCCCGAACGTGGTACAGGCGCTCATCGCCACGGAGGACGAACGCTTCCGCCAGCACAGCGGGGTGGATGTGCGCGGTACCCTTCGCGCCGCCATCTACCTGGGCAAGAAAGGGGGCGCCAGCACCATCACCCAACAGCTGGCCAAGATGCTCTTCACCGATCGGGCGGACAACTTCGTGGAACGCACCTTCCAGAAATTCCAAGAGTGGATCATCAGCGCCAAGCTGGAACGGCAGTACACCAAGGACGAGATCATCGCCATGTACCTCAACCGGTTCGATTGGATCAACCAGGCGGTGGGCATCCATAGCGCGGCACGGGTGTACTTCAGCACCACGCCCGATTCCCTCAACGTGCAGGAAGCGGCCATGCTCGTTGGCATGCTCAAGAACCCCGCGCTGTTCAACCCCAACCGGGCCAGCAGGCTGGATACCGTGTTGCAACGGCGCATGGTGGTGTTGGACCAGATGCGCAAGAACGGCTTCCTCACCACGGCGGCATACGACTCCTTGAAGACCCTGCCCCTAGGACTGCGATTCCAACGGGTGGACCACACCGAAGGCTTGGCGCCCTATTTCCGCGAGGTGTTGCGCGCCAAGTTGCAAGCCCTGCTGGCCACCAAGAACGACGATGGCAGTTTCCGATACGCCAAGGCCGACGGCACCCCGTACGACATCTACACCGATGGTCTGAAGGTGTACACCACGCTGGACAAGGACATGCAGCAATACGGAGAATACGCCGTACGGGAGCACCTGCGCACCGAACTGCAGGCCGACTTCTTCAAAGACCTGGCCCGGAAGAAGAACAGACCGTTCGACCATCGGGTATCGAAGGAGGAGACCGATGGGATCCTGAGCACCGCCATGAAGCGGAGCGTACGGTACAGGGTGATGACCGGCAAACAATGCGGTGTATGCGAACGTCCCGCCAAGTACATCGAGCAAGTGAAACACGAAGGCACCGACCACTGGCACTGCCGACCCGACCTGGGAGGCTGCGACACCTATTGGAAGGTGGTGCGCGAAGAGGATGCCCCGAAGGTGTTCGACACCCCGGTGGCCATGCGCGTATTCAGCTGGCACGGGGAGATCGACACCACCATGAGCCCCATGGACTCCATCCGCTACTACAAGAGCTTCCTGCAAAGTGGGCTCCTGAGCATGGACCCGCATACCGGATTCGTGAAGGCATGGGTGGGCGGGATCGACTTCAAGAACTTCCAGTACGACCACGTGGAACAGGCCCGGCGCCAGGTGGGCTCCACCTTCAAGCCCTTCGTATACGCCACGGCCATCCGCGAAGGCATGGAACCCTGCCGCGAAGTGCCCAACCAGAAAGTGTGTTTCGACATGCCGCCCGGCCAGCCCAATTGGTGCCCCGAGAACAGCGATGCGGTGTATGGCGGCATGGTGACCGTGGAATACGCCCTGGCCAACTCCATGAACACGGTGACCGCCTGGCTCATGAAACAATACGGCCCGCAAGCGGTCACGGTGCTCGCCCGGCACATGGGGGTGAAGAGCCCCTTGGAGCCCGTGCCCTCGCTGTGCCTGGGCGTTGCCGACCTCACCCTGATGGAGATGACCGGAGCGTTCAGCAGTTTCGCCAACCAGGGCGTGTACATCGAGCCGATCACGTTCACGCGGATCGAGGACAAGAACGGCAACACCATCTACGATGTGACCCCGAACACCTACGAAGCCCTGGACGAACGCACGGCCTACATCATGCTGGACATGTTGAAGGGCGTGACCGACGGTGCGTACAACCCCAGCACCGGCAAGGTGGTGGGCACCGGCCTGCGCCTGCGCACCAGCTGGGGCACGCGCCAGAAATACGCGAACATCAAATTCCCCACAGCCGGCAAGACCGGCACCACGCAGAACAACAGCGACGGTTGGTTCATCGGCATCACCCCGGACCTGGTGACCGGCGTATGGACCGGTGCCGAGGACCGCAGTGTACGATTCTCCAGCACGGACAAGGGACAGGGCGCCAACATGGCCCTGCCGATCTACGGCTACTACATGAACAAGGTGTACGCCAACCCCCGGATCGAGATCAGCACCGGCGATTTCGAAAGGCCTGTCGGCGACCTCGGCGTGGAGATCGACTGCCGGAAGAAAGGCGTGGTGGGCGGTGCCACGACCAGGCCGACCTGGGATTGAGCACGCCTCACCGGCTGCGGAGTGGAGGGGCACCGTGGCGGACCGGCGCACGCTACGGCCCACCACCAGGGGTCCACGGCCTGCGGCCGCACGCCCAGCGCATGTGCCACAGCCGCTATCTTCGTCGCACTTCCATTACCAGGCATGAACAAGATCGTGGCCAGCGCCGATGCGGCCCTTGAAGGCGTCCAGAACGACATGACATTGATGGTCGGGGGCTTCGGCCTTTGCGGCATCCCTGAAAAGAGCATCGCGGCCTTGGTGCGCAAGGGGGTCCGAGGCCTCACCTGCATCAGCAACAACGCTGGCGTGGACGATTTCGGCCTGGGCCTGTTGCTCCGCACGCGCCAGATCCGGAAGATGATCAGCAGCTACGTGGGCGAGAACGCCGAGTTCGAGCGGCAACTGTTGAGCGGTGAGCTGGAGGTGGAGCTCGTGCCCCAGGGCACCTTGGCCGAACGATGCCGGGCCGGTGGTGCGGGCATTCCGGCGTTCTACACCCCGGCGGGTTACGGCACCGAGGTGGCCGAAGGCAAGGAGACGCGCGAGTTCAACGGCAAGATGTACGTGATGGAGACCGGGCTACGCGCCGATTTCGCGCTGGTCAAGGCGTGGAAGGGCGACCGCTTCGGCAACCTCGTATACAAACGCACGGCGCGCAACTTCAACCCCATGATGGCCATGGCCGGCCGGATCACCGTGGCCGAAGTGGAGGAGCTGGTGGAGCCCGGTGCGCTCGATCCGGACGAGATCCATACACCGGGCATCTTCGTGAACCGGATCTTCAAGGGCGAGGACTACGAGAAACGCATCGAACAACGTACCACGCGCAAACGCAACTGAACCATGGCGCTCACCAAAGAACAAATGGCGCAGCGGATCGCGCGCGAGTTGAGGGATGGCTACTATGTGAACCTGGGCATCGGGATCCCCACGCTGGTGGCGAACTATGTGCCCCAGGGGATCAACGTGGTGTTCCAGAGCGAGAACGGCATCCTGGGCATGGGGCCCTTCCCGTACGAAGGCGAGGAGGATGCCGACCTGATCAACGCCGGCAAACAGACCGTGACCCTCTTGCCGGGCAGCAGCATCTTCGACAGCGCCACCAGCTTCGCCATGATCCGTGGCCAGCATGTGCAGCTCACCGTGCTCGGTGGCATGGAAGTGGCCGATAACGGCGACATCGCCAACTGGAAGATCCCCGGGAAAATGGTGAAAGGCATGGGCGGTGCCATGGACCTGGTGGCCAGCGCCGAGAACATCATCGTGTGCATGATGCACGCCAACAAGGCCGGCGAAAGCAAGCTGCTGAAGCGCTGCACATTGCCCCTCACCGGCGTGAAGTGCGTGAAGAAGGTGGTGACCGACCTCGGCGTGTTCGACATCACCGACGCGGGTTTCGTGTTGTTGGAGCGCGCACCCGGCGTAAGTGTGGACGAGATCAAAGCGAAGACGGAAGGACGTTTGGTGGTGCCTGCGGAGGTGCCGGAGATGACGGTCTGATCCAAGGGGGATGGGGGTCCGATCCTACTTGGAACGACATGGAGGGCCCTGGCTCTTCGTGGCCCTGTTCGTCGCGATGTGCGGCCTGTTCGAGTACGGTCGCGTGATGCACCAACGGCCATTCCCGCACCACCTGAGCAGGCAGACCGCCGCCCTCTCGTTCACCCACACCTACTGGTCCAAGGGCAACGACCTCTTCGACCCCCAGCTGCAACACCTGGCCGCGGATGGATTGACCACCGGGCGCACCGTTGCCGAATTCCCGATCCTGTACTACGCCATGGCCCAGCTCTGGCGCCTTACCGGCCCCAGCGAGTTCGCCTACCGGGCCTTCATGCTGCTGCTCCACTTCACGGCAAGCCTTGCCCTGTTCCTAACGCTCCGGCGGATCCTCCGCGCCGAGCTGTGGGCGGTGCTGGTCTCCTTGTTCTTCTTCACCGTACCGGCCGTGGTGTACTTCGCCATCAGCTTCATGCCCGATGTGCCCGCGTTCGACCTCATGCTACTGGGCTGTTGGGCGCTGTTCAGGAGCTGGCCGGAGCAACGAAAGCGCGACCTGGTGCTCGCCTCCATCCTCTTCGCCCTGGCGGGGTTGTTGAAGCTCCCGGCCCTCATGGCCCCGCTCACCCTGCTGGTGCTCTGGACCGCGGAGAACGTGCTTCCGAGCATCTTCGTTCGTGGCCGAGCCGTTATCCAACACCGCTGGACGGGGCTCTTCCTGCTGCTGGGTGTGCTGGTGGTGAACGCGGCCTGGTACCGCTGGTCGAACGCGTACGTGGAAGAACACCGGTTCCCCTTCTCGCACAGCGGCACCTGGGCGCTCTGGGACCTGACCGACGAACAGATCGATACGGCCTGGAAGGGCGGCACGGGGGTCATGGTCTGGCAGCTCTTCGACACGCCGGCCTGGATCATGCTGGGCGCCTTGCTCCTGTTCCTGGTCACCCAGGCACCTCACGTACCACGCACCGGATGGCTGGCCTTGCTGACCCTGATGGGCGGTGTTACCCTGTTCACCCTGCTCTGGTTCATCACCCTCGATGCGCACGAGTACTACTTCATCATCCCCCTGCTGTTGCCCTTGGTGCTGATCGTGCTTTCCCTTTCCGTGATCCGCACCAGGTTCCCACGGGCCTTCGGCTCCCCTTGGCTCCTGGCCGCCTTCGCCTTGCTCTTCGTGTACCACGCGGTATACGCGGGCAACAACCACCGGATGCGCACCCGTGTCCAGGGCGGGTTCGACCCGAAGAGCTTCTTGCCCATCTACCATCCTGAAGAAGCGCACTTCTGGGACATGGCCCAGTACTGGGCCCTGGGCCCCTGTCTGCGGATGAAGCCATACCTGAGGTCCATCGGGATCACGGATCAGGACAGGATCCTCCTACCCACGGATAAGACGGTCTGTGCTTCGCTCTACCTCCTCGGCCACGAAGGTTGGGTGGGATACGGCCTCGAGCCCTTCGATCAGGCCGCACTGGAGGCGCGCGAACGGAATGGCGCCCGCTACCTCATATACCACAAAGACCATTTCGTCGTTGAGCCTTGGCTTGAACCTTATCTCGATCGGCCGGTCGGTGCTTTCGAGGGAATGCTCATCTTCAAACTATAGAGGAACTCGAACCGCATGTCGATCCGCACACTGTCCATCATCATTCCCGCGTACAACGAGGAACGTACCATCCACCTGATCCTGGACAAAGTGAAGGCGGTGGAATTGCGTGATGGCATCACCAAGGAGATCATCATCGTGAACGATGGGTCCAAGGATGGGACCGTACAGGCGGTGGAACGCTACATGGAGGCCAACCCAATCATGGGCATCCGCTTCATACAGCAGCCGCAGAACATGGGCAAAGGCGCCGCCATCCACCGGGGCATCCAGGAGGCCACCGGCGAATACCTGCTGGTGCAGGATGCCGACCTCGAGTACGATCCGCGCGAATACAACGACCTGCTCCGGCCCATTTGCGAGGGCTTCGCCGACGTGGTGTTCGGGTCTCGGTTCATGGGCCACCACCCGCACCGCATCCTCTTCTTCTGGCACAGCATCGGCAACAAATTCCTCACGCACCTCTCCAACGCGTTCAACAATTTGAACCTGACGGACATGGAGACCTGTTACAAGCTGATCCGCAGCGACATCGCCAAGGGCCTCGATCTGCGTGAGCGGCGATTCGGCTTCGAGCCCGAGGTTACCGCGAAGCTGGCGCGGGTCAAGGACATCCGCATCTACGAGGTGGGGATCAGCTATTACGGCCGCACCTACGCCGAGGGCAAGAAGATCGGCTGGAAGGACGGGTTCCGCGCCATCTGGTGCATCTTGAAGTACGGCCTATGACCCCGGGATGACCGGTCTCAGGACAAAGCTCTGGTGGATCATCTGGGCTGCCTGCCCCGTGATCCTACGCTTCCTCTCAACCGGAGTGCCAGAGAGCGGCGATGGGGTGATGCACTTTCTGATCGCGAAGTTCGCTTGGGCACATCCAGCGCTCTTTCTGGATCACTGGGGAAAGCCCCTTTTCACCTTGCTCTCCTCTCCCTTCGCACAGTTCGGCGTGAAAAGCATGGCCGTCTTCAACGCACTGTGCTTCCTTGCCACATGCCACGGTGCCGATGTGGTACTGAGGGACCGATCGCCGCTGGGCCGGTGGCTCTTCGCACCGCTATTGATGTGCATGCCCGTATACGGCGCCATGGTGTTCTCCGGGCTTACGGAGATCCTGTTCGCATCGCTCACCGTTCTTTCAGTGGCCGCACTATGGCAAGGACGATATATGCGATCCATGGTGGTGGCGTCGTTTCTTCCATTCGCCAGGCCGGAATATGTGGCGGTGTGGCCTTTCCTGGCAGGATGGGTGCTCTGGCAAAAACAATGGAAGGCATTGCCCGGGCTCCTTGCCGGCCATGTGTGCTATGGCATCCTTGGAGGCTTGGTCTTCAAGGACCCGCTTTGGGCTTTCACCCACGACCCATATACGGGTGCGCAGGAGGTATACGGCCATGGTCCATTGCTCCATTTCATCGACCAGATCGACCGCATCTATGGCACTCCCTTCCTCTTGGCTTTGGCCGCGGCGCTGATCCTGGCCGCCCTTTCGGTGCGAAAACCCGGAGAGGGTCGCCGTTCCACGATCCGCTTAACGGTCACAGCACTGCTTCCGGTCCTCGGCATAGTCGTGGTTCATTCCGTCCTTTGGTGGAAGGGGTGGAAAGGGTCCCTGGGGCTCACCCGTGTATTGGCTACCGGGGCGCCGCTCGGCGCACTCTTCGTATGCGCGATGCTGGTGCTGCCGGAACGTCTGGCTTCTCTTAGCATTCTACCGCGGAAGTCGATCGGCATCGTCGGCGGCGGGATCTACATCGCCTGGGCCATGAGGGCATTCCTTCAGGAACACCCGTTGCCCGTACACGATTCGCCCGTGGAGCGAGTGGCCAGGGTCGTGGGCGATGCGGTTGCCGACCTGGCCGAAGCACACCACCGGGTGGTGCACGCGCCCCCGATGGTCACGCTCTTCTCCGGGATCGACCCGTTCGACACGTCAGCCACCTCCGCTGGCACCTATCTCGGCACGAACGACCTGTTGGTATGGGATGCCGCATACGGCCCCAACGAAGGCCGGATGCCCTTACCGGAGCTATTGGCCGATACCACACTGGAACTGCTTCGGGTCATCGTTCCCGAAGAACGATGGATCGTGCTGGGAGGCAACCCCATGGAGTATTTCCTGTTCGCCAAGCGGCCATCCATCCGTACGGTGACCTGCGAACCGATCTGGAAGCATGGAACCTACGCGATATCCTCCGCACGATCCCGCTGCGACAGTCTTCCTTGTGGACCGAGCGGATCATCCGGCACGAACACCCTCTGCCTGGCGGACTCCGAATACCCCTTGGAGGTCGCGGAATTGCGTTGGGACCTCACCGATCTCCTCTACGCCCAGATCAACGTATCGGGCGTCTCGAGTGCCCGGATCCGGTTCGTAGTGGAAGAACATTCGGCGCAGGAACGGACAAGTTATTGGGCGCAGGATGCGGATCCGGGCAACTTCAACATGGAATTCCGTATACCCCCACAGGATCCGACCATGTACCGCAATTTCTACATGATCAACCTCGATCGTACGCCCATCACACTTACGGGATTCGAAGTGGAGGTCTGTTTCACACGCAGGGCTCGAGGGTTGTGAACCGGGCAACCCGTCAGCGCCACAGCGCTTCCACGTACACCCTCCCGAGCTTTTCCCAGGTCCACGAGGGCCGCTCCCAGGGGTACACGTAGCGATCGCCCAAGCGGATGTTGGTACGCACCAACAACGCCAGCACCAGGACCACCGCGATGGACCACGACCGTGGCACAGTGCGCAGCCGCTCAAGGCCCCAGGCCAAGGGCAGGATCAGGAACGCATAGTACTCAATGAAGCCACGGTAACCGAACGCCCCCCCCAGCCACCAGCACCACCAACTGGAATAGACGTACCACACCAAGGCCCACATGAGCAGGATGGGCCGTGCACTGCCTTCACCCCGCCACGCCTGCCACAACAGCAACGCCATCACCACCACCATCAGCGGGGTATGGATGAACCAACCGTTCTGCAGGCTGAAAAGGGTGTCGAGCAGATGTGGGTGGAGCCAATCGAACCCCTCGCCCTTCGTACCGTAGGTGAACACGAACCACAACCCTGTCACCGTGTGCCAGTACAAGACCTGGGGAAGCCATACGAGCACCGCGACGACCGACCCGGTAACAGCCGCCCCGGGATAGGTGCGCAGCCAACCGACCCGGGTGCGCCAGGCATCGGCCAACCCTGCGGTTCCATGAAAGAGCACGAAAAGCCCCACCACCGCATGCAATGGTCGGATCAGCACCACCAGACCAAGGCAGAGGAAGAGGACCACCAACGTGGATCCGCCAGGCGCACGCACCATGCGATCGGTCAGGCCAACGATGGCCGCCATGAGAAAGAAGCAATAGGCATGCGACATGCCCCCTTCGTGCACCGTGTAGTAGTACAACGTGGTGCCGAACAGGATGGCCAGTACCGATAGCCAGGCCACCACACGGTGGCTCCGCACCAACAATACGTTCAGCAGGATCAGGCTACCGAGCGCGGTATAGGACGAAGTGGCCAGCAGCCGTGCGAACACGAAGGGCAACTCGTACCCGGTGGCAGGGATCCCCATGAGCTCGCACCAAGCCCAGGCGGCTAAGAAGAACGGGGCTTGCATGAAGGCCACGCCCATGGAGAACAGGTTGAGGCCCTGGCCGTTCTCCAGCAGGTGCACGTACGCCATGGCACGCCAGTCGCCTTGGATCAACAACGCGGGGAGGTACTGGTAGTAGCCCAATGGATCGCTCCCATGGGTGAGCACCATGCCCATGGTGGGCGCATTGGTGTTCCACGCGAAGAGGGTGAGAAGACTTGCCAAGCCGGTCGCGAACACCAGGAAGGTGCGGAGAGGTAGTGGGCGGCCGGTGATCATCCGGGGCGAAGATCGTCAACACCAAGTCGTGATGCACGTTCCTCCCCAAGCGGCATCAACGAAGTGGTCCGTAGGTATTGGTCGCAAGGTTGCGGAGAAGTGCGGCAATACGACCAGAGGTGGCACACCCTCGGCATCAGCACCTCCCAGCATGTGCATGGGCCGGGGGCCGAACACCTTGCCACCGCGCACAGGGAACCCCTGGTCGGCTTCGTCGGAACGTCGGGGACGATGGAGCGTTGGGCGGGGCTTGGCTCACTCGATCAGCACCCCCCGGGCGTCCATCAACGGGATGGTGGTGAAGTTGCCTTCGTCGATACTTCCGGCGAGGAAGATGTACTTCCTGTCGTACATGTCGCGACCCACGTAGAAACTGAGCCAGTATTGATTGCTCAGGACGAAAACATCCTCCACGATGCGTTCGATGCGTGCCCAGCTCTTCGGCCCGAGCTCATCCAGGTGGTGCCGCAGTTCACTGGTCCGGCGGCTCTCACCCGCGATCTCGCCATAACCCCGTGAACTCACCAGCACATTGGTCAACGCCTGGTCGGTCTGGTTGATCAGGTACACGTACCACGCGTCCTCTCCTTCCTCGTCCTTCTCACGGACCACGGCCATGGCCACGCCTTCCACCTTCGGTGTATGGATATCCTTCCGCATGTCATCGGGCCCGGGCCAGGTCGCGGGCGATCTTGATCCATTCGAAGACATCCGTCGGATGGCCGGCATCGTTCACTTCCTCGCGCTTCATGCCGGTGCGCACCATCACCAGGTCCATGTCAGGCATCACCACCACGTATTCACCGTGGAAGCCGCGGCAGTACCAGATGGGGTTCCCATCCAATTCGGCCAGCCACCAGAAATAGCCGTACCGCTTGTTCGCCTCGCCGCGGTCGTCGAGCGCGGCCGGGGTGATGCTCGCCTTCCAATACTCCTCGTCGATGATCCGCTGGCCGTTCCACTTTCCGCTATCGAGGTAGAGCTGTCCGATCCGGCCGAAATCGCGTGCCGTGGCGTACAGGCAGCAGAAGGCTTTGAAGTCGCCGTCCTTGGTATCCTTGCCCCAGTAGGCGTCGTGCTCGCAGCCCAGCGGCCCCCAGACCTTTTCGCGCACCAACTCATCCAGCGGTCGGTCATAGGCGGCTTCCAGTACTTCGGCCATGATCTGTGTGCTGCCGCTGATATAGTCGAATGAACGACCCGGCTCATCGCGGCAGGGCTGCATCAAGCTCAGCTCGCGCACATTGCTCCCGTAGTACCCCATCGCGTTATCGCTGAAAGGGTTCGCCCCGCTCTCGCTCCAATCCAGCCCGGTGCTCATGGTCAGCAAGTGCCACAGGTTGATCTTCGTATAACAGCCCTCCTTGTACTCCGGGATGAAATCGCCCACCGGCTGGAACACGTTCTCGATCACGCCTTCCTTCATGGCAATGCCGGTGAGCAGGCTGATATAGCTCTTCGCCACACTGAAGCTGTTGCTCACGCTATCGGCGTCCCATCCGTTCCAATACTGCTCAAGGATCAGGCTATCGTGCTGGAATACGGCAAAGCCCACGGAGTACAGGGCTTTCAGCCGCGCCTCCTGCTCGGCGTTAAGGGCGAGTTTCCCGTAACGCTCGCTCTTGGGCCATGGCTGCGGTGCGCTCGCCGGAATGGTCGCATAGGGGAAGAAATCACGATCGTCGATCTCCGGCGAGCTGCGACCGATCAAGTAGGTGTACCGGACACCGCGCACCAGATGGTCGTTCCCGGTGAGATAAGCGAGGGCGATGAGGCCGAGCAGGATGCCCGCGAGCCAGAGAAGGGTCTTCAGAAGAAAGCGCATGGTGTTGGGGTCCGCCTAAGGTATGGCCTGTTCAACGAGTTCCACATCGAACAGGTCCGCCAGTTCCAGCTTCAACCTGTTCTTCACCTCTTCCATATCGAGCAACCCGCCCAGCTCCTTCGCCATGCAGGTCACACCCTTGTCGGCGATGCCGCACGGCACGATGTTCTCGAAGTAGCTCAGATCGGTGTTCACATTGAAGGCGAACCCGTGCATGGTGACCCATCGGCTGGCGCGAATACCAAAGGCACAGATCTTACGGGCTTTGAACGAATCGTTCCAGTCGAGCCATACACCCGTTAGGCCATCGATACGACCAGCCTTGATGTTGTACGCCTCGAGCGTGCCGATCACCGCCTCCTCCAGGGTGCGCAGGAAGCGATGGATGTCCGTGAAGTGGTGGTCCATATCGAAGATCGGGTAGCCCACGATCTGCCCTGGTCCGTGGTAGGTGATGTCGCCCCCGCGATCAATCGGAAAGAACTGGACACCCTTCTCGCGCATCTCCGCCTCGTTCAGCAGCAGATGGCTCTGTTTACCGCTCTTGCCCAGTGTGTACACGTGCGGATGCTCACAGAAGAGCAGGTGGTCCTCGGTCACCACCTGTTCCCCATCGGACAGGTTGCGGTTGGCGATCTTCCGGTCTATCGTGGCTTGGAACAATCGGGTCTGGTAGTCCCACGCGGTGGCGTAGTCGATCAGGCCGAGGTCTTGGAAGTGGACTTGTCTCATGATCTGCCGCAGAGACGCAGAGGCGCGGAGAATGCGGTGGGGCGAAGTTCGGGAAGAATGCGGTGGGCAAGGGGTTGCCGCAGAGACGCTGAGAATGCGATGGGGTGAGGTTCGGCTCAGGGTTCGTGCAGTCCGTTCGCAATGCGGTGAACACCTACGGCGAGCGTGGCTTCGTTGAAGTTGATGAGAAGCCCCAAGCGCATATCGGTTAGTTTCAGATAGCCGAGAAGTTGTGCGCGATGGCGCTCGTGGATGACATCTACGGCCTTGATCTCGACGATGATCATCTGCTCCACCCACAGGTTCAACCGGAAGTCCATCTCCAGCTTTTCGCCCTTGTACCTCAAGGGCACGGGGTGTTGCCGAAGGAAGTTGACGCCAGCCGCACTCAGCCCTTTGGCCAAGCAATGCTCATGGACACTTTCAAGAAGCCCCTGGCCCCAGTTCGCGATGCACCTCGATCGCACAGCCGATGATGATCCCCGAAAGCTCCCGATACGTCATCCCCTGTACCTCTGCGTCCCTGCGCCTCTGCGGCGTATTCTATTTCATCTCCGACAGCTTTCCCTTCAGCATATTGATCACTGCGATCTCGCTCGGGTCCACGCCTTTCTTCTGTGCCCAGTACAAGCTCACCCAGTCGCCCAGGTTGATCAGGTACAACTGGCGCGCGATGGCGCTGTCGCCCTTGCTCCACACCTCATGGATGTGCGGGGTGTAGTTCTGGAAGACGCCCTTGTTGATCTCCATGCGGATCTGGCTGCGCTCGTGATCCTCCTTGTGGCGGAAGATCACCACCGCGATGTCGTTCTTGGCACCGGCCCAGCCCACCAGCTCGTTGTGGTTCATTTCGGGGATGGCGTGGTGCCAGCAGAGTTCCTTGCTGTTCTCGTTCACCTGTTGGCGGAAACGGATGCTTACGGCCTCGGTGCTGGCTTCGCTGTAGATCACCAGCCGTTTGCCCACAAGCTTCTCCGTGAGTTCCAGAGCCGCCTGCTGGATGCTCGTTTTCTCGCGTTCCAGCAGATCGGCAGCGCCGGTGATGGCTTGTTCGAAACCGTCGCGGATGATGCCGTAGTGGCGCAACACGAAGAACTGTTGCGTGAGCGAATACGCCAGCATGGTGCGCGGTGGATTGCCACCCGGGATCACGATGTGGTCCAGGCCTTTCTCCTTGGCCATTTCCAACATCCTGCCGCCGCTGGTGATCACGCATACCCGTGCGCCCTTGGCCAGGGCCTGCTCCATGGAAGCGATGGTCTCCTCGGTGTTGCCGCTATAGCTGCACGCGATCACCAGGCTGTTCTTGCCCACATAGCCGGGCAGGTAGTAGTTGCTGTACACCTCGATCGGGCAGGTGGCTTCCGCCGCGACCAACTGGGCGGCGATGCGCCCCCCGATCCCACTTCCCCCCAGGCCGGTGACGACCACGTTAGCGTACGGCCCGCCGGGGGCGTTCAACGTGGCCTTGCGGCCGATATCGAGAGCTTCCTTGAGTTGCTGAGGAAAGGCGTCAATGAGCGCTTGCATCGTGCTGGTTATGGTAGTGGGTCAAAAATAGGTGCGTGATACGGGATCCGGGGCTTGGAAGTTAGCCCTCGGCCCGGAGTTTACGCGTGGGGTTCCGGCGCGTGTGGAAAACACGGACGATCCTGATCATGTCCCGATGGATGGCGTAAACGACCACGTAAGGAAAGCGCTCCACGGGGAATTGTCGGATACTCCGCCTGATCAGAACGCCACCTTTCGGATGCTCTTGGATGAACCGTAGCGTTGTGCTCAGTTCATCGACAAAGGCGAGTGCAAGTGGAATACTGATCGCCGCGTAGTACACTTTGGCCTTGTTCGTATCCCGAACAGCCTGCGGCGACAAGACCAGCGGCAGGCTCATTTTCCCAACGACTTCAGCAAGCCCGCGCGGACCTCTTCCCATGGCATGCTCTTGATCGTTCCCTTTCGCATGCCTTCCGCAATGGCCTCGAATTCCGCGATCTCGTCTTCGGAGAAACGTTGCACCTGTCCGGCTGTAAGCACATGGTCAATGAGGTCCAAGGTTCTGGCATCGGTGGTGTCCAACAAACGCTTGGCCAGTTCGATCCGCTTGTCCTGTAGCTTGCCCATGGTTCACCAAAGGTAAGCCCGGTATCTTCGCAGCCCATTTCTCTCGAAACCCATGTCCACACCCGTCCTTTCCGAACAGGAGACCGTGCGGCGCGAAGCCCTCAACAAGCTCCGCGCCCTCGGCATCGAACCCTTCCCCGCTGCACTATACCCCGTTACCCACACGGTGGTGAAGGTGAAGGAGGACTTCAAGGACGCCGGACACGTGGACGGCGAACAACCCGAGGCCAATGTGGTGCTCGCGGGCCGACTGATGAGCGTGCGCATCATGGGCAAGGCCAGCTTCGCCGTGCTGCGCGACAGCACCGGCGACCAACAGATCTACATCAGCCGCGACGAGATCGCCCCCGGCGAGGACAAGACCCTCTACAACGAGGTCTTCAAGAAGCTGCTGCACCTCGGCGACTTCATCGGCGTGAAGGGCTTCATGTTCCGCACGCAGACCGGCGAGCTCACCTTGCACGTGAAGGAGCTGACCGTGCTGGCCAAAAGCCTGCGTCCTCTGCCCGTGGTGAAGACCGACGACCAGGGCAACGTGCATGATGCCTTCACCGATCCCGAACTGCGCTACCGCATGCGCTACGTGGACCTGATCGTGAACCCGGCCGTGAAGGAGACCTTTCTGAAGCGCACCCGGATATTCAATGCTATGCGCGAGGCCTTCCAGGAGGCCGGGTACATCGAGGTGGACACGCCCGTGATGCAGCCCATCCCAGGTGGGGCGGCGGCGCGCCCGTTCATCACGCACCACAACGCGCTGGACACCGAGTTCTACCTGCGCATCGCCAACGAATTGTACCTGAAGCGGTGCATCGTGGGCGGCTTCGACGGCGTGTTCGAGTTCAGCCGAAACTTCCGGAACGAGGGCATGGACCGCACGCACAACCCGGAGTTCACCATCATGGAGCTGTACGTGGCCTACAAGGATTACCGTTGGATGATGGACTTCATCGAAGAGGTGTTCCGCAAGGTGGCCACCGCAGCGAACGGCACCGCCGTGGCGAAGTTCCAAGGCAAGGAGATCGATTTCGGCCAGCCCTTCAAGCGCATCACCATGTGCGGCGCCATCCAGGAGAAGACCGGTGTGGACGTACTGAACGCCGATGAGCGCGCGATCGGTGAACTGTGCAAGCAGCACGGCATCGAGATCACCGCCGCCATGGGCAAGGGCAAACTGATCGATGAGCTCTTCAGTGCCCTGGTGCAGCCCGAGCTGATCCAGCCCACCTTCGTGATGGATTTTCCGTTGGAGATGAGCCCGCTCTGCAAAAAACATCGCGATGACGAACGTCTCACGGAGCGCTTCGAACTGTATGCCGCCGGATTCGAAGTGGGCAACGCCTACAGCGAACTGAACGACCCGATCGATCAGCGCGAACGGTTCGAGGAGCAGGTGAAACTCATGGAGCGGGGCGACGACGAGGCCATGTTCATCGACCAGGATTTCCTGCGCGC
>CAUJED010000102.1:0-10000 GCA_963169535.1 Bacteroidota bacterium | reverse complement strand
CGACGATTGGACGCTGCCGCCCATTCCGGACCACGTGCGATCCGCGAAATTTTCGATTTCTCCGACCCATGGACATTACGGTCCAATGCCTACGCCAAAGCCACAGTGGCTTATCTCCAAGGAACCCGGTTCGATAGTGAGCTCGCCTTCCATCGCGCATGCGATACGCTGCTTTTGACCGCTGCTGCGGATACCGCATGCTGGCGCTATATGCGGCGTCAGTTGGTGGACATCTTCGCGACCTATGGTCCGGATGAAGTGGCCCAATACCTGGTGGACACCTATGTGGTGGGCCCTGGTTCGCGCGTGGCGCCTGAAGCAGCGTTATTGACCATGGCGGCGGCACAGTTGCGCATGACCCTCGGTGCGCCAGCACCGGATGCGCCGCTGCGGTCCCCGTTGAACCGCGACACGACCATGCTTTCAGCGGTCTGGTCGGCGCAGGAATACACGGCGCTTTTCTTCTACTCCAGCACATGTGACCACTGCCATCATCAGATGCCAGGATTGCGCTCCCTGGTGATGGAAATGGAACCTGGGTTCTTCAAACTCCTGGGCATCGCTTTGGACGCGACCGCGGAGGAATTCACCGCTACGATAGCAGAGGAGGGGATCAACTGGCCGTGTTACTCCTCGTTGATCGGTTGGGGAGAGCCCGCAGCGAAAGCATACAACATCAAAGCCACGCCGAGCCTCATCGTTGTGGATCGCATGGGACGGATCCTGGCCAAACCGATGGACCATACGGAGCTGCGGTCGTTCCTGAGCGAGCGATGGAAGTGAAGCTCAGGTGTTCCGCGCCGTGAGCCAGTGTGCGTCGGAAGGAGTTGATATCCCTACGCGAGTCGCCGATCAGCGTCAGAGCGGCAGTTTCCAATACCGCGTGCCCTGCGGGAATTCGGGGATCTCCGGTTCATCGTCGAACAGTCCGAAAACGCTCGATCCGGATCCGCTCATGGCACTGTAATAGGCCCCGGCTCCGATCAATGTTTCTTTCAACACACCCACGATCGGGTAGGTGTCCAGGACGTACCGTTCCATCGCGTTCGGAAGAGCGGTGGACCAGGTGCGCCGATCCGCATGGACGGCCTGTTCGATCTTCCATGGCGTGTTCGTGGGCAGGGTGTTCCTGTAGACCTCTGCCGTGTTCACATGTACCCCGGGGTTCACCAGCAGAAGCCAATGGCCGGTGAGGTCCAGTTCAGTTGGCGTGAGTCGCTCCCCCCGGCCACGGGCCACACAGGATCTCTCCTGGAGGAAGAATGGGCAGTCGCTGCCCAGGTCCAAAGCCATGGAGGCCAGGCGCTCGGGGCCAACGTTCAGCTTACATAACCGGTTCACCAACAGCAAGGTATGTGCGCCATCGCTGGAACCGCCCCCAAGGCCAGCGCCCATCGGGATCACTTTGTGCAGATGTAAGCGTAGACCGGGCAGTGGTCGCTCGTTCTGGAGTTGTCGTACGGCTTTGTAACAGAGGTCCTGCTCCGGGGCGCCGGGTATGGGCGATCCGGTGCGTGTGTACTCCAGGCCGTTCGTCCCCAGCTCCGGTGCGATGATCGCTTCCAGAACGTCGAACAAACGAACCGGGATCATCAGGCTCTCGATGTCGTGGAAACCATCCTCGCGACGTGCCAATACGTTGAGACCCAGGTTGATCTTGGCGTGAGGGAACAGGAGCATGACTGGGTGAAGGTATTGTGAATGGGGAGACCAGCTGGACCTTGGCCCGGTGATCACGATCATCCGTCGATGGATCCGCCCCACATTTCCTGATCCTTCTACCTTCGCCCTTTCCAACGCGAGACCATGCAGACGTTCTTGGAATTCGAGAAGCCGATCCAACACGTGATCGAGCAGATCGAGAAGTTGAAGGAGGTGGCCGCCGACGGCGCTGTGGACGTGAATGCCACGATGCGCGATCTGGAGAAGAAGCTGGTCGAGACCAAGCGGGCGGTCTATGCCGGCCTTACACCATGGGAGCGCGTGCAGGTTAGCCGCCATCCGGACCGTCCGTACACACTACAGTACATCGAATCGCTGTCCGACAACACCTTCATCGAACTCCACGGCGACCGTACCGTGAAGGATGACAAGGCCATGGTGGGCGGTTTCGGACAGGTCAATGGTCGCACCGTGATGTTCATCGGTCAGCAGAAAGGGGTCAACACCAAGATGCGCCAGTATCGCAACTTCGGTATGCCCAACCCCGAAGGCTACCGAAAGGCACTGCGGCTGATGAAGCTGGCCGAGAAATTCAACAAGCCGATCGTTACCCTGATCGATACCCCGGGCGCATTCCCCGGACTGGAAGCCGAAGAACGTGGACAAGGTGAGGCCATCGCACGCAACCTGTTCGAAATGATGAAGCTGGAGGTTCCTGTGATCTGCATCATCATCGGGGAGGGCGCCTCGGGTGGTGCGCTCGGCATCGGGATCGGAGACAAGGTGCTCATGCTGGAGAACACCTGGTATAGTGTGATCTCGCCAGAGTCCTGCTCTTCCATCCTTTGGCGGAGCTGGGATTACAAGGAGCAGGCGGCAAAGGCGTTGAAGCTCACCGCCGAGGACATGCTGGCCAACCGATTGATCGATGGCATCATCAAGGAGCCGATCGGGGGCGCACATGCCGACCCCTCCGAAGCCTGCCGACTGGTGAAAGCCGAGGTGATCAAGCACCTCGATAAGCTCGTGAAGGTCTCGCCGGACAAGTTGGTCGAGCGGCGGATCAATAAGTTCTGCGACATGGGCGTGGTGTTGAAGGCCAAGACCGAAGCCCGGAAACGTTGACCCTACCGGTTCAACAGCGGCAGGATGTGGCCGATGGCGGAGCCCGTGGGTAGGCTGTTGACGATCGCGCCGCTGTTGGGGTCCAATGTGATCAGGGTGCTGCCTTCGGCGATGTAGAGCGCGCCGGTCGCTGCCTCGTAGGCCATGGCGTCGGTGGTGATGCCGGTTGTGAGCGGTGTGGCTTGTTGTGCTTGGTGGTCCCAGCGGATGAGCCGATCGGTGAGTGCGATGATGTAGCGGTGCGTGTCGAGCCGGACGACGGCTCGGATCATTTCGCCATTGAACGTGTGGATGTCCGGTGTGCCACCGTCTGTGATGTTGATGTGTTCGATCAGGCCGGAACCGTTGGCGTTGGCGAAGTGGATCAGGCTGGTGCCGCTGCGGTGGAAAAGCGCCACCCGGTCATGCTCAACAGGAAGCTGCTCGTATATCGTGCCCGCAACGGTGTAGGTGACGATGCGTGATGCGCTGCCCACGATGGCGCGCTGCCATGTGGCCACTTCGGTCTCCATCATCACGATGGCCCCGCAGCGGTGATCGGGCAGGCATTGCGCAGTGAACTGTTGGGCGCCCTCTCCGGTGAACCCCCGGATGAAGCCGTCGCGCGTGGCGAAATACAAGCGGCGGTCCAGCGGGTCCACGGTAACGGCGGTGAACTGCTCGGGTTGATCGTTCGTCGGCGATGGTACTTGCCATCCATTCGCCGCCAACGCGGTGGGGAATGCGTGGAAGGGCGCGTATTGCGACCCGGCCACGAACAGGTGTTGTGAGTAGCTGTCCACCGCGATGCCGTTGAAGTCCTGCACGGTGGCGAAGGTGGAAAGCTGGCCGAGGCTGTCGATGTGGGTGATGGTGGTGGTGTTCGTGCTGAACGGTGGCGCGAGGAAGATGGCACGAAGGCGGAGCGGGGCTTCCAGCACGTTGAGGCGCAGGAAGCCGCGTCCATCGTTGGTGCCGTCCGAAGCGCGAGCCACGATGGTGTATGTGCCGCTGGGAAGGCGTTCGTTGGTGAGTGGGAGGCTGAAGGTGTAGGTGCCTGCCGAGTTGTTCAGGTCCCGCGTTCCAGCGCTGGCCACGATCGTGTTCGCTGCGTTTGAAAGCTCCACGGTCAAGCTGCGGACCACATGTTCGTCGCTCACCTGTACCCGGATGTTCAAGGTGTCCGGGATCGAGATGGTGGTACCCGCAGCCGGTTCGATGATCACCACGGTAGGGGGCGTGTCGTCCTTGTCCTTCTTGCAGGAAGCAAGCAGAAGGATCGCAGAAAGCCCTGCCAGCGCTGCATGTCGAAGCGTCATGTGTTCCAAAGGTAGGTGGCTGTTGGCCCTATGGCCCGGAAGCGTACCTACGGTGTCCGATCGTCGGTCTTTTGGTCGTGTTGAGCGGAAGCCACGTTCCCCGAACCACAACAGCGTGCCGGGATGTAGGGGCGTGCTGTACCGGCTGTACCGTATGGATATCGGGTCTCGCATTGCCTCCGGAGAATGCAAATGGTGTGTGACGCGCCAGGTTTCGGTGAGGGGTGCTGCCGGATCCGGCTCGCTGTCAGGTCCGAACAGGGGGAGAGGTGATCGGGTTCTTCCATGCGCATTCACATCTGTTGATCCCGTGCTGATACGTTGTTCATTTCGTCCGTTCCGAAGGCCACCAAGGCTGACCTACTTTTGCCCCCCTCACGTTCGCATCCTGCCGCTCTCCCGCCCGGCGATCCGGGCTGCTCACAGGTGCTTACGTTCAACATAGCCCATGGCCGACTTCTCCAATACACGCCCAACCGACCGCACACGTGGCACCGCCGGCCGTCGGCCTGCCGCCTCATTGCTCGAGACCGCCCTGGAGGCGGGCAAGCTACCCCCGCAGGCCCCCGAACTGGAGCAGGCCGTGCTGGGCGCCCTCATGCTGGAGCGTAATGCGGTGAACGAGGCCATCGACATCCTCCAGCCCGACAGCTTCTATGTGGAGGCCCACAAGAAGATCTTCGATGCCATCCTCGGCCTCTTCCGGAACGACCAGCCCATCGACATCCTTACGGTGACACAGGAGCTGAAGAAGCGCGGCGAACTGGACATCGTGGGCGGGCCGTTCTACATCAGCCAGCTCACCAACAAGGTGGCCAGCAGCGCGAACGTGCAATACCACGCACGCATCATCAGCCAAAAGCACATCCTGCGGGAAATGATCCGGATCAGCTCGGAGATGACCCGTGATGCCTACGACGACACCGCCGACGTGTTCGACCTGTTGGACAAGGCCGAGCAGGACCTCTATGCCATCACCAGTGGCAACCTGAAGCGCAACTACGAGCCGATGAGCGACCTGATCCAAGGCGCCATCGAGCAGATCGAGAACGCCAAGTCCAAGACCGGCGGCGTCAGCGGGATCCCCACGGGCTTCATTCAACTGGACAAGCTCACCGCAGGGTGGCAGCGCAGTGATATGGTGATCGTGGCGGCGCGTCCGGCGATGGGTAAGACCGCGTTCGTGCTCAGCATGGCCCGGAACATCGCCGTGGAGCACAAACGTGCCGTAGCCGTGTTCAGCCTGGAGATGAGCAGCACCCAGCTCGTCACGCGTCTGATCGCCAGCGAGGCGGGCATCAGTTCGGAGAAGCTCCGGAAAGGCGACCTGTCGGACGCCGAGTTCACCATCCTGCACCAGCACATCGCACGGCTCACCAACGCACCGATCTTCATCGACGATACCCCTGGCTTGAACATCTTCGAGTTGCGCGCCAAGGCGCGCCGCCTGAAGAGCCAGCACAACGTGGACCTCATCATCATCGATTACTTGCAGCTGATGACGGCCGGTGGGGATAGCAAGGGCGGTAACCGTGAACAAGAGATCAGCAGCATCTCCCGCTCCATCAAGAGCATCGCCAAGGAATTGGACATCCCCATCATCGCTCTGTCCCAGTTGAGCCGTGCCGTGGAAACGCGCGGTGGCGACAAACGCCCCATGTTGAGCGATCTGCGCGAATCGGGTGCCATCGAACAGGATGCGGATATCGTTTGCTTCCTGTACCGTCCGGAGTACTACAAGATCACCGAGGATGAGCACGGCAGCACCTTGGGGATCGGCGAGGTGATCGTGGCCAAACACCGGAACGGCGCGGTGGATACCGTGAGGCTACGGTTCATCCCCGAATTGGCCAAATTCGCCGACCTCGAGAGCATCTCCGGTACCTTTGGGGGTGATGGCACGGGATCGGATGGGTTCGACTCGAACCCTTTCCGCACCATTACGCGGCCAAGCAAGATGAATGATGATACCGGCTTCGACGATAACGCGGCACCTTTCTAACGTACGTGCGCTCCTCGCCGGCCTATTCCTGCTGGCGACGGTTCTCCCGGCATCCGCCACCAAGTTGCTGATCCCCATGGACGGGGCTCAGCGGAACCACCTGAAGGCGTACGGTATCGCCTACTGGACCTTGGGCCGTGACGCCTCCATCGAATGGTTGCTGAACTATCGTGGTGGCAGCTTTCTTATTGACCATTACAAGGAAGTGGAGGAGGAGTGCACCATCCGTGGGGTCACTTTCCAGATCATCGCCGATGGTCAGGCAGCCTCCATTCTCGCAGAGATCGCGGATCCGGAGGTGAACATGGAGGTGGTGAAGTTGGAGAAGGCACCGAAGATCGCGGTGTACGCACCGGAGAGCTTTCAGCCCTGGGATGATGCCGTGGCCCTGGTGATGACCTACGCCGAGATCCCGTACGAGCGTATATACGACCAACAGATCCTCGGCGGTGCCTTGCCGAAGTACGACTGGTTGCATCTTCACCATGAGGACTTCACCGGCCAGTACGGGAAGTTCTATCGTATGTACCGCAGTGCGCCATGGTACCAGGCACAGGTGCAAGAGAGCGAGACCATGGCCGCGTCGCTCGGTTTTGCCAAGGTGAGCGAGATGAAATTGGCGGTGGCCACCAGGATCCGTGATTACGTGTCGGGCGGAGGTTACCTCTTCACCATGTGCTCGGGCACCGATTCCTACGACATCGCGCTGGCTGCGGAGGGGGTGGACATCTGCACCTCCGAGTTCGACCATGATCCCATCGACCCGCAGGCGCAGCAGAAGATCGACTTCGGCCGCAGCTTCGCCTTCAAGGATTTCCGGTTGGTGACCGACCCGATGGTGTACGAATTCAGCAACATCGACGCCACCGACATCCATGGAACCATCGGGCAGACCCGCGATTTTTTCACCCTGTTCGATTTCAGCGCCAAGTGGGACATCGTACCCGCCATGTTGTGCCAGAGCCACGAACAGGTGGTGCGTGGCTTCATGGGGCAGACCACCGCTTTCCGTAAGGATCTGGTGAAGTCCGGTGTGCTGGTGATGGGCGAGAATAAGGCCCAGGGTACTGCGAAGTACATCCACGGCGAATTCGGACTTGGCCAATGGACCTTTTACGGAGGTCATGATCCGGAAGATTACCAGCACATGGTCGGGGATCCACCAACGGACCTTAGCCTACATCCCAACTCCGCAGGTTATCGGTTGATCCTGAACAATATCCTGTTCCCCGCCGCTCGCAAGAAGAAGCAGAAGACCTAAGCGGACAGGGATTGAGGCCGGTGACCAAGGAGCCAGAAGGATCCGGTCAAACCGCGGCCAACCCGTTCTTTCGTCGATCACCTTTTCTCTGAGTAGCTTTGGCAATTCAAGAACCTCGCATGGACCTCAGCAAGATCATTTCCGTTGCCGGCAAGTCCGGTCTGTTCCGTGTTGTTGCACAAGGCCGACAGGCGGTGATCGCCGAATCGCTCCTGGATGGGAAGCGCATCGCCGTGCCATCCAGCGCCAAGGTGAGCTCCTTGGAGGAGATCAGCATGTTCACCACCGGCGACGATGTGCCATTGAAGGAGGTGCTCCAACGGCTCTATGAAGTGGAGAACGGCAAGGAGAGCCTGGACCCCAAAGAAAGCGACGACAAGCTCTTCGCCAAGTTGGGTGAGGCACTTCCCACGCATGATCGGGAGCGCATCTATGCCAGCGATGTCCGAAAGCTCTTCAGCTGGTACCAGCAACTGTTGAAAGCGGGCGACTTCGTCAAAATAGATGATGCGAAGCCTGATGCCGATGGTGCGGAGAAGACCGCCAAGGCCAAGGCGCCTAAAGAAGGGGATAAGAAGGTGAAAGGCGAGCCTGTAAAGAAGGCGGCCACAGGCTCCAAGCCGACAACCTCCAAGGCCAAGGCCACCACCATGCGCAAGAGCGCACAACGCGGCGCCTGACCCGGTCGGCCCTTCAATCCTCACCCCCGATCGGTATGCACACTGATCGGGGGTGATGTATTTTGCAGCACTTGGAACCCGTTGCATGATGCGATCATTACCTGTACGTACAGCCACCATTGCGGCCATGGGGGCCATCGTGACCCTTTTCGTGGCATGGACCAGTGACGACCTGCCCAAGGCGCACGCCCGGTTCCATTCGAACGCCGAACTGGACCGTTTCCGGGAGGAGATCGACCTGCCCACCGCATGGAACACCTACTTCCGCGGCAGCGGCACCTGCGACGGCTGTCATGGGCTCGATGACGTACCGCCGGTGTTCGCCAATCGCACGGCTGCCGGTGAGGATGTGAGCCCGGTGACCTCGTGGCGGGCCACGATGATGGCCAATGCAGCGAAGGACCCCTTCTGGCGCGCCAAGGTGAGCCATGAGGTGGCCGTGAACCCGGCCCACCAGGTGGAGCTCGAGGATAAATGCACCTCTTGTCATGCGCCCATGGGAAGGTTCGATAAGATGATGACCGTAGGGGGGCACTACTCCATCGCCGAACTCGAGGAGGATACCTTGGGCTTGGACGGTGTTTCTTGCCTGGCCTGCCACATGCAAAGCCCCGATAGTCTCGGCGTGCTGTTCTCGGGCTCCCTCAAGTACGTGACCGATGGTGCGGTCTTCGGACCTTACGATGCGGAGAACCTCTTCTGGCCTCCGATGAGCTTCTTGGAGCTCACACCCCAGTACGGTGCGCACATCAACGACGCCGGTATCTGTGCGGGCTGCCACTCCTTGGTCACCGCCACGGCCGATCTGCAGGGCAACCTGACCGGCGATCAGTTCGTGGAACAGGCCACCTACCACGAGTGGCTCAATTCCGTGTTCAATACCGATGTGGATCCCGAAGGGGGTATCTCCTGCCAAGGTTGCCACATGCCGCGGATACATGAGCCCATGGTGATCTCCGCGCTCTATGATTTCCTTTCTTCCGAGGAGTACTTACGTACCCCGTACGGCCGACACGACCTCGTGGGGGGCAACACCTTCATGCTGGCGCTGCTGAAGGACAACCGTGCCGCCTTGAACCTCACGGCGAACGAAACCCATTTCGATAGCACCATCGCACGGACCGTACGATTGCTGCAGAACCAGACCCTTCTGCTGGAGAACACCGTGGTGGAACGTACGGCGGATACGGCTTTCGTGGATGTTCAACTGACCAACCTGGCGGGCCATAAGTTCCCCAGTGGTTATCCGGCGCGACGTGCGTTCGTGGAGCTGGTGGTGGAGAATGCCACGGGGGATACCCTCTTCCGGAGCGGGGGCTGGGATCAGACCTACGAGGTGATCGGCCACGATGCCGAGTGGGAACCACACTACGATGTGATCCGCAGTCCCGACCAGGCACAGATCTATGAACTCGTGGCCGGCGATGTGAACGGCGACAAGACCACCGTGCTCGAACGCGCCAAGGAACCACTGAAGGACAATCGGCTGGCTCCGTTGGGCTTCACCACTTCGCATGCGAGCTACGATACCATGGTGATCGCCGGGGTGCCGCCCACCGATATCGATTTCAACCGCGACCTGAACGGGGTGGAGGGGAGTGGGACGGATATCATCCACTACCATGTGCCGTTGAACGGGTACTCCGGACTGATCCGGGTACGCAGCCGGGTATGGTACCAGAGCGCACCTCCGGGCTTCATGCGCGAGATGTTCACCTACAGTACGCCGGAGATCGAGACCTTCCGGCCCATGTACGAAGCGGCGGACGGCTCGCCGGTCCTGGTGAAGGAACAGGAGATCGTGGACCTCTCCACCAGCATCGATCATCTGGCCGAGCTGGGTGTGCGCATTTTCCCGAACCCGGTCCACGATGGGCAACTCCGGATCGAAGGCCTTGATCGCCGTATCGGCTCCATCAAGGTGTACGATGTGCGAGGCAGCCTAGTGGCCGAACGGAGGGATCACGCCGGG
>CAUJED010000101.1:0-12887 GCA_963169535.1 Bacteroidota bacterium | reverse complement strand
ATCTCCTCCGCGCAGAACAACAGGTAGTGCGGACAGGTCTCGGCGGTGATGCGCAGGCCGCGCTTCTTCGCGTCGCGGATTATTGGCAGGGCTTGCGCGGCAGAAACATGCACGATGTGGACGTGGACATCGAACTCCTCGCTGAGGCGGATCATGAGGGCGATGGCGTCGGTTTCCCAGTGCGCGGGGCGGGAGGCGAGGTAGTTCGTGTAGGAACGTGGCGAATGGGAGTTGGTGAATGGCGAATGGGCATGCGCCGTTTCCATCTCGCAATGCACCAGCAACTTGGCGTCATGCTTCTTCAGGATCGGCAGGGCCTTGCGCAGGTCCGCTTCGGTGACGTTCGGGAACTCAGCGATGCCTGAATGCGTGAGGAAGGCTTTGATACCGAAGACGCCTGCGCTCAACAAACCGTCAAGGTCGTCGATGTTGCCGGGGATCACACCGCCATAGAAACCGACAGTGACGTGCAATTTCCCTTTCGCGGCATCCAGCTTCAGCTTCAATGCCTCCACGGTCGTTGTCACCGGACTCGCGTTCAGCGGCATCTCGATCAGCGTGGTGATGCCACCGGCAGCCGCAGCTTTCGTCGCGGTCTCGAAACCTTCCCACTCCGTCCGTCCCGGCTCGTTGATATGCACATGCGCATCGATCACACCGGGCATGATCACCTTGTCGCCGAAGCTCTCGAAGGGGATCCCATCACGTTCCACACGACCGGGCAGGACGTCCTGGATCTTCCCATCGGCGAGGATGAGCGTGGCTTCGATCACGCCGGAAGGCGTGATGACACGGGTGCTATGGATGGCCTTCGGCATTGCTGATCAGCTAATTGACCAAAAAGGAATCAGTTAATCGGTCCTTGCTCCCTGCAATATCCAACGCTTCAACACCGTCCGCTCCTCTTCTGTCATCCCCGTCTTGTTGCCCTGCGGCATCGTTCGGGTGCGCACCGCCCGGATCATGATCTTGTCGGCCATGGCAGCGATCTGCTCCGGGGTATCGTACATCACGCCGTTGGGGGCCGTGGTCCATTGGTCATCGGTGGGGTTGGCGCTGTGGCATTGAACGCAGCGGGCCTGGATCACGGCGTTGGCTTCCTCGAAGCTGGTAGGTATCGCGCTGTCCATCGTGTCCTCAAAGGCGGGCGAGATCACAAAGCTCATCACCACCAACGAAAGCACGCTCCCAGCGAGCCATAGGGGCTTGTTCTCGCCGCGGTCCAGCAGGTTCCAGTAGTGTTTGATGCCGGCGCTGGCCACGATCATCACCATCAGGATGATCCAGTTCCCGCTGTGCCCGAAGGTGCTTGGGAAGTGGTTACTGATCATGATGAACACCACCGGCAACGTGAAGTAGTTGTTGTGCAACGAGCGCTGGCCCGCCTTCTTGCCGAGCGATGCATCCAATGGCTGCCCGGTCTTGGCCGCGCGCACCAGGGCTTTCTGGCTGGGGATGATGGTGAAGAACACGTTGCCCACCATGATCGTCCCGATCACCGCACCCACATGGATGAAGGCCGCGCGGCCGCTGAGCAGGTGTGTGAGCGCGTAGCAGATCACGGCCATGATCACTGTGCCCACCAGCGCGAAACGGCCTTGGTTCAGGATCAGCTTCGAGCGGCACAGGATGTCGTAGATCACGTAACCGAGCACCAACGAACCCACACCGATGCCGATGGCTGCAGGAGTGGAAATGTCCGCCACGGTGGGATCGATCAGGAACGAGCGGGCATCGGCATAGTACACGAGGAAGAGCAGCGCGAACCCGCTGAGCCAAGTGAAGTAGGCCTCGTACTTGAACCAGTGCAGGTCGTGCGGGATCACCTTCGGAGCGACCTTGTATTTCTCCAGGTAGTAAAAACCGCCGCCGTGGATCGCCCAGAGGTTCCCGGCCAGTTCATCGCGCAGGCCGTGCGTGCGGTTCAGATTGTTCTCCAAAAAGATGAAGTAGAACGAGGCGCCGATCCACATGATCCCGGCGATCACATGCGTCCAGCGCACGGCCAGGTTGAGCCACTCCATCACGTAGCCGTACATCGGCGTGCCTTCCACCGCGACGTAGGTAAGATAGCCCAGGAGTAGTGCGAGGAAGAAGAACTTACACGCTTGTCGCGTGGCGATGGCCGTGGAGCGTGCTTCCTCCAGATCGAAGCGTGTGGCTTCGGAGAGGTTCTCCGCCTGTAACTCCGTCGTCAGTGTTGTCGCCAACCGACGGAACCAGAGGAGCAAGCCGAGGAGCAATGCGCAAACCAGCAAGGCAGGCCACAGCATGGAGCTGTGCGCGAGTTTGATGGCGAACGACACCTCGGTGGACATACCCACGAAGATGCGCGTTTCCGTTCCTTCGTACCAGCGGTCGTGAGCACCGCACTTTGAACAGGGCGACCGTGAACAACCAACGCGACTTCTGGCTGAAGGTGCAGACGCAGCTGCAGAACGGCGGTCCCTTGGCCCTGTTGTGCGTGGTGGAGAGCATCGGAAGCAGTCCGGGGCGTGCGGGCTTCAAGATGTGCATTGCCCCGAACAGCGCGCTTTTCGGGAGCATCGGCGGAGGCATCATGGAGAAGAAGTTGGTGGACCTCACCACCGACCTGATGGGAAAAATGCAAGCCTTCCCCTACCTGAAAAGGCAAGTGCACCAAGCCGATCTAGGGAAGGACCGTTCCGGCATGATCTGTTCGGGGGAACAGACGGTCGCCGGCTTTCTCCTCCATGGCCAGGAAGCGGATCTGTTGGTGGCCGCGATCCTCGCTGCCTTCGATGACCGGATCCAGCCGTGCGAGCTGGAGTACAGTGCGCGGGGTATCCGCATCGTTCCGGCAGGTGAACGGGGTGCATTGCCTGATGCGGAATGGTGTTTCTACGAGACCTTGGGGACGCAGCTTCGCATCGCCATTGTCGGCGCGGGCCACGTTTCCCTCGCGCTCTCCCGGCAGATGGAGATGCTCGGCTTCCACATCACGGTATTCGATGATCGACAAGGACTGAACACCTGGGAGGCCAACACCTGGGCACACGAAAAAAGACTGATGGACTATGCGGACATGGCCGCTCACCTTCCTTCTGACCCTGACCTGTACGTGGTTCTGGCCTCCGTGGGCTATCGAACGGACGACATCGTGCTACGCCAATTGATCCGCAACTCATACAAATACCTCGGCATGCTGGGCAGTGCGGAAAAGGTGCGGGTGATGTTCGAGGCGATGCGGTCGGATGGGTACACCGAGGAAGAACTTGCCCGTGTTCACGCGCCGATCGGCCTGCCCATCCACAGCCGCACACCGGAGGAGATCGCGGTGAGCATCGCGGCGGAGATCATCGGGGTGAGGAACGGCAAAGCACGCTGAAAGACACGCTGAGTAAGGCATTCGGAGGATATCACGAACTGTGACATCCTCTTTCCAACGTAAAAGCCCCGGAATTCCCGAGGCTTTCACTGAGCTGTTCAGCGCTGCTCACACGTCCAGCTTCGCGTACACCGCGTTCTTCTCGATGAACTCGCGGCGCGGGGGCACCTCGTCGCCCATCAGCATGCTGAAGATGCGGTCGGCTTCGGCACCGTTCTCGATGGTCACCTGGCGCAGGGTGCGGCGGCTGGGGTCCATCGTGGTCTCCCAGAGTTGTTCGGCGTTCATCTCACCGAGACCCTTGTATCGCTGCACATTGATGCTGGCATCCTTGCTCGCCCCCTTCATGCGTTCGATGGTGGCATCGCGCTCGGCCTCGTTCCAGCAGTACACCTGCTCCTTGCCCTTCTTCACCATGTAGAGCGGCGGGGTGGCGATATAGAGGTAGCCGTTCTCGATCAGCTGCTGCATGTGCCGGAAGAAGAAGGTCATGATCAGCGTCTGGATGTGGCTACCGTCCACATCGGCATCGCACATGATGATGACCTTGTGATAGCGCAGCTTGGAGAGGTTGAGGGCCTTGCTATCGTCCTCGGTACCGATGGTCACCCCCAGGGCGGTGTAGATGTTGCGGATCTCCTCGTTGTCGAGGATCTTGTGCTGCATGGCCTTCTCCACGTTGAGGATCTTCCCTCGTAGTGGCAGGATGGCCTGGAACTCACGGTTGCGCCCTTGTTTGGCCGTTCCGCCGGCGGAATCTCCTTCCACCATGAAGAGTTCGCTGGCACTGGCGTCCTTGCTCTGGCAGTCGGCCAATTTGCCGGGTAGGCCCCCACCGCTGAAGGCGCCCTTACGCTGCACCATCTCACGGGCCTTCCGGGCGGCGTGTCGGGCCTGTGCCGCGAGGATCACCTTGTCCACGATCTGCTTGGCGTCCTTCGGATGTTCTTCGAGGTAGTTCTCGAGCATCTCGGCCACGGCGATGTTCACGGCACCGCTCACCTCGTTGTTCCCGAGTTTGGTCTTGGTCTGCCCCTCGAACTGGGGTTCTTGCACCTTCACGCTGATCACGGCGGTGAGTCCCTCGCGGAAGTCATCACCGGCGATCTCGAACTTCAGTTTCTGGGTGGCACCACTGGCATCGGCATACTTCTTCAGGGTACGGGTGAGGCCCATGCGGAAGCCGGCCAGGTGTGTACCTCCTTCGTGCGTGTTGATGTTGTTCACATACGAGTGGATGTTCTCCGAGTACGAATCGTTGTACACCATGGCGATCTCCACGGGGATGCCTTGCTTCTCCCCTTCCATGTGGATCACGTCCTGGATCAACGGCAAGCGGGTACCATCGAGGTATTTCACGAATTCGGGCAGTCCTTGTTCGCTGAAGAACGTCTCACTCACGAAGCTGCCGTCCTCATTGGTCCGGCGTTCGTCGGTGAGGGAAAGCTTGATCCCCTTGTTCAGGTAGGCCAGTTCGCGCAGACGGGTGGCCAGCGTTTCGAAATTATACTCGCCTGACAGGAAGATGCTGAGGTCCGGCTGGAAGGTGACGATGGTTCCACGGTAGTCGGTGGTACCGATCTCGCGCACGGCGAACAGGGGTTTGCCCTCGCTGTACTCCTGCTCGTACTTCTTACCACCGCGATGCACCTCGGCCCGCAGCAGGGTGCTCAAGGCGTTCACGCAGCTCACGCCCACCCCGTGTAGACCACCGGAGACCTTGTAGCTGTCCTTGTCGAACTTGCCACCGGCGTGCAGTACGGTCATCACCACTTCCAAGGCACTACGCCCCTCCTTGGCGTGCATGTCCACGGGGATCCCGCGGCCATTGTCCTTCACCCGGATACCGTTGGTTGGCGTGATGCTCACCTCCACGGTGTCGCAATGGCCCGCCAGGGCTTCATCGATGGAGTTGTCGACCACTTCGTACACCAGATGGTGCAGGCCTTTCAAGCCCACATCGCCGATATACATGGCCGGGCGCTTCCGCACCGCTTCGAGGCCCTCCAGCACCTGGATGCTGTCGGCCGAATAGCTCGCCGCCGCTTTCTTCTGCTCGCTCATTTCAACTGCTGTCTCAGACATGGTTCCACTGGGCACCTGCGCCCCATTTCGTAAGGTTCGCGAAGATACCACGAAAGCCCCTGTCCTTCAGTGCGTTTTCCCAACAATAGCGGCGCGCTTGTTGATAATTATCAGGCGCTTGGAACTTGCCGTTCCGCCTCCTTTGATGTAAACCACCAACGGGGTTCAAAGGCCCCCGCCCCCCTGTTCAGAACGAGTATGTGGCCCCGCCCAAAAGCAAGCCACGCTGCACCGGGTAGCGGTACCAACGCTCGTACTTGCTGGCGCTCAGGTTACTCAGGTCGAGAAACACGCTGAGGCGCTTGGTATAGCGGTATTCCAGGCCCAGGTGGAGGTCGAGGTAGCCATCGAGGTCCTTGGTGGTCGGGGGCACGGGAACGGTCAGGCTTGGGTCGCTGGGGTCCAGGTAGTAGCCGGCTTTGCGCTGGCCGAGGAACTGCGCTTCCAGCTTGGCGATCAGCTTGCCCTGCATGCTATAGGTGGCCCCCAGCGCCAGTTGGTAGGGCGGTAGGTTCCACGGCTCGAGCTGGTCTTCGGTGGTGTAGTTGGTGATATCGATCCGGCCATGGAAGCGAACGGTCTCGTCCATGCGGTAATTCAGTTCGCCGCTCAGGTTGAACTGTTTCACCCGGTCGTACACCACGGCCATTTGCGCCCCGAAGGGTCCGTTGGGCGCGGCCAGGAACAGGGGCCTATCCTCCATGGCGGAAATGCTCGCCCGCACATCGAAGCCCACCCGGCTGCTGAAGCTGCCCCGAAGCCCGGCATAGGCGTCGTACAGCAGGCTGCTGTTGGCCAGGGCGGGTCGGGCGATGAGCCACGGGTTCTCGCGGGTGAGGCTGCGGAAGCTGTTTCGCCGGCGTTCGCCATCGATGCCGACATAGGGTACGAGGATATCGTCGAACAAGCTGTAGCTGGCGTAGGCCTGCGGGAAGAAGTGGAAGGAGGTCTTGCCCTGTGCATCGATGTACAGGCCCGCGCCGATCCGCACCATGTACTTGTCCCCTTGGCGGGTGATGGAGGGTTTCAGGCCGACGAGGGTTCCATTGGTGCGGTGGTCGCCCAGGCTGGCGCTCCGCACCTCGCCGAAGAGGCCATTGCGCAGTTCGCCGCGGTAGGCATTGTTATCGATGAGCAGCCCCAGGCCAAGGCGGTCGCCCTGCTCGGCCTTGCTCAGATCGGCGGTCAGGCGCATGTTGGTCTCGCGGCTACCACTGAGGTTGCTGTAGGCGTGCACCTCCAGGCCCACATCATGCGCCACGAGGGTGCTGTCCTTGTACAGGCTGCGGATGCGGGCGGCGAAGCCGATGTCGTTGTAGAACTGCTTGCGGTCATCGTCCGCCGCGGCCTGGAGGTCCTGAAGGGCGAGCACACTATCCGTGGCATCGAATCCGTAGTAGCTCACCCGCCGCCGGTCGTACATCAAACGGCCGCCCACCTCATGGTTGCGCAGGAACTGGGCATAGTGGGCATCCACGTTGTTGTAGCTGTAGCGGCTGGGGCCTACATCATCCAAGCCCCCGGCACTGCTCAGGTGCTTGAGGTGGATCCCCCAGGCATTGTCGCGTGAACGGCCTTGGTCGTAGTAGAGCTCGCCGAGCGGCGTGGTGTACAGTCCGAAGCCTGCTTTCACGAATCCCTTGTAGAGCTTCTGCTGGGCCTGTCTCACGTTCAACGAAGCCGCCGCCAGGCTATCCACTTTGGCAGGGATCACGGCCTTCGCGGCGATCAAGTCGAAACGCACCGGCCGTTCCGGCAAAATGGTATCGATCGGCTCGGGGCGCAGGTCCTTTTTCTGGGCATCGGCAATGGTCGGGTTGAAGATCCCTTGGATCACATACTCTCCGCCCTGCCCCAAAGCGGCTGTGGCACCGGTGAACAGTACGACCAGCAGGGTCGCACGAAATGGTAGCAGGCTCATTCTTCGTCGGTGTTATCGGTGCCGGGCATGGGGACCAGGAGTTCTTGCTGCGGGGCAGGCGTGGTCTGCCGTGTTTCTTCCGCGTTGATGGTGGCCAGTCGGTCGCGTGCCTGTGCCACAAGATCCGGGTCGTTGCTGTTGTCGATGACCCCTTGAAGGGCGGCTTTGGCCTGGAACCGGTCATCCAGCTTCACATAAGCGTCCGCCAAGAGGATGAAGGCCTTCGCCTTCCAATGGTCGTATGCGGGATACTTCTTCACCAGGTCGAACACCTCCTTCTCCGTTTCGGTGAACTTGTTCTGGAGATAGCGCACGTAGGCCATGTCGTACTTCGCTTCGGCCCCCAATGCGTTGGTGCTTCCATTGGCCACGGCCTTGAATTTGGTGAACGCGCCGTCGAGGTCGTTCCGGTCCAACAGGTCCTTGGCCACGGCGATCCCGGCCTCGGACCTCAGGTCGGCGGAGGCGTCCGAGTTGGCGGTCACCTTGGCGGCGGCTTTAGCGGCATCGGCGGAGCGGCCCAGTTCCTTCAGGCAGCGCATCTGCCCCACCTGTGCGGCCAGGCGGTTCTGCGGGAAGCTCGCGATGGGTTCCAGGGCGGTGAAGTGCTCGAGCGCACCTTCCCAGCGTCCTTCGCGGAAAAGGATGTCGCTGGCGCCGTACAATGCGCTTTCCATGAATTGCGCCGCCCCGGCATGAATGGTGGCCTCCAGATCGGGGAACGCCTGGTCGTACTTGCCATCACGATAGAGGCAGTCGCCGCGGTAGAAGCGCGCGTTCAAGGCAAAGGCACCTTTCGGATACTTGTTCAGATAATCCCCGAACGCTCCGATGGCCTGGGGGCATTTGCCATCGAGGTAGAGGGCTTCCGCACTGCGGTAGTACTTCTCATCCAGATCCAGGGTGGCGGGATCCACGAAGCTGAGGGTGCGCACGTAGGCTTCGTACTCGGCCACCCGGCCCTGTTCCACGTAGATGTTCTCCAATGCGGTCAGTGCCTCTCGCGACCCGTCCACGGTCGGGTACTTCGCAATGGCGGCCTTCAGCTGTTCAATGGCTTGTGCGGTGTTCCCCTTGCGTTTCTGGATCTCGGCGACCTGCAACATGCTCGTGCGCACATGGGGGCTATTGGGATGCTGGCGGATCACCTGGTCGTAGTACCCCAAGGCGGCATCATCGTTATCCGTTGCCACGTACGTTTCGCCCAGCTGAAAGCGGGCATCGGCGGCGTAGCGCGAATCGGGTTGGGCGCTGAGCAGGTTCTTGAGCGTGGCGATCTTCTCGTTGAACTGACGGTCCAGTCCTTGGCAAACGCCCTTCTGATACAGGGTATAATCGCGGTCGTCGGTGCCCGCCTTCACGGCATCATCGTACCACTTCACGGCCTGGGCGTTCTCCTTGGTCACGAAGCAGCAGTCGCCCACGCGCACCATGGCATCGGTCCGCTGGATGGTGGCGCGCTTCTCGGCGGCGACGAAACGCCGGAACGCGGTGGCCGCCTCGCCATACTGCTTCATCTTGAAATAGGTATAGCCCATGCCATAACCCGCCTGCTCATAGAGTTCGGTGGCGTAGGCCCCAGGGGAGTTCCGCAGGTCGTCGTACTTGCGCAGTGCTGCCGGGTAGTCCCCCTGGCCGTAATAGGATTCGGCCATCCAGAAGTGCGCCTTCGCGTTCACGCCCTGCTGCACCGGATACTTCAACGCTTTCTCGAAGAACAGCGCGGCATCCCTGTACTTCCGGCCTTCATAGAGCTCCACCCCGCGGTCGAAGGCGAGCTTCTGGTAGGCCTCCTGCAACCGCAGGTCCTTATCCTTGATCTCGTCCAGGGAGGCCAGCGCGGCCTCATAGTTCTTGGTCTTCAGGTACACGTTCAGCAGGAACTCATAAGCCTCGTTCCGCCGGGGCGTGTTCGGGTAGGTCTTGAGGTAGTTCTTGAGCGCGTTGATGGCTTCGTGATAGGGGTCCAGGCTCAGGTCGTAGGCCAGCTTGGCATAGTTGAAGAGGGCATCTTCGGTCACCTTCGGATCCTTGGCGATATCGTACGCCTTCTTGAAGGCGGTGCGTGCGTGGTTCTTCTCGCCGAGCTTCAGGTAGCAATCGGCCATGTGGTAGGTGGCGAGCTGGGCCAGACTGTCGTTGCCATTGGCCACCAGGTTGAATTGCTCGAGGGCCTTACGCCGGTCCTCCACCATCATGTAGGTATAGCCCAGGATGTAGCGATCCTCGCGGGCCAGCCCAGCGCGCTTGGCGCTCTTCTCCAGGTACGGCAAGGCTTGTTGGTAGTTCCCGGACCGGTAGTTGGCCTCCCCGGCCAACCGATTGATCTCGTTCTCGCGCTTCACCCCTTGCGGGTCGTTCAGCAAGGGCTGCACGTAGGTGTTCAGCTCATCATACTTCCCCTGCAGGAAAAGGATCTCGGCGATATAGATGGGCACCACCTTACCGAACCCTTCATCGTTCTGGAGCTTCTGGAACCCGGCGAGCGCGGTGCCATGGTTGCCCCGTTCGTAGTGGATATGCGAGGCATAGTAGGTGGCCGGCACGGCGTAGGGCCCGGTTCCGTTCTGCACCTCGGTGAACTCCACGATGGCCTTATCGGGGTCGCCGGTCTGGAAGAAAGCGTAACCCCGCTTGAACCGGTACTCCTCCAACTCGCTGGGCGAAAGGGCGAAACGATCCACCTTCTCGCTCCACGACAGCGATTCCTTCCATTTCTTCTGGGCGAAGGTGTGCTTGAAGAGTTCCAGCTTCACGGTTCCCACATGCAGGTCGTCGGGATGGTCCTGCATGAAGGCGTGCAGGCGGTAACCGGCATCATTGTGGAAGAGGCGCACGGCACAAAGGGCGCTGTAATATTCGGCCTCCACCCGTTCGGGGGCGTGATCGTCCGTGACCCGCTCCACCACGCGTTCGAACTCGTATTGGGCAGCGCCGTACTTCGCCTTGTCGAACAGTTCAAGGGCATGCGCCAGGTCGGCGCCACGATGCTCGTAATGGGCGGGTCGCTGGGCCAGCGAACCCGTGGCCAGCAGCAGCGCAGCCAAGCCCAGCGGCACCCTACGCAGGGCGGGGGATATGATGTTCATCTGGGATCAAAGTTCTTGGGAGCCAGAGGGGCGATCGGCGGGAATGCGTCGCACTTATCCACGCGCGCGTGTTCACGTGATCCTCCGATCGGTCCATCCATCCTGAAGGATAACGGCAACCTTCGTTCCGGAATTTCCCATCGCTCATTTCCCATTGCCGATCCCTGCCCCGCTGGGGTACGACCAGCCCACCAGCGATCAGGGATCGACGATCGGCCATCAGAAATCCATCGAATGGAAGGCTCACCCATCATCCTGCTTCACGGCGTTCGGATCTTTCAGCGCGAGAACCTGATCCTGAACAATGTGGACTTCACCGTGTACAAAGGCGAGTTCCTGTACCTGGTGGGACGTACCGGCACCGGCAAGAGCAGCTTGTTGCGCACCCTGTACGGCGACCTTCCGCTGCATGAGGGCGAGGGCCATTGCTGCGGCTTCGACCTGCGCAAGCTGAAACGGTCGCAGATCCCGTTCCTGCGCCGGAAGATCGGCATCGTGTTCCAGGACTTCCAACTGCTCACGGACCGTAGTGTGAACGAGAACCTGCTCTTCGTGCTGAAAGCCACCGGCTGGACGGACACCAAGCGCATGGACGAGCGGGTGCAGCAAGTGCTGGAGAAGGTGGGGCTCAGCACCAAGGGCTACAAGATGCCGCACGAGCTGAGCGGCGGCGAACAGCAACGCGTGAGCATCGCCCGGGCGCTCTTGAACGACCCTGAGCTGATCCTTGCCGACGAACCCACCGGCAACCTGGACCCCGAGACCACCGGCGAGATCCTGGACCTGCTGTTCGAGATCAGCCACACGGGGCGTAGCGTGATCATGGCCACGCACGACTACACGCACATGAAGAAATTCAACACGCGCGTGGTGCGTTGCGAGGACTCGAAGCTGCTGGAGTTAAGCGCGGCGGCGCAAGCCTAGTCCACGGCCCATCGGGCCTCGAAAGGCGGCAGGGGTCATAGCAGCCGCAGGATCCGTTCCGCGTTGCGCCGGTTGCTGAACCGCTCCTCCAGCACTTCCACGCGCTTCTCGATGGCCTGCCCGTTCGCCGGTGTGCCCATGCAGGCCAGGATGCTCGTGCGCATGGCTTCTGCGCGATCGTGCACATGGCAGAGCTCGGCCAGCCCGGTGCCTTCCACCATGGGCGTGTTGCACACCACATGGCGGCCGGTGTACAGGCAGAGGAGCAGCTTGAGTTTGATGCCCGTGGCTTGGAAGGTGGGCAGCACATTCACCTGGGCCGCGCGCACCAGGTCCTGGATCTCCGTTGTCGTGAGCCCCTCGCGCAGCTCCACGTTCGGCGCCAAGGCCACCGCGCGCTTCAACGCCCGACTGGCGTTGCTGCCGGCGATCACCAGCTTCACCGGCGCTCCCTTGAACACCTTCTGCACGAGGAACAGCGCCGCCATGTCGTTCTCCGGCACACCCAGCGCACCGTGGTAGAAGGCGAAATCACCCAGGCCATCGGCCACCTCCACCCTATCGCAGGCATGGAAGGCCGGAATGTGCGACACGTGTTTGAAATGCCCGTCGAAGTAGGCCTGGTCCTTGGGGCTGATCGCGAGGATGTGGTCCGCTTCGCACAGCACCGGCTCGAAACGCAGGAGCTTGCGGGCCTCGTTCAAGAAGTAGGTGCGGCGGAAGGCATTACCCTCCGCCTTGGCCAACGCCGTGTAATAGTCGTGCTCCACGTTGTGGGCGCGTACCAACCGCCTGCGCCCTTGCAGCCGCGGATCACCCAGGTGGTAACAGCTATGCAGGCCTTCGAAGAGGATGGGATGCGCATCCTTCAACAGCCGGCCCATGAGCGCCTCGCTCCGGCGGCTCACCACCACATAGGGCAAGGCGTGTAACAGTTGGTGCTTGCCGGTGTGGCGGGGATAGTAATGCACCGATGCGCAGAACCGTTCCAGCTCCTTCCCCCGGCCGCGCCCGTACTCGAAACAATGCAGGTGCACCTTGGCCCCCGCCTCGGCCAGCGCCTTGGCCTTGTAGTACACATCGATCACGCCACCGTAGTCCGGCGGTGCCGGTACATCGAAGCTGATGATATGGAGGTGTTGCTCAACCAAGCCCTTGGAGAACGGCCTTCAGCGCGTCCTGTTCGCGGGAACCGTCCAGCGAAGCGGCCGCGAAAATAGCATTCCGCCGAAGGGCCTCCCGGCGCGGAGCATCGGCCATAAGCGCGCGCACCGCATGGGCGATGGCATCGGGGTGTGCATGCGGCAGCACGATGCCCGCATCGTACTTCCGCACGATGCCCGCCACCTCGGGCAGGTCCGTCACCAGCGCGGGGATGGACGCGCGGAAGTAGTCGAACAGCTTGTTGGGCAGGCTGAAGCGGTAGTTCAGGTTGGTGTTCTTGTCCAGCGAAAGGCCCAGATCGGCGTTGCGGGTGTACTGCATCATGCGCTCGTAGGGCATGCGCGGCAGCATCCGC
>CAUJED010000100.1:0-9190 GCA_963169535.1 Bacteroidota bacterium | reverse complement strand
TGCCGTGGCATTGCTGCAGCCGCCGGTGCCCGCTACCGTATAGGTCATCGTGGCCGTACCCGCGCCCATGCCCGTGATCACTCCCGTGCTGCTGTTGATGGTGGCCACGCCCGTGTTCGAGCTGTTCCACGTACCCCCGCCCACCGTGCTGCTGAAGGTGGTGCTGCCACCCACGCAGATGCTCTGGCCACCGCTCAGGCTACCCGCAGTTGGCGCGGCCGTTACCGTTACCGTGCGTGTTGCCGTGGCATTGCTGCAGCCGCCAGTACCCGCTACCGTATAGGTCATCGTGGCCGTACCCGCGCCCATGCCCGTGATCGCTCCTGTGCTGCTGTTGATGGTGGCCACGCCCGTGTTCGAGCTGCTCCATGTACCACCGCTCACCGTGCTGCTGAAGGTGGTGCTGCCACCCACGCAGATGTTCTGGCCTCCGCTCAGGCTACCCGCAGTCGGCGCGGCCGTTACAGTAACGGAAACGTTTGCCGTCGCATTGGTTCCGCAACCATTCGAAGCGGTGACGGTGTAAACCCCGGTAGCCGCTGTGGTGGCGTTCGCGATCGTTGGGTTCTGGATCCCGGAGGTGAATCCTGGTCCGCTCCAGCTATAGGTGATCGTACCGCTTCCGGTGGCTACAGCGTTCAAGCTCAAGGTGGACCCGGCACAGATCGGGGAGTTGCTACCGCTCGATGTGATCGACGGGCCAGCGATGGCGGTACCCACACATTGGCAGGAAACGTTCCAGGTATCGTTGGTCGTGCAAGCATTATTGTCGTTGCATGCCGTACCAGGTAATGCGCTACCGCCGATCACACCCAGACAGTCCGTGGTGCAGGCCCCCAACTGGGCCACGGTGGGTTCTATGACCCCGGTCTTCGGGTCCCCGCCCAACGACACATAGAAATTCTTGTTGTTCGCAGCGGTGTAAGCGTCGTTCACGACATTGAAGTTCGTGCACTGGTTCACGTTATCCACCTTGATGCGCATGATCAGATTCCAGGCATTCTGGACCCATGCCCGATCGGGACATTCATTCTGGATGAGCGCTGCACCGAACGCATTATAGGTCCGATAGGTGTACGCCCCGTTGTCGATCTCCCCATCGCCGGATGCACTGATGGAGAAAGCCTCCGGACAGAACTGCGTGCGCGACACCAAAGTCGCGTTGGATGCAGCTTCCCAACGGATGGTGAAGGTGAGGCCACTGACCACCTGGGAGAACCCTTGTCCGTTCGGCCGAACATAAAGCAGGAGTGAATCACCTGTGGCATTCCTTCGCAGGTCAATATCCACACTCGTGGGTTGTGCCATAGCGGCACCTCCTCCTGTCATGGCGAGCAGGAGCAGACCCACTCGGCTGATCATGTTTCTAAGTAAGGTCAAGGGCATGGGATTCTGGTTGTTTGCTTTGTTCAAGGACGGGTAACGGAAGATGCCTTATGGAAGCTGCTCAAAACGGGATCCCGTTGGAACCGTGGCACCAATGTTAGTCAAGATCGGGTCACGGTCGTTGGCACCACCGGTGTACTTGACCGATCCATCCAAATTAACGTCGGACGGCAGATATCCTTCGACCACATTCGTGGGCACGGTGCCTCCGATGACCTGGAGTATACGGTCACGGTCGTTGTTGCCACCTGTATAGGACACCACCCCATCGCGTACTACCTCGCCCGACCACAGGCGCATGACCCCATTGGACGCACGCTGAGCATCGGTACCCCAGGTTGATGTGATGCTCGTTCGTAGGTCGATCGTGGTCGTGGTCACACCCAATTCGATCGGGCTTGCGGTCATGACCCCCAAGTGGTTCCGGTGCCTCAGGACCACATGGTAGCTACCGGCAGGCACGCCGATGCGCATCGGAGTTCCCGATGCCGAAAGGACCTGGCCGGCCCGGGTGATGACACCACTCTGGGTAGCGATGATGGTGGATGGCGTGGAGGCCGAACGCAGTTCCACACGCACCCAATCCACTACCGCATCATCACCGATCACGGTCAACCGAGAAGCGGGGATCGACTCACCACCCGTACCCACTTGTGGGAAACCCATGGCCGCGTATGGTTCGGTCAGTGGGATCAGTCCGTTCACCCGCAATGAATCGTGCATCTTACCGGTATTCGCATCGTAAGGACCATCGAGGAACGCCTTCAGGTCGAGCATCACACCGGTGACCACTTCGGCCACCACCGGCACACGAGCGCTCTCCTGGACAACGGTCTCGGTGGCAACTTCCCAATCGTAGAAGAACAAGTACACCGAACCACCCAAGGTCGAACCTGTGATCGAACCAACGGTACCTATGGCGTAAGGATAGGAAACGCCCGTGGTACTATAATGCATATCCTGGAACACGAGTTGGGTCCCACTGCTTTGCGCACCACTGTCGTACGCCGAGATCTTGTGCTGAACGCCCTTGGGGATATTGAAGTTCAACTGCACGATCTGATCACCGGGCAACAGCTCGATCTGCTTCTCGGCGATGAGGTTACCCACATTATCCACCACAATGAAGTGCCGGTTACCGACCCCTGAAGCCACCACGCGAACGGACTTGATGGTGAATGGTTCATAGGCATCGAAATACATCCACTGCCTTCCGTTGTAGTTGGATCCGTGCGAAGCATTGTACGTCTTGCCAACGGTCCACGTGTTCCCGGCCGTGGTGTTCCGATCGCTCACCCAATACGTGGTGGTCTCGGAGAGCACCGGTGTGGTGAGATCGTTGCCTGAACCGATGGCCGTACCGCCACTGGCGGCGGTATACCACTGCGGATCGTCACCTGTGGCATGCAGATCGGCCGTTGCCGGGCCCAGTACCACCGCCCCGGTGGCGGTGGGTGCTGCGGGGGCTTCCATGGCGGTGACCACGATGGTGCCGGTCTGCAGCGAGGTGCCACAAGGGGCATTCACCGTGCAGGAGTATGAACCCGCTTGCGCCACGGTGATGCTGCGTGTGGTGGCACCGGTGTTCCAGAGGTAGGAGTAGCCCGGTGCAGCGGTCAATGTCACCGTACGGCCATTTCCCACGATGGGGCGCTTGTTCGCACTGATGAATGCGGAACCACCGCTGTTCGCGGCGCGTTGCAGAGCCAAGGTGAATGGCATGGCCGTCCAGTTGTTGGCCTCGTTCTCTTCTTGGAAAACGTTGGTGGGATCGACCTCGGCCACGATCCAATAGTTGCCGTTGCACAGATTGGGCAGCAGGTTGATCCACATGCCTTCGAGCCACTCACCATACAGGTCGGTACGGCCCGTGGAGATCCCTTGGTAATCGGCACTACAGTTGTACCCGTTGCCCATGCCCCGGTTGGGGAACTGACCCTGGGTATTGAGCACGGTGCCCTGTTGCCACTCCTGACTGGTACGGCAATGGCCATTGGCGCTTGCGGTCCAGCAGGTGTAATAGTCCATAAGGCAGAAACCGATCTTGGCACCGGTGGCCACGATCGGCCATTTGGTCGGCAGCGGCTCACTGGGATCCTGGATACGCAAGGTCATCGTGGTCCAATCGTCCACGTGGTAGTGCGCGTGATTGGGGTGATACGTCATGGTACCGGTCTTCACATCCTGGTACGACATGGCGTTCCCGTTCTTATGGTAGATCCGTTGGTAGAGGATCTGCTTCGGGGAGATACCTCCCGGACAGGTGAAGCTCTGCTGACCACTTGATGCGTAGATGGTATCCTGGCCGCAGATGAATGCCCTGATCCCTCCCGACACCCCGCGCACTTCGAGGTTACCCTTGCCGATGTTGGGCGTGGATCCAGAGATCCGCAATCGGCCGGGATTGGAGCCATCGTTCTGCGCGTATTCTGAAGGGCCTCCACTCACCGTGGACAGCCCATTCCAACTGATGGTCATGTCGGGCAACAGATCACAATCCGTCTGCCCTGCCGTGGCGCAAACACAGCTGGTGGCGTTGGTCAAGGTACACTGGGCGGTCGTGGTGGTCGTCAGGACCATCAGTACCACCGTTGCCGCGATCGAGGATAGGTTCGACTTCATGCGTGGACGTAGTTTTTCACCCAAAGGCGTGTAAAACTATACTACCCCCGCCACGCAGGTCAAGAGGTCAGCCTAAAATGAATATGAATTATCTGGCGACGAACACCCGGATCCGCTCGACCGAATCTGCTCGGCGCAACTCCACCAGGTACATGCCCGAAGGATAGCCACTGACGTCGAGGTGCAGGTTCTCGTGCTTGCTACGGCCGCTGTTCACCATGGCCCCATGCGCCTGAAAAACAGACCATTCCATGTTGAGACATCCAGTTGGGCAACTCACGGTAAGCCGATCGCGGGCAGGGTTGGGATAGGCGAATGAAGTGGGGCGCTCCTTTTCCTGAACACCGGCGGCCGCCATGTATCGTGCCAGCCCGCCGGTGAAGGTGCCCGCCCAGAGGGCCCCATCATCCGTCGCCAGGACACTGCGCACGGTATTGTCCGGTAGGCCGGAGTTCTCTTGCGTGAACTGCTGGTAGGTACCATCGGCCCTCACCTTGATGACGCCCGCGATATGCGAACCCACCCAGACATCACCATCGCCGTCGATGGACATCGACGTGGTCGCGTTGGTGGGGAATCCAACACCGCCATACCATTGGGTCCAAAGCCCCCCGACCAATGGGCCTTGCTGCCGAAGCAAGCCTGCCGCTGGTGTGGCCACCCAGCGTTCACCGGTGCTGGGATGAAAAGCCACATCCACGGCCGTGTTATCAAAGAAGTTGTCCTCGAAGGAGGTCAGGACATCCACACTGCTGCCTTGGATGAAGTGGAGCCCTCCATTGAAGCTCCCCATCAGGATGGCTCCGTCTTCGCGCACCGCAACGGCATTGGTGTTGGCCGTGTTCAGGATCGCGCCATCGTGGCTCTGGGGTGTGTCATCGTAGATGATCCAGTCCGCACCATCGAACCGAACGAGTCCACCTGCGGTACAGATCCATACCGCATTGTCGTGCGCAATGAAGAGATCGCGGATGTCATACTCCGGAAGGGGTGAGTTGGTGGGCAGGTAGGAGGTCCAGGTGTCTCCATCCTTCACCTGCAAGCCCATGGATTCGGTTCCTATCCACAACCTGCCATCATGGTCCAGCGCCAAGCAACGAATGTCGTTCTCGGCTAGGGGGCTATTGTCTTCCTGGTGAACTGTCCACGCCGCCACCCCATCGAAGTGGCACAGGCCCCAGTCGGTACCCACCCAGAGGCCTCCATCGCCATCCGCCACCAATGCCTTCACCGTGGTGCTGGGGATCGGACTGTTGTCCATATTGAACACGGTCCACTCCTGAGCGAGCACCGTTCTGCCGACCAGCGAAACAAGCAGTGCCAGCGCGATGACCCTGGCTGTCATCAGTGTATGATATTGACCCGTGTGCTTTGGCCCCACTCTTCGGCTCGCACCTGAAAGGCGTACGTTCCAGCGGCCGGGCGGCCAATATCCATGGTTCGCGTGGACCTGCCTTCCGGTACGGCGAAGACCCCTTCGCGGATCACGCGACCCCTCATATCGACCAATTGATAGTCCAACATTCTGGCCTCGCCCATCACTAGATCGACCTTCAGTCGATCACCCTCCATGGTGCAGCGTAACGCTTGGTCGACGGCCGTGCCGATCGCCGACAAGTCCGTGCTGGTGGAATAGATCTCGCCCTGGCGTTCGTACCCGTTCAACGAAAGATAGTAGTCTCCGTTGTTCGCATGGGTCCAATCATCGTTCGCGATCTGCAGATCGGCGATGCCGCCCAGTACCTGTACGGTGGCGATGGTCACCTCCTCCCCACCCTCCCAGCTCTGGCCTACACTGGAGAGGGACACGATGGACTCTGCGGTGTACGCCCCATACTTGTAGCCGTTGGAGGTGACAAAGGTGCCGGAAAGCAACGGATACAGACTGATGTCCTCCATATCCATGGTGGGGTCCAGGTCCAGACCGGTGGCCGTTGCATCGGCACTCCAACGCAGCGTGAACAAATAACTATGGAACAAGCCATTGAACGGCCCATCAGGACGAACACGGACATCATACCGATCCACATCGGTCTGGACCAAGGTGATGTCCACCATTGGCAACTCTTGTGCTGCGGCCATACCGATAGCTGTACCAAGGACCAGGGTGTGCAACATGCGTAGCATACGTCCACGACCGCCGCTGGAAGTGATCCGCCCAGGGCAGTCGCCATCAAAAATAGGACAGGCGGTGCTTTCCCGCATCAAAATCCTTCAGCCAGGATCAGCGTGCAACCTAGGCCGCTCTTGGTGGCTAACGGACGGGAGAACCATCGTGTCCCCACCGAGGTTCCACTCCGAAGCCGGTCTCGGGCCGATCTGGCCCTATCAAAGGATCGAGGACACGATCCGTTCCACGGTGACCCCTTCGGCCTCGGCCTTGTAGTTCCGCACGAGCCGGTGGCGTAGGATGGGAACCGCCACGGCCTGCACATCGCTGATGTCGGGGGAGAACTTCCCATGGGCCAATGCATGGCACTTGGCACCGACCACGAGGAACTGCGATGCCCGCGGCCCGGCGCCCCAGCTCACGTGATCCTTGATCATGGCCGGAGCTTCGGGAGTGCCCGGACGCGTACGTGTGGCCAGCTTCACCGCATATTCCAACACATTATCGGTGACCGGGATGCGCCGGACCAGGCCTTGGTAGGCGATGATCTCCTCGGCGGTGAGGACCGGTTGCAGTTGCGGTTTGGAATCACCGGTGGTGGCCTTCACAATGGCCAGCTCCTCCTGGTATGCGGGATAGTCGACCCAGATATTGAACATGAAGCGATCCAATTGGGCTTCTGGCAGCGGATAAGTGCCCTCTTGTTCAATGGGGTTCTGGGTGGCCAGGACGAAGAACGGCTCTTGCAGCGGGTGGGTGGCACCGGCGGCGGTCACCGCCTTCTCCTGCATGGCTTCGAGCAATGCGGCCTGGGTCTTGGGCGGCGTGCGGTTGATCTCATCGGCCAGGATGATGTTGGCGAAGATGGGACCTCGCACAAAACGGAAACGGCGATCCTGATCGAGCACCTCGGATCCGATGATGTCGCTCGGCATAAGGTCCGGGGTGAATTGGATCCTGTTGAAGGACAGGCCCAAGGCCTGTGCAACGGAGTTCACCAAGAGGGTCTTGGCCAGGCCTGGCACGCCGACCAACAGGCAGTGGCCGCGGCTGAATATGCCCATGAGCACGAGGTCCACCACCTGGTCCTGGCCCACAATGGCCTTGTTGACCTCGGCTTTGAGCCTGCGGTATTGCTCGCCGAAACGTTCTACTGCACGTACGTCATCCATGGTGAGGTCGATGGTTATTCACCCGCTGGCGCTTTCACCCACGGATGGGTGAATGGGCATTGGTGGTAGTCTTCGTTCAAACGCACATAGGTGGCATCCAGGTGGCTGCCGACCCATTCATCCACCGTGGCCGCTCGCATCTTTCCTTCCGCGGCCTGTTGCACCATGCGATAGTCATCCTTCAGGCTTGCACGGTGCGGTGGTGTGTGAGAAATGAGCTGAAGGACACGGTAGGCCTTGCTCCCATCGGGCATCACCACGAGCTGCGGTTCGCTCACCTCGCCGGGCTTCAGTTTATCGAGGACGAAGAAGGTCTGTTGATCCAGGGCGCTCATGTCCCATCTCGGCGAATTGGCGTTCGGCTCGATCACCAGACCACCGAGGTCCTTGCTTTCCGCATCGCCCGAATAGGTGGAAGCCAGTGCCGCGAATTGTTCCTTCTCCGAACGCACAAGGCGCACCAGGCTGTCCAGCAGCGTGCGTTCCCGTTGAAGTTCGACACTGCCTACCTGTGGCCGCATCAGGACATGCCGGGCGTTGTAGTACTCACCACGGCGCTCCACCATCTGCATGAAGTGGTAGCCATACTGGGTCTTGAACACCTGGCTCACCTCGCCATCTTTGAGGCTCATGGCCACGGCATCGAACTCCGGCACCATGGTACCCAGGGACACCAGGCCCAGCTCGCCGCAGTCCTTGGCCGATCCGGGATCCTCGGAATAGAGCATGGCCACGATGCAGATCTCCTTCTCGCCCTTCTGTACACTCTCGCGGTACTCCTCGATCTTGCGACGGACCCGACGTTCCTCGGCCTCATCGGCCTTGGGTTCGCGCAGGATCACCGCATACTCCACCTCGGCGTTGATCAGTGGTACGCTGTCCGCTGGTATGGCGTTGTAGAAACGCTGCACATCCTTCGGGGTCACGCGCACATCGGCCGTGATCCGCTGCTGCATGTTCTGCACCAGGAGCTGATCCTCCACCTGCTCCCGGAACTCGGCACGGATCTCCGTGATGGTCTTGCCGTAGAACTTCTCCAGCTTCTCGTCGCCTCCAAGCTGGGCGGAGAAGTAGCGCACCCGGCGATCCAATTCGGCGTCGACCTGGGCCTGTTCCACCACGACACTGTCGATGGCGGCTTGTTCCAGCAGGAGCTTCTCATAGAGCAGGTCCTCCAGTTCCCCGCACACGGCAGCCATATCCATGGGCGCACCTCCCTGGCGGGCCTGCTCCACACGAACGCTGAGCTGCGAGTGCAGGATGGCCTCACGACCCACCACGGCGATCGTGCGGTCGATCAAGGTTCCCTGTGGTTGCGCCGCTCCCATCAGGGGCAGCAACAGGAACAGTGCGTTATTGAGCGATCCTTTCCACATCCTTGTTCTCGATCGCTTGGGAATAGATGGTCGAACGCATGTCCTCGATTAACCGGATCTTGCGTTGGTTCAACAAAATGGAACGAATATCAGCCTGGACCATGCCAATGGGTGAGATGCTGTTCTGTGCGCGAAGTTCGACCACATCGTAGAACCAGGCGCCGTGATCGGTCCGGATGACCTGCCGCCCTTCCTTGGTGAAAGCGGCCTCCGCCTCTGATGCTGGCAGGCCGAGTTCCGCCATGGCCGTGGACCTCGGTGTCCAGCTCAGCGTGCGATCGGTGATGGACACGCCATTGTTGGCGAGCCACAACTCCAGTTCATGCAGGTCGTCCACGGTGCCTCTCAGGAAACGTTCCTCCATCTTTCTGAGCTCCCGTTTGTCGAGCTCATTCACCTTGAACCAGCGCATCCGGATGATGGTCTCCTTCAACTCGAAGTTGGCTTCGTGCTCCTGGTAGTATCGTTCCACCTCGGCCAGGTCCACCACGGTGTCCAGCTTCTGCTCCACGAGCGCCTGTTCG
>CAUJED010000099.1:0-29945 GCA_963169535.1 Bacteroidota bacterium | reverse complement strand
CACGATTCCGGGGTGGGGGTGATGGAGGTGATGGACAGGGCTTGCGGCGATGATATCAGAACGGACATGGTGGTATCGCAACAATAGCCATCTGACACGAGCAAGGTATAGGTACCAGCACCAAGGCCGGTGGCGGTGGATGACACCTGCGCGGCAGGATCGTTCCAGAGGTAGCTGAACTCGGGTCCGCCCGGCAACACCATCGCCGCGCCATCGGAAGCCCCATGGCAATGCGCGTCGATGCCGCTCACCGCCATCCCCTGGAAACTGTTGAGCAGATCGATCCGCACGGTATCGGAGGCGGGAGGGCATCCCGTGTTCCCACTGGTGGTAAGGACCAGAGTAACGGAGCCTGCTGCGATCTCGGCCGCGGAAGGGGTATAGGTATTGGTGGGCCATGCACCGGACACGGTGCCCGTACCCGAGCTCCAGACCCCACCTGTGGCGTTCGTCACCGATCCGGAAAGAGCGATGGGCCAATCGCCGTGGCATACTTGAAAGTCGTTGCCTGCATTGGCCTGGTTGGGCTGAGCGCCCGCACCGATCACGGCAGGCAGGTCATCTTGCCGACAACCGTTGGCGTCCACCACGGTAACGGAATGCGTGCCCGCACCGGCCGTTATGCTCTGGCTGGAGGCGCCCGTGCTCCAAGTGTAGGTGTACGGTGCGGTACCTGCGGTCACGTTCACGGTGGCCGTACCGTTGCCATCACCCAAGCACGCTTCGTCCACCACGGCGATGGTGGCAGCGAGGCCCGGCAACACCTCGATGGAATATACGTAGGTCTGGAACGCGGGGATCGGACATGCACCATCGTTCACGTTCACGATCACCGGGAAGAAACCGGAGGCCCCCGGCTGCGCGGTCCAGCACAACGTAGCGGTGATCGGGTTGGTGCCGGTGTACGTGAAGGTGGCGCCGGGCAGGGTGCTCACCGCATTGGTGAACGCGGTGAGCACATTGGTGGCGTTCGGGTCCGAGATCACCATATCGAAGCAGAAATCGCCGGACTCGCACACCTGGATGGACCGAGGTCCCGTGCTGGTGGCCTGTCCCGAAAGGTTGGTGACCAAGCCCGTGGCGGCATCCGGAGGGATGTTGGAACACGGGTAGGCCACGAACTGCATGTCGCGCATGATGGACCCGATCACGTTCCCGTTGGCATCATACTCCGTCACCTGCACCACCACCACCCAGTTACCGGCGGTGTTCAAGGTGAAGTTCATCAGTCCGGTCACCGGATCCAGGGTGATCCCCGGGATGGGCTGTGCAGGGGTGTACGGTACGGTATAGGGCACCGGTGTCCCGTTCACCATCCGCGCTCCGATCAACTGGTAGGAGAGGGAGTCCCCTTCGGCGTCCACCGCACCATAGCTATAGGTCACCGGGTACCCCAGGCACACGTAGGGAATGGCCGTATTGGTGAACGTGGGCGAATCGTTGCACGGTGCATCCGCGCTGTTCAGCACGGATTCGATGTACATGTGGCGTGTACCCGGGTTGGTCAGGTTCACGATGGCGTTGTTGCGATAGATGTTGGTCCAGCTGATCTGCCAACTATCGCAAGGGGGCAGGGTGATGGTGCCGGTATAGGTATACTGCTGGATACCGGGCAGCGAACCTCCGTTGCAGGTGCTGTTCGGGAGCTGGAGGTCACAGAGCTGAGACAGTTCGGTGGCCCCATTATGGGTTACGGTGAGGTTCCTGTTCCCGCAAGGGCTGGTGAGCACCAGGTTGTAGGTGGGATCCACATTGATCCCCGCGCAATCGCGGTACACCACCAACCGGATCCGATACTGGTTCGGACCGATGCACTCCCAGTAGATCTCGCCGCCACTCATGTGGGTGGCCATGGCGCCCATCCCGAACAACAGGAAGGATATCGTGGCAGCAAGGGTCCGGAGCATGATTCGGCGCGGATGAGAGAAAGCGCCCGCATGCTCCTACGGGAGTGTCCGCAGAAAGGTTCCACCACTCCTGAAATATCGTTCAGAAGCCGCGTCGTTGCTGAAAATATCGATCAGCGCACGGTGCCTTCCCGGAGCACCTCGACCAACACGCGGACCAGCTCTTGGCGCTGTGCCGGGGAGGCCCGATCATTGAAATGCACATGCTTGAAACCGAGCATGGTGATCACTTCGATCCGGTGGATACGTTGCTCTTCCGCCGTGGGGAGCACACCCGGATCAGCGGTCGTATCCTCCGCGCGCAGCGAAACAATTCGGGGCACTGCGGTCCGTGGCAAGGGCATGCGCAAGTTGTCCATCGATACCGCTGTATGGACCACTTCCGGGTGCTCTTGTGCCAGCAGCATGCTGATGTCCCCGCCGTTACTATGGCCGATCAGGTCCACCTTGTCGAGGGCCCACGTAGGTTCTTGCACCACCAAGGCTTGGATCACCGCCAGCAGGTCCTGCACACCTCGATCCCAGATCGGTCGGCGCACGGTGCGCGGATCACCGCGCAAGGGCAATGGCGTATCGCCGGGAAGTTCGAGCTGCACGCTCACCACCGCGAACCCCACGTCGGCCAAGCCCTTGGCGATACCACGGAAAAGCAGGTAGGTACCGGGGGCGTTGGCGTTATAGCCATGGCTTATCAGCACCACGGGGCAAGGCACTTCCGCCGGATGCGTGGGCCGCATGATGGCGATCGGTATCCGGCGTTCACGCACCGGATCGTATACCGAGGTGGTGTCCCATCCTTGGACGCTCGGCACCGGTTCAACGTCTTGCGCTGAGAGTACGCTAGGCGTTACGAGCAGCGGACCGATGGAGAGCAGCGCCGCCCGGAGGCATGCCCAAGTTCGATCCAGCATGCGGATCATGCACCCGTGGATGGGGGTGGGGGCACGCCGAGCCGACGCAATGGGAGGCGCTCCGGCTCGCTCAGGATCAAGGGCACGTACTCCACCACGGTATCGGTATGATCCAGGCCGAACGCCGTTTGGTCACGTAGTGCGAAACGTTTGATGAAGAAGTAGGTATCCAACAAAATGTCGTCGGCCACGCTCAGTTCATTCTCCACCGAGAGGAACCGCTCCATCAGGATATAGCGGATGTCCGCAGCGAAATCCTTCTTCTGGAGGGATTCGTACTTGCTCGCGAAGTCCAGTTGATCGCACTCGACCAGGTCCTGCAACACCTGTTTGAAGAGCATGTTGATGCGTGGATGCACCCGGAAACCGAGGTTGAAGTCCACCCGGATCACCTTATCGTCCACCACCTCCTTCACGCGATATTCCATGGTGTGCGGTTCATCCGTCCAGTTCACGTGGATGAACCAGTAGATGTCCGCACGTTTGGGTCTGCGCCGCAGGATGGAGTCGAGGATCTTCCGCTCCACCTCCGCAGGGCTATTGGCCTTGGTGAGGTAGACCAGGTGGGTTGCGAACTTGGGCACTTCCTTATCCCGGCTCAGCTCGGTGATCTCCGGCGCGTAGGTCTGTAGATCTCGGAAATCGAGGTATCGATTGGTGATCTTGCGCGCCTTGTACCACATGAGCATCAGGTTCAACAGGCCCAACACCACCAGCACGAAGCTCAGTCGGTTCACCACCTTCACGCTGTTGGCGATGAAGAACGAGATCTCCATGGTGGCGAACACCGCCAGGATACCCACCACCAACATCCACGGCCAGTGGCGTACGTACCGCAGCCAGATCCCCATGAGGATGGTGGTCATGCCCATGGTGAGGGTGATGAAGAAGCCGTAGACATGCTCCAGTTCACCGCTTTCGCGGAAGGTGAGCATCATGGCCACGCAGCCCACCCAGAGCATCAGGTTCACACTGGGGATATAGATCTGGCCGCGGACATCACTGGGGAACTTGATCTTCACGCGGGGCCAGAAATTCATGCTGATCGCCTCGCTGATCAAGGTGAAGCTGCCGGTGATCACGGCCTGGCTCGCGATGATGGTGGCCAGGGTGGCGATGACCACGCCGGGGATCACGAACCAATCGGGCATCAACGCATAGAAGGGGTTCCGGCCTTGAAGCTGACCTCCGCTCTGGTGCAAGGCCCAAGCCCCCTGGCCCATGTAGTTGATGATCAGCGCCGATTTCACGAAGCCCCAGCTGGCCTGGATGTTCTTGCGCCCCACATGCCCCAGGTCGCTGTACAAGGCCTCGGCTCCGGTGGTGCATAGGAACACCCCACCCAACAGCCAGAACCCGTTGGGATACTCCGAAAGCAACTTAATGGCGTAATGGGGGCTCAATGCCCGCAGGACATCTGGGTACTTGAAGACCAGGAACAGGCCCATGGCCATCAACATGGAGAACCAGGCCCCCATGATCGGACCGAAGGCCGTGCCCACCACCTTGGTGCCGAAGCGTTGGAACAGGAAGATGCAGGAGAGCAGGAAGACCACCACGGCCACCGTGAGATCGCTCCCTGGCTCGAAGAACGTCTCCAACCCCCTGACGTTCACCAAGCCTTCCACGGCACTGCTCACCGAGATCGGTGGAGTGATCAGCCCATCGGCCATCATGGTGGCCGCACCGATGGTGGCCGGTATGAAGGCCCACCAGGCATAGCGCCTCACTAATGCATAGAGCGAGAAGATCCCACCTTCACCGCGGTTATCCGCCCGAAGGGTGAGGAAGATGTACTTGATGGTGGTCTGGATGGTGAGGGTCCACACCACACAACTGATGCCCCCGAGGACAAGCAGCTCCGTGATGGGCTTGTCACCCAGGATGGCTTTCATCACGTACAGTGGCGAGGTACCGATATCGCCATAGATGATACCCAGCGCCACGAGCAATCCTGCTGCGGTGACGCGCTGTCTGCGCGGGTCGATGCTCATCGATTCGTGGGGCTCACCCAAGCGTGCGTCGTACCATGGACATGGCGACGGGACGTGCTCCGATCAAGGATGGTGGGGCACAAAGTTCCTGGGTCTTCGCCGCAAATGTAGAAGTGAACGGATCAGTCGCGCAAGCCATTCAGAGATCCTTCCGACCCAGATCCTCGAAGTTCACGTCCGTCCGGCTCGGTGGGTCTTCCACAGCATCTCCCGATGGGGTGGCATCTCGCCTGAACTCCCCGCTGTTCCGCAGTCTTTCGATCTCATCGAAGGCTTCGTGCAAGCCGTCCATGAACTTGTCGAAATCCTCTTTGTAGAGGAAGATCTTGTGCTTGTCGTAGTGGGCAGACCCATCCTCATGGGTGTGCTTCTTGCTTTCCGTGATGGTCAGGAAAAGATCCCGTCCACGGGTACTCTTCACATCGAAGAAATAGGTCCGTTTCCCGGCGCGTACAGCCTTGGAAAATACATCCTCACGATCGTCGTGCATGGTGTTTCGCGGCCCCATTGCCCTAAGGCCCAACCAAATGTAGTAGGGTTTTCGGATCCTCCAAACGAAGCTTCGTTCATCCTACCGGAACCACCGTCAGCAGGAGGGGGGGGCGAACACCTTGCCCTCATGCCCCGTTTCAGGAAAGCGGAGGTTCAGCCCTTGTCTCCAACACGCTCGCGCGCCTCTTCCAGCAACTGCTCCTCGTACATGCGTGCGTAGATCCCCTTGCGTTCAACAAGTTCGGCATGCCGTCCCTGTTCCGCCAGGTGACCGTTCTCCAGCACGAGGATCAGGTCCGCATCCCGTACGGTGCTGATCCGGTGGCTGATGATCACGGTGGTACGGTCCTTCATCACCGCGCGCAATTCACGCAGGATGGCCTCCTCGGTGGCGGTATCCACGGCGCTCAGCGCATCATCGAAAAGCAGGATGCGCGGTTCGGTGACAATGGCTCGGGCGATGCTCACCCGTTGCTTCTGGCCACCGCTGAGGGTAACGCCACGCTCCCCCACGAAGGTCCCATAGCCCTGTGGAAAGCCCATGATGTCCTGGTGTACCTGTGCTTTCCGGGCCGCTTCCTGGATCCGCTCCAGGTCATCCGCACCCTCGGGCAGTCCGAAAGCGATGTTGTTCCGGATGTCATCGCTGAACAGCAGCACCTCCTGCGGCACGATGCTCAGGTGCGCCCGCAACTTGCCCAGTGCCACCTTGCGGATGGGCACTCCATCGATCAACACCTGTCCGTCGGTGGCATCATACACCCGGCCGATCAGTTCGGCCAGTGTGCTCTTACCGCTTCCCGTATGGCCCACAACGGCCACCGTGCCCCCGGCCGGTATCCGGAACGACACCTCGGACAGTGCCTTGATCCCGGTATCGGGGTAGGTGAAGCTCACCTTGTCGAAGGTGATGGCACCTTTCACCTCGGGCAGTTCGTCGGCCTCATCGGTGATGGCGGGCCGGGCATCGAGGAACTCATTGATCCGCTCCATGCTGGCCGCTGCTTGCTGCACCAGCGAGGTCACCCAGCCCACCGATGCGAACGGCCAGGTGAGCATGTTCACGTAGATCACGAACTCGGCGATGGTGCCAACGGTGACGGAAGGATCGCCCTGGATCAGTTTCCAACCACCGATGAAGATGGTGATCACCGTACTGAGGCCGATCAACAACATGATGGCGGGCATGAAAAGCGCATCGACCCGGGCTTGGTCCAAGCTCCGTTCGCGATAGTCCTGGGCCGCCTCGGCGAAACGTTCCACGGCCGCCTTTTCCCGCGCGAATGCCTTAAGCACCCGTACCCCGCTGAAGCTCTCTTGGGCCAGGGTGCTCAACCGGCTCTGGCCCGCTTGCACGGCCATGCTGCGCCTGTTCATCACATCGCTCACCCGATAGATGATCACGCTCATGACCGGCAGTGGGGCCAGGGTCCAAAGGGTAAGCTCCACGTTCACCCGAAGCATGAAGAGGATGCACAGGACGAAGAGCGCCACCAGTCCGATGGTGTACATGATGGCGGGCCCCAGGTACATGCGCACCTTGCCTACATCCTCGCTGATCCGGTTCATAAGGTCGCCCGTGCTGTTCCGCTTGTAGAAAGCACGGTCCATCTGTTGATAGTGGCGGTACACGGTGTTCTTCAGGTCATATTCGATCAAGCGGCTCACCACGATGATGGTTTGGCGCATGAGGAACATGAAGAAGCCCTTCAACAAGGAGAAGACCAGATAGAGGATGGCCAGCAAGCCTGCACACCAGACCACGGTACCGGCGATGGCATCCGCATCATGCAGCTCGTTCAACCGGCCCTGGAGGTCGATGCCCGTCCACCCCACCCACACCTGCAGGGTGGCAGGCACCCGAAGCATGCGCTGCTCCGGTGGGGCTTCCATCTGCGCGAGGCCGCTGGAGATCAGGTCAATGGCCTCGCGCACCACCTGCGGAGAGTACACGGCGAACAAGTTGCTGAGCACGATGAAGACCGTTCCCAACAACAAATGCCATCGGTACCTGGCCAAGTATGGGTTCAGCTTCAGCAGCGATCGCATGGCGGGGTGTAGGAACGTGCTACTTTTGCGCCGCCTGTCCCGGAAATGGACCCAGCGCATCGACGTGGGACAAAAGTAGACCGGGTAGGGGCATGCCGTTGCGTCGCAATAAGGACGGGCGGTCATTGAAAACGAAAGAAGCCATGATCGACACCAGTACCAAAGCCGGCACCAGCGACCTGGTGCTGAACCGCATGGAGCGGCATGATCACGAGGAAGTGCTCTTCTGTTATGACCGACCTACGGGCCTCAGAGCCATCATCGCCATCCACGACACCACGCTGGGCCCCGCCTTGGGTGGAACACGGATGTGGCCCTACACCTCCGAGGCCGAAGCGCTGAACGACGTGCTGCGCCTTAGCCGGGGCATGACCTACAAGAGCTCCCTGGCCGGTCTGGACCTGGGCGGTGGCAAGGCCGTGATCATCGGCGATGCCCGCACGCAGAAGACCGAAGCCATGTTCCGGAGGTTCGGCCAATTCGTGGACAGCCTCAACGGGCGGTACATCACCGCCGAGGATGTGGGCATGAGCACCACGGAAATGGTGAACATCCAGAAACAGACGAAACACGTGGCGGGCCTGCCCGAGGAAATGGGGGGCAGTGGCGACCCCAGCCCGGTGACCGCATTCGGAGTGTACTGTGGGGTGAAGGCCGCGGCCAAGACCGCCTACGGCACCGATACGCTGAGCGGGCGTAAAGTGGCGGTGCAAGGCGCCGGGAACGTGGGCAAAGGACTTGTGGACTTCCTGGTCAAGGACGGCGCCACGGTGTACCTCACCGACATCCATGCGGATAAACTCGCCGCGATCAAAGCCGAGCACCCCTCGGTGACCATTGTGGAGCCCGAGTCCATCTACGATGTGGACATGGACATCTACTCGCCCTGTGCCCTGGGCGCCACGGTGAACGACACCACCTTGAAACGCCTGAAGTGCAGTGTGATCGCCGGTGCGGCCAACAACCAGTTGGCCGACGAGGCCGTTCACGGCAAAGTGGTGATGGAGAAGGGCATCCTCTACGCTCCGGACTTCCTCATCAATGCTGGCGGCATCATCAACTGTGCCTGGGAACGCAAAGGTTACGACCGCAAGGCCGCCCTGCGCCAGACCGAAGGCATCTACGATACGGCCTTGCGCATCTTCAAAGCCAGTTCCGAACTGGGCATTCCCACCTACCTGGCAGCCAATCAGGCGGCCGAGGACCGGATCACCAGCATGCGCAGTGCCGGGATCCGATTCTGAACCGGCCACCTCCGCTGAAGCCGGGATCACCGCATGCTCAACCGCCGCTACCTCCGCATCAAGACCTTCCAATCGCTCTATGCGTATTGGCAGAGTGACAACGCCAGTGCCGCAAGGATCGAGAAGGAACTGTTCACGGGCATCGATCGCACGTACGACCTCTACCTATCGCTGCTCCTGGTGTTCGGCGAATTGCGCCACGTGGCCGAACTGGTCTTCGAGGAACGCAAGAAGAAACGGCTGCCCTCCCCGGAAGACCTTGACCCGAACCGACGCTTCGTGGACAATCCCTTGGTGCGCTCCATCGCCGAAAGCGAACGCCTGCGGCTGGAATGTGAGAAGCGGAAGGTCAGTTGGGTGGGGCATCACGAACTGTTCTCGTCCTTGTACCGCGATGTACAGAACAGCGAAGCCTACCAGAGCTACATGAGCGCCGAGCCACAGGGCTTCAAACAGGACCAGGCGTTCGCCGTACAGTGCTTCAGCGAACTGATCGCCAATAGCGAACGGCTGCAGGAGGTCTTCGAAACGCGGAGCATTGCTTGGATGGAGGATCTGGACCTGGCCGCCAGCCTGGTGAAACGCACCTTGGAGCAGATGCGCGCTGCGGACACCGCCGATGTGTTCATGAACGAGATCGCCCGCGACCCGAAGGAGGACCACGACTTCGTGTCCATGCTCTATCGGAAGACCATTGAGCATGCCCAGGAGCATGAGAAGGCCATCTCGGAGAAGTCGAGCAACTGGGAGAGCGACCGCATCGCCCTGAGCGACATGATCCTGATGCAGATGGCCCTCACCGAAGTGCGGGTGTTCGACCAGATACCGGTGAAGGTGACGATGAACGAATACATCGAGATCGCCAAAGCCTACAGCACTCCCAAGAGCAAGAACTTCATCAACGGTGTACTGGACAAGCTCTTCATCGAGATGCGGGAGGATGGTCGGATCCGCAAGGTTGGCCGGGGTCTACTGGAAAGTTGATCGCATGAGGGCGAAGCAAGGATCGGAGAAGGCCATGGCATGGCACCTTGTGCTGGTGCTGTTGTTACCGCCCGTTCTGCATGGGTGCCGGCTCACGGACCACACCGAAGGCGACCCGAACGAAGTGACCGTGGATGCGATCAGGTTCCCGGGATCGGGCTATCGAGATGTGGGAGAGGAAGAGCTTCCGAGGATCGAATTCAGCTACACCCACATCGACCTCGGTCGCATCGTACAAGGTACCAAGGTGGACAGCATCTACCACTTCAAGAACACGGGAGGCGCCCCCTTGGTGATCACCGATGTACGTGGCTCCTGCGGTTGCACCGTGGGCAAGGATTGGCCCAAGGCACCGGTGCCCCCCGGAGGCACGGCCACGATCCGCATCGGATTCGATAGCGAAGGCCGCAATGGGCGTCAGGACAAGACCGTCACCGTGGTGGCCAACACCGTACCGCCCAGCACCGTGCTCACGCTCACCACCGAAGTGGTGGGCCCCAATACCGTACCATAACCCGTTTTCAACCACATGCTTACCGCGACATTCCTGCTTCAAGGCGAACCCAATCCCATGGCCACCTACATCATGATGGGGGCGCTGATGGTGGTCTTCTATTTCTTCATGATCCGCCCGCAGCAGAAGAAAGCGAAGGATGCCAAGAAGTTCCGCGAGTCGTTGCAGAAAGGCACCAAGGTGGTCACCATCGGTGGGTTGCATGGCAAGGTGGTGGAAGTGGCCGAAACCACGATCCTGCTGGAAGTGGACTCCAACGTGCGCCTGCGCTTCGAGAAGAGCGCCATCGCCATGGACAGCTCGCAGCAGCTGAACGAGGCCACGGCGAAAGCCCAGTGAACGGCCGTTGACAAGGCGTTCGTTCTGCGAATGGTCGGCCCATCCTTCATCACATGCTCTTAGTTGGCCTTACCGGCGGCATCGGCAGTGGCAAGACCACCGTGGCCCGTGTATTCCGGATCCTGGGAGTGCCCGTGTTCGAAGCGGATATCGAAGGACGCAGGCTTCTCCGCGAAGACCAGGGCGTGATCCATGCCGTGACGGATCGCTTCGGACCGGAGGTGCTGCGATATGGCGGCGTGGACCGTGCTGTGTTGGCGGCGAAGGTGTTCTCGGACCGTAGCGCCTTGGCGGACCTGAACAGCATCATCCATCCGGCGGTACGCGCCGGATTCCGGCGCTGGGCGAGCGCCCAGAACAGTGCCTTCGTGATCATGGAGGCTGCGGTGATGGCCGAGTCCGGATCGTACAAGATCATGGATCGGGTGGTGCTGGTCTCTGCGCCGGAAGACCTTCGTATACGGCGGGTGATGGCGCGGGATGGGGTGGAGGAGGCCCACGTGCGTGCACGCATGGACAACCAGGCCGACGAGGCCGAACGCATGGCGATCGCCCAACATGTGATCCACAACGACGATAAGCGATTGGTGATCCCACAGGTACTCGGTGTACATGCGGAATTGCTCAACCCGTTGAACTCATGAAGCAGGAGGAGAAGAACCTTCCCCTGAGCCAGGTATCACTCGTCTTCGGAGGGCTCAGCATCGCCCTGGCGTTCGTGCGTCATTTGGTGTCGCTTGCGCTCGTGCTCAGTGTGCTCTCCCTGGCCTTCGGTCTTTGGGGGCAACGCAAGCAGGCCAGACACCTGTTACGGTACACCAAGGCCAGTGTGCAACGTGGCGGTCTGGGGGTCAAGCTGGGAGCCGTGGGTTTGCTCTGCTCCCTGATGATGTGGGGCTTGTGGGCCAGCAATGCCCTGTTCTGATCAGGCTCGTCGAGCCTTAGGGCGCGCCATCACCCCGGCCAGGATACGCTCCTCTCCGAACTCGTTCAGAAGCATGGAGAACAACTGTGCGGTGGCTTCCGCATCGGCCGCGGCCCGGTGCGCCGCACGGAACTCGATCCCGAAATAGCGGCACAAGCTACCCAGGTTGTAATGGGGTAGGGTGGGCAGTAACTGGCGCGCAAGGCGTTCGGTACAGAGCGTAGGTCGCTCGAACACCAGGCCGGTGCGTGCGAACTCATGCTCCAGCGCCGTCATGTCGAACCGCACATTGTGCGCCACCACGATCCGGTCCATGGTCAGGGTCTCCCAGGTCCCCACCACCTCCAGGAACCGTGGCGCATCCACCAGCATGGACGGGGTGATCCCGGTAAGCTTGCGGATGAAGGCGGGGATGGGGGCATTGGATCGCACCAGCGAATCCCAGCGGAGACGCTCTCGACTGCCATCCAGCGCCAGCACGGCCACCTCCATCACACGACCCTCCGTTGGGTCGCCGCAGGTGGTCTCCACATCCAAGACCGCGAACCGAAGCCGTTCCATGGCGCCCTCATACGTGATGCATGGTCGCGGGGTTCGGACAGCGATCGGCGTGGTATGGACAGCGACTATCTTGGCACCGGACGGGGTCATGGGCATCGGACCAAAGATGCGGCACCGATCCGAAAAAACCTCACCCTTGCGTTCCATCCATCGCTTCTTCTTCCAGACCCTGGCCGGATGGCGTATCCAGGACGACCGCCCAGCGGGACTGGAACGCTACATCGTGGTCGTGGCACCGCACACCAGCAACTGGGACTTCTTCGTAGGTCTGGCCGTGCGCAGTCTCGCGCGCATGGGCGACGTGAAATACCTGGCCAAGAACTCGCTCTTCAAGCCACCATTCGGCTGGATCTTCAGGGCGCTGGGCGGCTACCCGGTGGACCGCAGCAAGCACAATAACCTGGTGGATGCCGTGGTGGCCATGTTCGACAGTGGCGAGATCAAAGGCATCGGGATCACCCCGGAGGGCACCCGGAAGTACCAACCCGAATGGAAGACCGGTTTCCACCGAATGGCCACCCAAGCGGGTGTCCCCATTATCCTGTGCACATTCGACTACCCGAAGAAACTGGCCATCCTTAGCGCCCCTTTCCCCCTCACCGCCGACCCTGCGGCCGACATCGAACGCATGAAGGACTGGTTCCGGCCGCACAAAGGGAAGAACCCCGAGGATGGGGTGCGATGACCGGCACGAACCTTGCATAGACGATCGATCATGCGAACCATCGCCCTGCTCTCGGCCACCGTACTGGCCCTCAACGTCGCGGCCCAGGACAAATTCCCCGCACTAACGGGTGAAACAGCCACCGGAAAGACCATCACGCTGCCTGCCATGGAGAAGCCGTGGACGGTGATCGGCTTGGCATACAGCCAGAAGGCCAGCCCATTGCTGGAGGAATGGTATGAACCGGCCTACCTGCGTTTCATCGCCAAACATGGGCTCATGGCGGGGACCTACGAGGCGGATGTCTACTTCATTCCGCTCTTCACGGGAGTGAACAAAGCGGCTTACGAACCCAGCATGAACAAGTTCCGCAAGAGCGCTGACCCGGAGATCGTGGACCATGTGCTCTTCAGCAAAGCCGAGATCGAGCCCTTGAGAACGGCCTTGGGGATCACGGAGAAGGACATCCCGTACTTCTTCGTGCTGGATGCCCAGGGGCGCATCGTCCATCGTGAACAGGGTGCCTACACCGACGAAAAACTGGAGACCATCGAGGAAGTGTTGATGGACTGATCCCGGCGCCCGGGTCGCCTTACGAACTATCTTCGCCCCCCAGAAAACAAGCCATGACCATGTTCTTCTCCTTCACCCTGCCCGCCTTGCTCGGCCTATCCTTCGCCGCCTGTAGCTCCGCACCGGAAGGTGTGCAAGAAGCGACATCGGCACCGGCCATCACCGAGAACCAATCCCAAACAACACCCGTGGAGAACACCACCGACGGCATTTTCGCCGATATCAAGACCAACAAGGGCACCATCCGGATCAAGCTCGAATACGAAAAGGTGCCCATGACCGTGGCGAACTTCGTGGCCTTGGCCGAAGGGAAGATGAAGAACACCGCCAAGGGCGATGGCGTACCCTATTTCGATGGCATCAAGTTCCACCGGGTGATCGCCGATTTCATGATCCAGGGCGGTGATCCCACCGGCACGGGCATGGGCGGACCGGGTTACGCTTTCGCCGACGAGATCGACCCCACCTTGAAGCACGACCGTGCAGGTGTGTTGAGCATGGCCAACGCGGGTCCGGCCACCAACGGAAGTCAGTTCTTCATCACCCATAAGGATACCCCGTGGCTGGACGGTAAGCACGCCGTGTTCGGCTATGTGGTGAGCGGCCAGGAAGTGGTGAACGCCATCGTACAGAACGATGTGATGGAGAAAGTGACCATCGATCGCGTAGGCAAGGCCGCCAAGGCCTGGGATGCGATGAAGGTCCTGGAAGAGAACAAGAGCAAGTTCGGTCCCAGCCGTCGCTGATCCGGACCTGAACGGAAGATCCGCAAGTGAAAGGGGCCGTCTCGAAAGGGGCGGCCCCTTCTTCTTTACTTCATGGTCGGCCCAGGATCCACCACGGTATTACCGATCCACGCTCCCGGAGCGCAAGGCCAAGTCACTACCAGAAGGGGTGATGTGATCACGACGCGCCCGACACCACATGCGCTCGTGTACGACGAAGTTACCCAGGAGCAAGGAGCCAAAGCGTGTTGGTCGATGGCATGGGAAATGGCCCGAAGGGCCGAATGAGCACCGACCGGGATCGTTCGACCAACTTGCGGACTGGATCAATCGCGGCGGCCACGCCCACCGCCCGAACGCCCGCGCCCACGGGGGCGCCGACCTCCCTTGCTGCCGCCCTCCTTGGCACGTGCCTTGGGGTCGTATGCCGGCCCTGCGGTACCTGCGGGCAGCGGCATCTTCTTCACGTCGTAGCCGATCAGCGCCTCGATGCGTCCGAACTCGCGCATCTGCTTTTCGTTCACGAAGGTGATCGCCGTGCCCTTGCGTGCGGCACGTGCGGTGCGACCTACGCGGTGCACATAATCCTCCGGGTCGTGCGGCACATCGTAATTGATCACCAGGTCGATATCGTCGATATCGATGCCGCGGCTCACCACGTCGGTGGCCACCAGGATCCGCAGCTTGCGGTTGCGGAAATCGAGCATCACACGCTCGCGTTCGGTCTGCTCCAGATCACTGTGCATGCCCGCCGCATTGAAGCCCTTCTTCTGCAAATGCCGGGTGAGGTTCTTCACCTCGATCTTGCGGCCCGCGAAGATCACGATGCTGGTGGCCTCATTGGTATTGAGGATATGCTCCAAGGCGTTGGCCTTCTGCATGTCGAACACCACATAGGCCTGCTGGTCCACACCTTCGGCCGGTTTGCTCAACGCAATGGTGATCTCCACCGGATCCTTCATGATCTGCTTGGTGAGCTCCCGGATGGCGGGCGGCATGGTGGCGCTGAACATGAGCGACTGCCGCTCCTTGGGCAGGAAGTTGATGATCCGTCGGATGTCATCCACGAAACCCATGTCCATCATGCGGTCGGCCTCGTCGAGGATCAACATCTCCAGGCCTTTCAAGGGAACGTACCCGAGGTTAAGGTGGCTGAGGAGCTTACCGGGAGTGGCGATCACCACCTCCACGCCGCTGGTGAGGGCCTGCTTCTGCGAGTCGAAGGTGCTGCCATCACTTCCGCCATAAAGGGGGATCGAGGTCACCGGGGTGAAGTAGGCGATGGCCTGCAATTGCTGATCGATCTGGAGCGCCAGCTCGCGGGTGGGCACCACCACGAGTCCACGGATACTGCCTTCCTCCTTGGGCCTGTAACTGACGATCACATCGATCAGTGGGAGGAGGAAAGCCGCTGTTTTACCGGTACCGGTCTGTGCACAGGCAATGAGGTCGCGACCATCGAGCACGGCGGGGATGGCCTGCTGCTGGATCGGTGTCGGCTTCCGGATGTTCATGTGGTCCAGGCCATCGAGCAGGTCGTGGCTTAGGCCCAGCGCATGGAAATCGGTCGTCGGAGGGTTCGTGGTATCGGACACGCGTTCGGATAAGAAGCGGCGAAGATAGGTCAGGGCCGTACCCGGATCAGGATGCGATGCGCATGGGCTCCTTGTCCGGCGCGAAGTCCAGGTGCAGGGTGGTGCCGTTGCCACTGCTGACCCGGAAGCTCCCATTGAGCTGTTCCGCCAGGACCCGCACCAGTTCCAGTCCGAAGGATCGCTCCCGTGCATGATCCGGAGCCATGCCCACTCCATCATCCTGGCACCGCAGTTCGTAGCCGCCGGCCGTAGCCTTCACCGCAATGGCGATACGCCCGGTCTCCTGGCCTTGGAACGCATATTTCAGGGCATTGGTCAGCAGTTCATTCACCACCAAGGTCAGGGGCAACAAGGTGTTCATCCGGAACAGCGGGAGATCCGTATCCACCCGTACCGAGATACGATCATGTGCGCCATAGGCAACGAGGATGTTACGCGAAAGCTTCTCCAGGTGTGTGCGCAGATCACCATTCCCCAGGCCCTGGCTCCGGTAGATCTGGTCGTGGACCAGGGCCATGGACCTGATTCGGCCCTGTGTCTCGCGGAGCACCTTTCCCACCAACGGGTCCGCCATCTCGATCCCTTGGATGTGCAGCAGGCTGTCCACCACTTGGAGGTTGTTCTTCACCCGGTGATGGATCTCCTTGATCATCGTCTCCTTCTCCTCATCGCCCATGAGCGCTTCGGCCAGGCGGAGGTTCTGTCGCTGTAGCTCGAGGTTCTTCGCATGGATCTGGTCGTGCTGGCGCTTCACCACGGCGTTCTTCAGTTTCAGGCGCACTGCCATGCGGCGGTTGTAACGGCCCGAGAGGAAGAGCGCGACGGCCAGCACGGAGGCCACCAGAAGCGCGGCGACCAGCTGGTTGTTCTGCGAAAGCATGATATCCATGGATTCAGCGTTACGCGCGTTCTCCGTACGAAGTTCTTCGTTCGCCTTCTCTTTGCGGGCCAACTGATGGTCCAACTGCATACTGGTCATCTGCATGTCCATCCGTGCGGTCAGCATACTGTCCGTTGCGCTCTTGATCCGCTCCAGCAGGACCACGGCCTCTCGCCATTCCTGGTTGGCCACGGCCAGCCGGTAGCGTAGGTCCAACATCCGCTGCCGATCGCTCCATGCCTCCTTTCCTTCAAGGATGGCCGCGACCTTGCGCAACGCCTCCGCTGCTTCCTGCGTGCGCCCATGGCCGATCAACGCCAGGGTGAGCGCCTCGTACATATCCACCCGTTCAGCCACCAGGGCGGGACCCCCGAGGGCTCTTTCGGCCTGTGCAAGATGTACCACGGCATCGGAAAAGCGTTGTTGTGCCACCAGCACCTGGCCCTGAACTACATGGACCCGCGCCATCTTCAGCGTATCCTTAGCCAGTTTGGCCTTGGCCATGCACCCTTCGGCGAGCTGTTGAGCTTCGGTCCATTGTCCGGCTTCCATCAACGCACGGATCAGAAGCTGTTGTCCTTCGGCCACTTCGTTCTCCCGACGGGTCGGGAGGAGCATCGCCAACGAGTTGCGCGCCTCCTCCACGGCCTTTTCCAGCATGCCATTGTATCGATACACCTTGGAAAGTTCGCGCAGATCCATGGCGATCACCACCGGATCCCCCAGCTCCTGGGCGAGTTCGACAGCCTTCAAGGTGGTCTTCATCGCCTCTTGGAACAGGCCCATGTGGACCTCGATGCTGGCCAGGCATACCATGGCCTTGTGCTCCACCACCGGCTCGGCGGATCGGTCGGCCAGTAGCACGGCTTGCTTCGCCAACTCGCGAGCCGCCACCGGATCCTTGTCCATGGTCCGGTAGGCAGCCGCGATCTGCACCGTGGCCCGTTGGTTGGTGGAAACGGCATCATGTGATGCATTCGCAAGGCGATCCGCGTTCGTATCAGCGGACAGGGGCATCACGAACAAACAACCCGAACAGGACAACACAACGGCGGGGAGACGCAAGTTGAACATGGTCGCGTTATACGTGATCGCTCCGATACGGTTCCGGATCGTTCTGCGGAGGCGGCATCCACGAAGAGTTCGGCTCGGTCGCGAGGACTTGAAGCAGCGAGGAAGCCACGTCCATCATCACTTCCTCCTTTCCCCACCACCCGGATCCGCCGAAACGGAGACTGCTTCCTTCTCAGCGACGGCATGCTGCACGTACCACGGGGCACTACACGTCGACCGCTCACCGCCTGAAGAGAGGCGACCAGGCTTCTTTGAACAAGCGTACCGCCGCCCCACCTGTTCAAGGGGGTGCATGGTGGAAAGCGCTGTACATTCGGCACATGCGCGTAGCGGTGGAGGTTTGTGTGACCACTGTGGCCGAAGCCGTGGCGGCCGAACGTGGAGGTGCCGACACGGTGGAGGTCTGCAGTTGGCTGGCCTGTGGAGGGATAACGCCGAGCTGGGGGCTGGTGGATGCGGTACGTGCCGCAGTGCGCATTCCTGTTCGGGTGCTCGTACGCCCTACGTCGGAAGGGTTCGTGTATGGCGCGGCAGAACGGCATGCCTTGATGGCCGATGCAGGGATCCTCGGCCACCGGTCCTTCGGACTGGTCACGGGCGCATTGTCCGCAGAAGGCCACATGGACCGCCAATTGATGGCATCCATCGCCCATTCGGCCCCCGGAAGCGAACTCACCTTCCACCGTGCAGTGGATCATGCGCGCGACCCCGTTGAGGTTCTTGATGGTTGCATGACCTTGGGGGTCGATCGGCTGTTGACCTCCGGGGGGGCGGCGCGGGCCCAGGACGGGGCCGGTGTCCTTCGCCGGTTGGTGGATAGGGCAGGAGCGTATTGCACGATCGCGGCGGCCGGTGGCATCAACGCGGAGAATGTGGTCGGCATCGTGGAACGAGCCGGTGTGCGCGAGATCCATTTCGCGGCGCAGCGTGCGGTACCCGCCCATGGCGTTGCCGTGCCGTTAAGCTCCGCCCCGGCCGATGGCGCATACACCTTCGTGCCGGACGAGGCCAAGATCCAAGCCGTGATGAACGCCCTGGTGAAAGCTGGTCTACGATGAGGATATGGATCGTCCCAATGCTGTTCCTGCTCACTATTCGAGGTGCAGCGCAGGAAGTCCATTTCCCCTTGGACGATGGTTGGCGATTCCGGCAGGTGGGGCAGGAGCAATGGTACCCGGCCCAAGTGCCCGGGGTGGTGCAGAGCGACCTGCTGCGGAACGGACTGATCCCGGACTTCATGCACGGCACCAACATCGATAGCGTGCAGTGGGTCGAGAACGAGGACTGGGTGTACGAGCGCACCTTGGTCGTAACGGAGGCCATGTTGCGGCACGGCCACCTCGAGCTGGTGTTCAAGGGCCTCGACACCTTCGCGGAAGTGTACGTGAACGACACCCTCCTGGGCAGACCGGACAACATGTTCCGGAGGTGGGAGTGGGATGTGAAGCGCGTGTTGCGTAAAGGGGAGAACGAACTGAGGGTGGTCTTCCGCAGCCCCACCAAGGAAGGAGTGAAGCTGCGCGACGCCTACGGCATCCAATTGCCGCACGACAGCGACCCCAGCGGGGTAAGCCCGTACATCCGAAAAGCGGCGTATCAGTTCGGTTGGGACTTCTGCCCTCGGCTGGTCACGAGCGGGATCTGGCAGAGCGTGGAACTTCGCGGGTGGACCGGAGCACGGATCAAGGGGGCCAAGGCCGCCTTGGTCAAGGAAGGTTCGGCATGGGTGGCCGAATGCACCATCGAGACCACATCACCTTCCGCCCCCAAGGCCACGCTCCATGTGCGTCTGGGCCGCGAAACCTGGGAAGGGCCGCTGGCCAAGCACGGCCCCACCCAAGTGGTCAGGTTCCCATTGGACAGTGCGGATCTCTGGCAGCCGGGTGTGAAAGGGAAGGCGCGGACCATCCCGTTGGAGATCCAACTCTTGAGCGAAGGCCTTCGCCAAAGTACCTGGCGGCAGGAGGTGGGGTTCCGGACATTGGCCGTGGAGCGCCTGCCGGATGCCTCGGGGAGTACCTTCCAGTTCGTCGTCAACGGCCGACCGACGTTCATCGAAGGATGTAATGTGGTCCCCCCCGGCATGCTTCCAGGACCGGGATCGAATGAACGCTGGCTGGATCTTGTGCGGGCCATGAAAGCGGCGGGGATGAACATGGCGCGCCTCTGGGCCGGTGGCGTGTACCCTCCTGAGGAATTCTTGCATGCGTGCGACACGGCGGGCATCCTGGTCTGGAACGACCTCATGTTCGGCGGCCTGGGTCCGTTCGACACCCCAGCCTACCTCCGGACCGTGGAACAGGAGATCAAGGAGCAATGCCAGCGCCTATCGACCCACCCATCCCTGGCGCTTGTGTGTGGGAACAACGAGCTGGCGGTGGCATGGAAGCACTGGGGTTGGCAACAACGCTACCACCTGCATGGCTCCGATTCCCTGCGGGTAGAGAACGTGAACAACGGCTTCTTCCAGGATCGTGCGGCGGACTGGGTAGAGCAGTTCGGCCTGGCATACCTGCCATCCTCACCGGTGAGCAACTGGGGCAACGCCCAAGGCCTCGCCGAAGGCGACCTCCACTACTGGGGCGTCTGGCACGGCGACAGCACTTTTTCGTCATTCCAGAACAACGTAGGCCGCTTCGTGAGCGAGTGGGGCTTCCAGAGCTACCCGGATAGCGCGTTGCTGGCGAAGTACATCCATCCAGACAGTCTTTTCCTGGGCTCACCTGCCGTGGCCCGGCTGCAGCGTAGCTACAAGACGGATCGGCCCATCTGGGAAGCCATTGAGCGCGAATTAGGGGAGAAGCGCCCCACCACCTTGGGCGGCTTCATCGAAGCCAGTCAACGTGCACAGGCCAAGGCTTACGGCATGGCCATCGAAGCCCACTTGGCAGCCCAACCACATTGCATGGGCACCTTGTTGTGGCAGCTGAACGACTGCTGGCCCGGGCCCAGCTGGAGCATCATCGACTACGAAGGCAACCCGAAGCCGGCGTACGAGGTGGTGAAGCGGTCGTACTCCACGATCCATTGAAGACCAAGGGGTATCGGCACGAACCAATAGCATTCCAAGGATGGGCTTGATCGGCTCCTACGAATGCTGAACGGGATACCGAGTTGTTACCTTTAGCCACGCTGACCACAATACCAAAACCAATAACGCATGACACGAAGTAGACGCCTATTGACCGCTGCTCTCCTAACGCTGGGCTTCGGTCCATGGACCGGGATGCAGGCGCAGGACTGCTTGAATGGATCCCTTTGGCCTTCCAGTGCCGTGACCCCGGATGCGCTCGGCGCGGTCACCACGATCTCCACCTGCAGCTACCAGGAGGAATACTCCCAGATCACCGCGGTGGTGGCGGGAGGGAATTACACGTTCACCTGTTCCTTGAACGGGTACATCACGGTGCGCCAAGGCACTTACGATGGCCCCGTGCTGGGGCAGGGATCAGACACCTTGGAAGTGACCGCGGCGACCGCCGAGGATCTGTTCGCACACTGGAACGTGGACGACCAGTGTGGGACCGCATCGGATTGCGTGGCCACAACGGTACAGTTCATGCTGAACTGCACCCCGGGTCAGGCGACCTACACCTTCACCGAGGATTGCGACGCACAGACGTACACCATCCTGTTGAACATCACCTCCATCGGCGATGCGGCCAGTGTGGATGTGGAGGTGGATGTGGCCGGTAACATCACCCTGCTCGAAGACCTTGGGGTGGGCGAGGTGGAGCTGGGTCCCTTCGGACTCACCGAGACCCCGGCCGTTCGACTGATCCATGATGCGGACCCGATGTGCCACCGCATCATCCCGATCACGGGCTTCCATTCGGCCTGTCCGCTGATGATCACCTGCGGCGCGGACCCCATCGCACAGGAGTACTGCTACACCAACAACGACTCCATGACCTGGCTCTATAGCGCCTCCGGCCCAGGCACCATGCGCCTGAAGTTCCTCCGCGGCACGATCGAGAGCAGCAACTATGACGACATTCGGATCTACGACGGTACGGACAACACCGGAACGTTGTTGTTCGAACATACCGCCACCGCACGCCGGAACCTGGGGCCCGTGGGCAGTGCCATTCTGGATCCAGTCCCTGTCTATTACGCCGTTGATGTGTTCGCCACCAGCGGCAGCATCTTCATGGAGATGTCATCCGATGGCTCCGTGAACTGTGGTGCCACGGAATTCGATCCCTGGGAATGGACAGTGGTATGCCTGGATTGTGAAGTTCCCAACTTGTCGTACACCGTGGTGGACGACTGTGCCAACGACGAATACACCATTGCACTGGATGTCTCGGACTTGGGTGATGCATCGAGCCTGACCCTTTCCTATGTCGTTAACGATGGTGACCCGCAGACCGTGGAGAACGTGGGCTTGGGCATCACCGAGATCGGACCCTTCGCTGCGTCCGATACGGTGGATATGGTGGCCATCCATTCGGGAAGCGACCTCTGCAACATCGAGTTGGCGAACATCACCAGCACCGGAACCTGCCCGCTCCTGGTCGATTGCGGCACCGAGGTGAGCGACTCCCTGTGCTACGGCAACCTGGTCGACCAACGGTTCTATTACCAAGGCACCGGCTCGTATCCGCTGGCCGTGTACTTCGATGCTGGGGAGCTCCTCTACGGGGACACCATCACCATCTTCGACGGTGGCGACATCACCGCACCGCGCCTCTTCCAAGGCACCAGCCAGATGATGACCGGTGGATTCTACTACACCACCAACGCGGAGCATCGCCTCACCATCCGCGTAACCTCCAACCAATTCACGTCCTGCCAGGATGGAGGCACCACCACCCCGCTGGAATGGCGCATATCCTGCTTGGACTGCGTTCACCCCACCGCCCAGTTCAACATCGTTCAGGATTGTGCCAACTACCAGTACTTCGTGGATGTGGTGGTCACCGACCTGGGTTCAGACCCCATGCCGGTCATCGTCAACTCGGTGAACAGCGACAGTTTGGAGATCACCACCGTAGGGACGCACCAGGTCGGTCCGTTCGTTTCGGGCACACCGGTGCAGGTGACCATCGTGAACGATATGAACCCGCTCTGCAACGTATACTCCACCACCCTGGTGAACCCGCTTTGCCCGGTGATGATCGACTGCCCTGGCCCCACCTTGGAGGAGACCTACTGCTATGTAGCCAACGACAACCATGCGTGGGCCTATGAGCTCGTTGGTGGAGGTGCGGCCACCCTCAAACTCACGTTCATTCGCGGCACCATCGAGAGCAACTCCTTCGATCGTCTGCGGATCTACGATGGGGCGGATAACACGGCTCCGTTGCTGTTCGAACATTCGGCCAGCTCACGTCGCCATCTGGGCCCCGAAGGCAGTGCCCTGACCGATCCCAACCCGGTATACTACGGTGTGGACGTGGCCGCCACGGGCGGTCGGCTGTACATGGAGATGACGTCCGACGGCAGTGTGCAATGCGGAACCGATCAGTTCGATGAGTGGGAGTGGGAGGTCTACTGCCTCGATTGCACGAACCCGACGGCGACCTTCAACATCGTTGAGAACTGCGTGGCCCGTGAGTATTCCACCGAGGTGATCATCACCGACGCCGGTGCTGACGATCCGCTAAGTGCTACGAACCTCGTCACCGGCGAAGTGGTGGCCGACCTGGGCGTGGGCGTACACACCTTCGGGCCCTACCCGGTGGATTCGATCAGTGTGTTCCGCGTGTTCAACCAAGCTTATGAACAGTGCCGCACCACATCCGACACGCTGGTGTTCGCCGCGGACTCCTGCATCAACGTGACCTGCGGCTTCGAGAACACGACCTTGTGCTACGGCAACAATGCAGACCGTTGGTACACCTGGCGGTCCGCACAGAACGTACCGTTCACCCTGGCGTTCCTCGGAGGGCAGATGCTGGCCGGCGACTACATCGAAGTGTTCAACGGTGGGAATGAAACGGCACCTCAGCTGTACACCGGGAACAACGGTGGCAACTTCGCCGGTTTCGCCATCCCCAGCTCGAACGCCGACAACATGCTCACGCTGCACATCGTGTCCAACGGATCGGGCTCGTGCGAAGATGGCGGTGTCAACAACCCGCTGCAGTGGACCGTGGCGTGTGGTGGAGTGGGGATCAACGAAGCCGAGGCGGACCTGTTCAGCCTCTTCCCGAACCCGACCAACGGCCAGCTCACCATCCGGATGACCGCGGCGAAAGCCCAGGTGCAAGTGCTTGACATGAGCGGGCGTGTGGTACTGGAGCGGACGATCGCCATGAACGGCACGCTCGGCCTCAGCCATCTGACCAACGGCAACTACATGGTGCAGGTGATCACCAACGACCGTGTGCAGACCAAGCGGGTGGAGTTGATCCGCTGACCCGTACGAACATGGAGAAAAGCCCCGGCCTTCGTGCCGGGGCTTTTTCGTTCTACTGAGCCGGTGATGAAGATCCGGCCGAGCTCAGCGATCTGGACCACTGGGGTGATAGCGTGAAAGGGTGCGAGGCATTTCACCTTCTCACGCTTTTCACCTTTACACCTTTGGACCGACCGGTTCTTTCATGCCGTCTCAGTAATACCGTTTGATCGTTCAAGTGCGGCCGGGGGTGCAGGGGTGTTCGCTCTCAGGCCGATATGGTGGGGGCGTTGCGATGCGGAAGACGTGGACCGCAGGGAGCGAAGCTGCCAAAGGCCCGAGCTACGGAACAGACCTCCCGATAGAACATGAGAAATGGAACAAGCTGCACGGCTTGGGTCGGGTGTCCAGCGGGAAATACCTGAAAGACCGCTTCAGACCCACTCACAGGGCCTCCCCGAAGGTCAACAGGTTATGGTCCGGGTCCAGCAGGGCGAACTCACGCTGTCCCCAAGGTTTGGTACGGAGCCCACCGTTCGGGTGAATGGCCGCGCCGCGTTCCTGTAGTATGCGGTACAAGTGATCGATATCCGTCGTGCGGATGTATACCTGCCCATCGTTCGTTAGCGGATCAAGATCCGTGGAAAGGAAGAAGTGCAGTTCGATGCCTTCGCGGCGAACGATGAGGTAGTTGTCGTACTCGCCGGCAACGGAGAACCCCAGGGCTTCCGAGTAATAGGTCCGTGTCGCTGCTTGGTCGCGCATCGGCAGCTTGGGGTGAGCGGAGGTAAGCATGGGTGATCCAAGGTTCAATCATCCAGTCCTTTTCCGGCCAGGATGCGGTCCAGGTGCTTCTCGATACGCACCATCCGCGTTTTACTCTGCTTGGCCCCGGCGAAGTACAGGAGGTATCCACGTTGCCTGCCCGGAGTCAGTGCGTTGAAGGCCTTCTTCAGATCGGGCATCTGCTTCATGGCCGTGGAGAACTCCTCCGGCATGTCGAACTCGGCCGTCTTCTTCAGCACCACCTGCTTGCCCGCTTTCTCCAAGGCGATCGCCGCGCGGATGTAGCGCTTCAGCAACGGCGTCAGCACTTCGATCTCCTTCACGCTGGCGAAGCGGATCTGCCGGGCGCTCTGCACGTTCTTGGTCTGTTGCACCAGCAGCCCTTTCGTATCCTTCAGCAGTGCGCCCTTGTGGAAGAGCAGCGCGCAATAGTCCTTGAAGCCGTGGATCAGGAAGACGTTCTTCCCCTTCAACGTGTAGCACGGATGGCCCCATTTCAGCTCCTCGGTAAGGTTGCTCTCCAGGGCGATCTCGCGCAGCAGACCGAAAGCCTCCTGCCACGGGGTGTTCTTTTCGAAGAACCAGTCGACTTTGGGGTTCATGATTCCTTGGGGTGGTTCCGGTCAAGGACAGGTGGCTCACATCTTCACCCCCGGCAGCTTCGCCGCCTCCTTCACCCAGCGCAAGAACTGCTTCTCGTCCAGCTTGTCGTTCTCGCGGATATGCAAGTAGCGTACGTCCTTCTGTGTGCTCGTATCGGGCGGCCTGGGGTCCAGGTGAGCGCCCATGAAGAAGGCCACCTTCACGTACTTAGTGGTGCAGTTGAAGCCCATGAAGCGTGTGGGCTCGTCCAGCCCATAGAGTGGGGTGTTCCACTTCACGGCCTTGGTCACCTTGGGCACGGCGCGGGTGATCAGGCGGTCCAGCAGTTCCCCCACCGCGCGCTTCCAACCGGGCATGGCCGCGATGTAGGCCTGTACGGTCTCATCGCCATGGCCCAGTGCGATCTGCGGGTTGCCGCCGCTGAGAAGCTTGACCTTGCCACTGGAACTGGGCTTGGCTCGTGGTTGCATCGGATCGGACTTCGTTGGAGACATCTTGAGCATGTGGATGAACGAAAGTACTTTGAATAGAACTTGAAACGTCCGCTCGATCATACCTGGACCTGGATCATTGACCCAACCCACTCTGGCTCAACTTCCATATGTTTGATTCCATGCGCCGATCTCTGCTCCTCGCACTGCTCTCTCTGTCCCTCCACAGCAACATCGCTGCCCAAGGCTACAACACCGAACTCATCTCCCACACCATCCTTTCCATCGCCACTGGCGATCTGGATGATGATGATGACATCGATGTGCTCTCCGGCGGGATCCGCAACCTGGTGTGGTACAAGAACGATGGTGCCGGCCATTTCGATCAGGTGGTGATCAGCCCGGACGTGTATGAAGCACAATGCATTCTTATCGAAGACCTCGACGCTGATGGCCATAAGGACATCATCGTGGCTGACATGGCCGTGAACCGCATCCTGTGGTTCCGGAACAACGACGATAACTCCTTCGACCAGGGTATTCTGCACACCAACACAGGCGGTGTGGCCGGCGTGGCCATCACGGATCTGGATGCCGATGGTGACAAGGACCTGGTGTGTGCCGCGTTCACCACCAACAAGGTGTACTGGCTGCGGAACGATGGCGGCTTCGCGTTCACCGCGTTGGATATCGCTACCGGTCTCTCGGGAGCCACCAAGGTGCTGGCGAACGACTACGATGGCGATGGGGATATCGACGTGGCCGCCGCCATCCAGACCGCTGGGGCCGTACGCCTGTTCCGCCAGAGCAATGGCACGTTCACCAATGAACTGCTCGCCAACATGGGTACCCCGCGCTGCCTGGTGCAGGACGATATCGATCTGGACGGGGACCTGGACCTGCTCTACGCCGGCGCCAGCGGGTACGGCTACTTCAGCGACAACGGCACCACCTTCACCCAGCAATCGGTCTCCACTTACAACGGCGTGCGTGGCGTGGCTTGCGGCGACCTGGACGCGGACGGCTATCCGGATATGATGGTGGCCGACTACGCCGAGGACCTCGTTCATTGGCGCGGCTACAGCACCGATGGCACCTTCAACGGTACCGGCATCACGCTCGACACCGACTTCGACTTCGCATCCATGGTTGGTGCTGCCGATTTCGACGGCGATGGCGATCAGGATGCCGTGGTCGCTTCGGGTTCCGACCTTCGGGTGTTCATCAACCCGGAGACAACAGGCTTCGAGCGCAGACCGCTCAACCGCATCCTGACCGACGCGCGGGGCGTATGCCACGGCGACTTCGATAACGATGGGGATGTGGACATCATGGCCGTGGGGCTCCTCTATGTGAACTGGTACGTGAACGATGGCACGGGCAAGCTCGAAGCGCGGATCGTGCGGGAGGGACCATTTCGCCTGCTGGTGTCGGGCGGGCAGGACATGAAAGCGGCGGACCTGGACGGCGATGGTGACATGGATGCGGTATGCACCGAGCGCACCGGGGACAAGGTGAGCTGGATCGAGAACCTCGGCGGCGGCGACTTCCTGAAGCATCTGGTGTACAACCTCAACGATGCCTATTCCTGCGATGTGGTGGATTTCGACGATGACGGCGACCTGGACGTGGTGGCCTCCGACCTGAACGATGGGCGGATCCATTGGTACCAGAACAACGGGAGCGCGACCTTCACGCAGAACACGGTGAACACCACCTACCCGCAACCATACGAAGTGCGTGCATTGGACCACGACAACGATGGCGACATGGACGTGCTCTCCGCCTGCTACTCCAACCTGCAACAGGTAGGCAAGCTGGTGCTGCACCGCAACATGGGCAACGGAACCTTCCAGGCCTTCGAGATCGACCAGTCGGCACCGGGTATCACCTCCTGCTTCTGGGTGGACCTGGATGGCGATGGCGACCAGGACATCGTGGCCACCATGGGCGATCAGGACCGGATCAACTGGTACGAGAGCAGCGGTGGCCCTTTCCCGGCGTATACCGAACAGGTGCTGGCCTATGGCGTGGACTACGCGACGTACGTGGTGGCCGCCGACCTCGATGGCGATACGGACATCGACCTAGTGTCCTCGGCGCTGGATGACCGGAGCACCGACTGGTTCGAGAACGACGGCAACCAATTGTTCACACGGTACCAACTGGCCCATGGCATCCCCAACGGCCAGTTCGTTGGAGCCGGTGATATCGATGGCGATGGAACGCCGGAGATCTACGCCACTTGCGCGGAGACCGAGGCTGTGCATCTCTACCGCCGCACAGGCATCAACTATGAGCAGGTCATCGGCCCTGAACCGCAGCCCTGCCATGACCTTTTCATCAGCGAGATGGTGCACTATCCCGGCGATATCGCCCGCGCATTGGAGATCTACAACCCGCGTTCCGTACCGGTGGACCTCACGGGCTACGCGTTGCGCTTCTACCCGAACGGAGGCCACGCGTACACCACCACCATGCTCAGCGGAGTGATCCAGCCGGGTGATGTGCGTGTGCTCGTCGCGCCGTTCTCCGCCACCAACATCGAGGACTATGCGGACCAGGTCGCCGATCTCTGGTACGATGGCCAGGAAAGCATCGTGCTGGTGCATGGCGATACACCCATCGACATCATCGGTCGCGTGGGCGACTTCTTCGAGGACGACATGTACTGGCTCAGCAACGGCGTGGGAACCTTCTACACCGTGCTGGTGCGCAAACCGACCATCGACCATGGCGATGCGGATGGCACGGATCCCTTCCTGCCCGATGTGGAGTGGCTGGCCTATCCGGTGGATGACTACAGCCACCTTGGAGCGCACAGCGGTCCCTGCTCCGGCGTGTGCACACCTGCCATCACCTTGTCCGCGCCTGCTGGACCTTACTGCTTTGGCGAGGACATCACCGTGACAGCGACCACAACGAACGCAGGCACCGCACCAGCATACCAGTGGACAGTGAACGATGTGCCGGTGGGTGCCGATGCGCCGAACCACACGATCAACGGCCTTGCCGGCAATGCCGTGGTGCGTTGCACCTTGGATAGCGATGCGGCCTGCGCCACGGCAGCTGCGGTAGAGAGCGCACCCTTGTTCATCCTGCCCAGCGTTGTCCCCGCACCCGTGGCCGGCATCAATGGCACAACAGTGAGCGCCAGCCCGGTGCCGGGAGCCGGCTTCCAGTGGTTCCTGAATGGTGATCCTGTCCCCGACGGCAATTCGGCCACCATCACGGTCACCATTCCCGGCGACTACCACGTGGTGGCCACGGTGGTGGGTTGCGCCTCTGTGGCATCCAACATCGTAACCTACGAGATCAATACCGGGCTGATGATGCACGACGCTTCTGGATTTCAATTGGCGCCCAATCCCACGGAAGGCCCGCTCACGATCCGCGGCGCGTCGCCAATGCAACAGATGGAATTGTGGAACGCGGTGGGGCAGAAGGTTCTGGAACAGCGCGGCCCGTACATGGACCTCTCGCCATTCGCGCCGGGCGTGTACACCGTGGTCCTGCTCTCCGGGAACGAGCGTTGGGCGATGCGTGTGGCGAGGAAATGAACGGGCAGTAGTACATGCAGCGAGGTGTACGTTGCTACGTTCTATGGACGATCTTTACGGGACAATGATCCTGCCCATGGCCAAAACCGAACTCAAGACCAAGGTGAACGATGCCAGCGTGGAGGCTATCATCGCGGCACAACCCGACGCCGTGGCCGCCGACTGCCGGGCGATCATGCAGCTGATGCGCAAGGCCACCGGCGAGGAGGCGCGAATGTGGGGCGCGAGCATCGTGGGTTTTGGCAAATACCGCTACAAGGGCGCCAGCGGCCGCGAAGGCGAATGGATGCTCACCGGCTTCAGCCCGCGCAAGGCCAACCTCTCGTTGTACATCCTCACCGGGCTGGACAAGTCGGCGGCACAGTTGAAGAAACTGGGCAAGCACAGCACCGGCAAGGGCTGCCTCTACATCAAGCGCCTGGGCGATGTGGATGTGAAGGTGCTGGAGGAGTTGATCGTGAAAGGGGTGAAGGGGCTGGAGGAGATGCGGGTGCGGTGAGCGCGATCATCGAAGTCGCTCATCGCAACACGTAATGCGTGCTCCGCCCACCGGCCTTGCCCTTCTTCAGGACCTACTTCGCGACGAGGTCGGTGAGGTCGCGGGCGGCGGTGTCCTGCGAGGTCTTGGCCAGCTTGGCGTTGTTGCCGTAGGTGAGACGTGATATTCTCCGCAGAATTTGCGGAGAAAATGGATGGCGGATTCAACCAATAAACGCAATCGCGGGGTCATCGGGTTAGTCGGTTGAACTGGTTGATCGGGGTGTCGAAGTTGAAGCGTTTTCTTGGTCTGC
>CAUJED010000098.1:0-2562 GCA_963169535.1 Bacteroidota bacterium | reverse complement strand
TATTGGTCGGGTATTCAAGGGTGATCGTGTCCACCAAATGTAGCAGTAACCACACATGGAACAAGCGCCTGCGCCCCTAAATTTTTCGAGCTGTCGATGAACGATCCTTTGTTCGGAAACCGTGATCCAGCGCGGGGATCGGAGAAGACGAGTGCTGGGCGAAAGGGTTGCTCGGAACCATTGGGAGCCCCAACGACAAGCCGCTCCGGTGGCCCTTTTCTTCGGGTCTTCAACAGGGGAGTTCAAGGGGGGCTGTGCGGGTATCGTTCCGAAGCCCTTATACCATTTCGCATTAAGGCGTAGGCTAAAGCTGCGAAGGGATTTTTTCGCAGGACGATACGGCGGGGTCGTTGCAACGCCGAAGGCGTAGACCGCAGGGAGCAGAGCTACCGAGGGCCGGTGCTACGGAACGATCACGACGGAGAAGTCATGTGGAAAAAGACCAAGCAGATCGGCCTACTCCTTAGTGCGAAGTGGTATTAGCCGCCCCGCACCAGGCGGGAGCAGCCGCGTGTGCGGGCCCCAGCGCACCGTGGGTGCGGCCCCGAGCGTGGGAACGGCCACTGCAACAACGACGAAGGGCACCCTTCCAGGTGCCCCTCTCAACACGGATCCTCGACTGAGCTTTACTCCGCCAGGACTCGTGCTGTTGCCGTTCGGCCTACTCGGCCAGTACGATCACGGTATTGTGGCTCACTTCCACCACGCCACCCTTCACGGCGAAGGTCTCCACGCCGCCTTCGGTCTTCACCTTCACCTCGCCGGCCTTCAGCACGGTGATCAGGGGGGCATGGTCGTTCAAGAAACCCAGGCTGCCGTCCACACCGGGCACGGTAACGCTCTTGGCCTCGCCCTTGAAGAGCTCCTTATCGGGGGTGATGATCTCTACGCGCATGTTGGATCAGCTAATCAGCAAATCAGGAATCAGCTAATTGAACTAGGCTTTCGCCGCTTCCGCCAACATCTTCTTACCCGCGGTGATCACGTCCTCGATGTTGCCTTTCAGGTTGAAGGCCGCCTCGGGGTACTCGTCCATCTGGCCGTCCATGATCATGTTGAAGCCCTTGATGGTCTCTTCGATGGGCACCATCACGCCGGGCAGGCCGGTGAACTGTTCGGCCACGAAGAAGGGCTGGCTCAGGAAGCGCTGCACCTTGCGGGCGCGCAGCACGCTCATCTTGTCGTCCTCGCTCAATTCGTCCATACCGAGGATGGCGATGATGTCCTGGAGCTCCTTGTAGCGCTGGAGCAGGGCCTTCACGCGCTGGGCGCACGCGTAGTGCTCGTTGCCCACCACGGCGGGGGTGAGGATCCGGCTGGTGCTGTCCAGCGGATCCACGGAGGGGTAGATACCGAGCTCGGCGATCTTCCGGCTCAATACGGTGGTGGCGTCCAAGTGGGCGAAGGTGGTGGCCGGCGCAGGGTCGGTCAAGTCATCCGCAGGTACGTACACCGCCTGCACGGAGGTGATGGAACCGCGCTTGGTGGAGGTGATGCGCTCCTGCATGGCACCCATCTCGGTGGCCAGGGTAGGCTGGTAACCCACGGCGCTCGGCATACGGCCCAGCAGCGCGGATACCTCCGAACCCGCCTGGGTGAAGCGGAAGATGTTGTCCACGAAGAAGAGGATGTCGCGACCGCCGCTCTGCTCATCGCCATCGCGGAAGTACTCGGCCAGGGTGAGGCCGCTCAGGGCCACGCGGGCGCGGGCTCCGGGGGGCTCGTTCATCTGTCCGAAGATGAAGGTGGCCTGGCTCTCGGCGAGCTTGGTGTGATCCACCTTGCTCAGGTCCCAGCCGCCCTTCTCCATGCTGTGTACGAAATCGTCGCCGTACTTGATGATGCCGCTCTCGATCATCTCGCGGAGCAGGTCGTTCCCTTCGCGGGTGCGCTCGCCCACACCGGCGAACACGCTGTAGCCGCTGTGGCCTTTGGCGATGTTGTTGATCAGCTCCTGGATCAACACGGTCTTGCCCACCCCGGCGCCACCGAACAGGCCGATCTTACCCCCTTTGGCGTAGGGTTCGATCAGGTCGATCACCTTGATCCCGGTGAACAGCACCTCGGTGCTGGTGCTCAGCTCGTCGAACTTCGGTGCCTCGCGGTGGATGGGGTAGCTCTTGCCGGTGTTCACCTCCTTCATGCCATCGATGGGGGCACCCACCACGTTGAAGAGGCGGCCTTTGATGGCATCGCCAACGGGCATGCTGATGGCCTTGCCCTGTGCCACCACCTGGGCGCCACGGCTCAGGCCGTCGGTGCTTTCCATGGAGATGGCACGCACGGTGTCCTCACCGATCAGCTGCTGGGTCTCGAGGACCAGCACGCTACCGTCGGGGCGGGTCACGTGGAGTGCATCGTAGATGTTGGGCAGGTCGTTACCGGCCTCGAAGCGAACGTCGACCACGGGTCCGATGACCTGGACGACCTTTCCGATGTGCTTGGACATGAGCTGGTTATGCGGTTCGGGAAGGGGTGCTCCCGGGGTTTGCGGCCGCGAAGGTAGGGCTTAGTCGCGGATGCGCCAATGATGTGGATAGCTTGTTGAAAGAGTGTGGGGAA
>CAUJED010000097.1:0-14963 GCA_963169535.1 Bacteroidota bacterium | reverse complement strand
GCGGTTCGCCAGCAGCACCGGTGCCTGGCCGTTGGCCAAGGACGATTGCACGGCGGAGGAAAGCAGGATGGGTAGTGGTCATGGTCTCATTGGGAGGTGGGTGTTCATGCCTACATCGAACGGCTTGGCTGGATGAGAACGACCCACTTGGGGGGAGTGTGGCCATTGCCCTATTCCCGAGGCATATGCTCACGTTGTCCAGCACCTTCGTGCCGTTGGTGCAGGTCTTGCTTGGGCGATGGGCCTGTACGGATGATCCATTTCCTCGTGATGATGGAGGGCCGCACGAGACCCGCGCCAAATGGATCTTCAATGTGCGATCATGGGATGGATGGTTCAGGGGCCACATCTGGTCCAGCGAACCGATCGGAATGCGGGTGCGTCATAGAATGAAATGGATCCCATGCGATGGTTCATCGGTTCGTGGTTCTCGCTGATGTGCGGGATGTGCGCGGCGCAGCAGGTCGATTGGATGGTGGGGGATGAGGTCGGCTTCGATCTTAATCCGGCCATGCCGGAGCACCGTATCGCTTCGAGCTCGGATGCCCTGGTGACCATGCGCAGTTCGACGGTGGATCACGACTACGGTTCGAAGGTCTATGGTGTGGTGGCGATGGATGCGCGTGATCCGGGTTCTGGTGAGCTCACACGGTCGTGCCTGTTGGGCGATTCCGTCGCGGTGTCGGCCACGGTTGTCGGCGAAGGTGTAGGCTATTTCGCAGGCCGTTTTCGCGGTGATGCCTTGGCGGTGTGTGATGGCACCTTGTTGGTCACTGCCGGGGGCGCATTGGAGGAAGAGCATTTCGTACTGGCCTGGGACCTCGCCACTGGTGACATCCGCTGGTCGAGGAACATCTCCGTGACCTATCCGGAGTGCGAGGACATCGCTTCCCTGGCCCTGGACCCCGAAGGTCGGTTGTGGTATGCGATACGCGAGCACTCCCGTGCTGGACTGGTGCGTGTTGATGTGGACGGCATGGATGTGGAGCAGCGTATCATCGATGGGGTGAGGAACATCGGCACGATGAGCTTCGATCCGTGGGGAGGGCTCCATGTGAGCGGTTCCTGCGAGAACGGGGCGCTCACCTTCGGTGGCCAGACCTATCCGGTCTGGAGCGAGAACGGGTACAACATGTTCGTACTCCGTTTCAGGCCCGATGGTTCGGCAGGTTTCGCGGAGTTCGCGGAGGATGTCACCTTCCAGGATCCAACGGTGGTGGCCACCATGGATGGCCACGCCTATTTCGCCGGCTCCATCTTCATGCCCACCACCTGGGGCGAACACACGGTGGAGGGGCCGTCCTGGGGTTCGGGGGTGTTCATCGCGCGGTTGGACACCACCGGTACTTTCGATTGGGTGTTGGGTGCGCAGAGCCTCACGGATGGGATCACCGGCGACATCGGGCGTGCCGATGGTCCGTGCATAGCGGTGGACGCCAACGATCAAGTGTACTTCCTCGGGGTATGTAGAGGCTTGGTGCATTGGGGTGGTGAGGTGAACAGCGGCACGGGGCAGTTCACGGACCGGTGCATGACGCTGCTTGCCGTGGACAGTACCGGGATACCACGGTGGGCCCTTACGAGCGAACCCACCACGTGGGGTGTGGAGCCGCAGGGGATCACCGCCGGTTCCGGTGATGGGTCGGTGCATTTCGCGGTGCATTCGGCGGACCCTTTCCAGGTGGGAGGGCACCTAGTGGGTGCCGTGGGCCAACAGGTGGCGGCGGTGGGGCGTGTGGGAGCCATACCGACGGCCGTCCATGATCGAGCGAAGCAGGAGCTGCGGGTTTGGCCCATACCTGCGGCGGGTCGGCTGTGGGTGGAGGGGTCTGGAACAGCGCCTGTGCCGATGGTGCTCGTCCATGCCACCGGTCAGGTGGTGCGCACCGCCATGTTGCAGGCCGGAACGAACGTGTTGGACGTGTGTGGGCTGGCGCCAGGGGTCTACCTGTTGCGTACCGGAACGGGGGCAGCGGCACGTGTCGTGGTGGAATAGGGGGGTGTGGATCCGGGCGCGGATGATCGCGGTGGCAGGTATACCTATCTTTCACACATGCGAACCATCCTCCTTTTAGCGGCCCTACTCACTGCTGGGGGCCTACGGGCCCAACAATGGAACTGGGCTGCGGACGCTGGAGGTGGTGGCAACACCGACCTCTGTTGGGGGATCGCCACCGATAGCCAGGGCAATGCCTATTGGGTTGGCAGCGTGAGCGGTACAGCGGACTTTGGCTGCGGCACGCTCGCTCCGGGGAACACGATCGCGGGCTTCATTGCGAAGGTGGATGCGAGCGGCGCATGCCAGTGGGTGCGCGGCATCACCACGGGGTTCTATGACGCATGGGTGTATGGCATCGCCATTGATGCCCAGGACCGCATCTACATCACCGGCAGTTGTCAGGGCGATGCGGACTTCGGCAACGGCATCACCCTGAGCGGCTCGGGCAGTTCCGATGATTGGTTCACCGCGCGGTACGACATCGATGGCACATGCATCTGGGCGAAGCGCATTACCAACAGCACCAGTTCCTCCGAAGGTCGTGGCATCGCCGTGGATGAGCAAGGCGACATTTACGTCACCGGCTTCGCTGGCGGTACCAGCTTCACTTTCGATCCCATCACCGTGAACACGGGCGGCTTTCAGCGCCAGGCCGTGATCGTGAAGTACGACAGCACCGGTACCGCGCTCTGGGCGAAGAGCACCACGGGCACCGGCGTGCCGAAGTCAGCGCGTGCCATCGCGGTGGCCGGCGATCGCCTGTTCATCACGGGACAGATCGGGTACATGCCCGCGTTCTATGACGGCCTGCAGCTCACGCCCGCGAGTTCGCTGAACCTCTACGTGCTGGCCTGCGACCTGGAGGGCAACGGACTGTGGGCACGCAGTTATGGCAATGGTGATCACGAAGGCTTCGGCATCGCGGCAGATACGCTTGATAACCTCTTCGTGGTGGGCCGCCTATGGGGTGACCTCCACCTTCCCGACGACACGCTCTCCTCCATGAGCAGCAACGATGACATCCTCTTGATGGGGCTGGACCAGGACGGGAACTACCGCTGGGCGAAAGGCACGGGGTCATCGCAGCGCGATCTTGCGTGGGATGTGTCCGTTGATGGTCTGGGGAACGCCTACGTGGCTGCACAGTTCAATAGCACCATCGATTACTTCGGCACACCGCTCACCGCGCTGGGCAGTGAGGATGTCCTTATCAGCAAAGTGGAAGCGGATGGCGATGTGGTATGGGCGCAGCGCCCCAGCGGGTTCCAACGCGATATCCCGTTGTGCATCCACCGGCAGGCGGAAGCACCGCACACCCTCTACTTCGGCGGCTACTTCTGGGGCGCCATCACCTACGGCAGCACCACCATCGACGATGTGAACAACGGCGATGCGATGATCGTCGCGGGGGTCGACTCCACCTTCGATGTGAGTTCGATCGCTACGGATGTGTGTCCCGGCGCATGCGATGGAGCGGTCGGATCCTTCGTTGTCGGGGATGCCCCGTTCACCTTCCAATGGAACAATGGTTCGACAGCGCCCGCCCTCGACGGCCTTTGCCCCGGCACCTACACCGTGGAAGTGACCGACGCGAACGGCCGGGTGACGATCGATACGGTGTTCATCGAAGAGCGTGAGGATCCCGGATACACGGTTCAGGTGATGGACGACTTGCTCTGGACCACGGGTGGCACGGCATGGGAGTGGTTCTTCAACGGGAGCATGCTCGTGAGCGACAGCGCATCCGCGATCGCCACATCGGCCGGTGACTACCATGCGGTGGTGACCGACGTTCACGGTTGCACGTGGAGCACCGATACGATGACGGTGGTGCTGGCTACCGGCGAGATCGAGAGGACGACCGCGGCCTTGCGTGCTTTCCCGGTGCCAGCGTCATCGGTTCTTTTCGTCGAGCATGCCGGCGCAACAGGGCAAGGGGAACTGTGGACCGCTTCAGGCCAACATGTGCGGAGCTTCACCCTGCGAACAGGACGCAACACGTTGGATGTTTCCGCACTGCCGAGTGGGGTCTACGTGCTTCGAACGGATAGCGGGTCCCCCGTACAGCTCTTGGTGAGTACGCCTTACGGAGTGTATTGATCCGCTTGAAGGAAGCGCTGATCCCTCCCGTTGCTTCTCGGCCATTGAACCGGTGGACCAGCGTGTTGAACCGGCTCATGCCATTTGGCCAATCCAGTGCGGACTACGATGTGCGGCTGTTTTCACAGGCTGGTACCGAAGAGTCGTTTCGTCGCGCGGCCTACGGAATAGGTCACTCGACGAAGGATGTGGAAACGGAGCATGCGGTTCGGCTGTTCGGGGATGCCCCACGGACATAGCGTTGTTCAGTACGGACCGTACTCGACCAAGGGGGCGCACCCAATGATGATGATCCGCCTTATCAGATAGGTGATCTCTGCACTCTTTTACGCTTCGTACGGAAGGGCTGTTAGGGCAGGAGGCGCTGGATGGCGTGTCAAAGACGTTGTTCTTGGGCACTACCGCGGGCGCCGAACAACAGTGCCGCCACACCCACCGGGATCAGTGTGGATACCACGGCCAGTTGGATGTAGTGGCCGGGGATCATGCCCAGCCCAGCCCACCACAGGGTGCCTTGTGCGAAGAGCATCAGCTCACTGCCGATGATGCCGATCACCACCAAGACCAGGCCCGCCCGAACCAAGGTGGCACGAACGTCCAGCCAGCCTTGGGTAAGCGCGTAGGCGAGCAGCAGGGTGGTCATCGTGGCCAGGGTGTTCATGTGGATGAAACCCATGACGTAGTGGCGGATGGTGAGGGCCATCACCGCGACGGCGGGCACGGCCACGGTGACTTGTACAAGCACCTTGAGGGCCATGCTGATCAGCGCAACGCCTACAAGCACACGGACCCAGGTGGGCAGGCGATCATGTGCTGGTCGTTCCAGCTTGCGCAGTTGTCCCAGGGTACGCAGGGCAGCCCACAATTGCAGGATCACCCCAAGGCTCACCGTTGCGAATACGGCAGGATGTGGCTCGCTCCAGGCGATCGCCAGGGCGTAGGTGAGCAAGGCTGAGGCCACCCAGAGGCCGAGGGTGAGCCCATCGATCCGCAGGGCGAATCCCTGCCGCTCGGCCCAGCGCGCACCCAGGGCCATGGCGGCGAACCAGTACCATCCATTGAATTGGAAGTGGAGGTAGAACTGCACCGCCCAGTAGTATAATTCCTTGCCTTGGTTGCCGGTGGCGATCAACGGCGCCATGGTCCACACGCCGAGGGATGAGAGCACATAGAGGATGATGGCCCAGCGGGTAAGTCGCCCACTACCTTGTTTCGGCCATTGGAGGCTCAAACGCCAGAGCATGGCCAGTGCCATGTATGAAAGGACCAGATGCAGTGTACTGGCCGTGATGCTCACTGCGCCATAGCCCTGCACGGGAAAGCTCAAGAGCATGAGCACCACCGCGATCTGAAGTGCGGTCAGGAGGTGGTGCGACCGGCGGGAGAGCGGATGCCGGCCGCCATCGTGCATCAGGGCCACGACGATCGCGGGGAACAGCCATCCGAGCATGGCCACGTGCGAATGGGCATGTAGCCACGGTCTGAAGCGAATGAAGGGGACCTCGCCTATGAACACGGTGCGGAGCAGAACGCCGATCAAGGTTGCCACCAGCAGGTTGGCCAATGCCAGGAAGAACCATGAACGGGAAGTGGGTGAGGAGCGTTGGCGGTTCATGTTGCGGTCGGGGATGATAGCCCTGTTGGTGGGGTCAAAGATGGGGCGGACCTTGTTCGTTCCTGCAGGTTGGAGCCATGGCCAGGTCTTCAGATGTCGGCCCTGGTACGGTGGTCAGGATATGCTGCGAGGGGTGGACGGGAGCGGCCTGTGAAGGAGGATCCATACCTTGGCCATGCGAAGGTCTTGATGTCTATCACGGACGAAATTGATGGATGTCATATTTAGGACATAGGGATCCTCTGACCTTCGTACCCGAAAGCACTTTCACCATAAAACCGAAACGACCATGAGGACCACGCCGATCGCCATTTCCATCCTTGCTGGAGCCATGCTCCTGTTCGCCGCCTGTGGTGGTGGAGCCAAGTCCGATGGGCCTCCCGGCACCAAGGCCACTCCTCCCGGAACGACCGAAGCGAAGCCGGAGACCAAAGGTATCCCTGGTGCGATCACTGCAGCGGATATCACCTTGGGCGATATCGACGCCAAGATGGCTGATGCGGGTAAGGGGATCTACGAACTGAAGTGCCAAGCCTGCCATAGCCTCGGGGCCAACCGCGTGGTGGGTCCGGGCTGGAAAGGGGTCACCGAGCGCCGCAAGCCGGAATGGATCATGAACATGATGCTGAACCCGGATGCGATGCTCGATAGCGATCCCGTGGCCCAGAAACAACTTGAGGAGTGTCTCGTGCGCATGCCGAACCAGAGCTTGAGCAAGGATGATGGCCGTCACATCCTGGAGTTCATGCGTACTCTTTGACCGAACGCCACCCAAATCAATAACATGAACAAGCCAATGAAAGCGGCGGGCGTAGTGCTCGCCACCGGGGCCTTGGCCTTCCTGGTGCTCAACAGCCCAGGGTGCAAGCCCTCCACTACCAAGACGGTCGTTACCGGCGATGCCGCCTCCAAGGTGTACGTGAAGCCCGGCGAATACGATGAGTTCTACAACCTTGTGAGCGGCGGTTTCAGTGGCCAGATGGCCGTGTACGGCCTGCCGAGCGGACGCCTGTTGCGCGAGATCCCCGTGTTCAGCGTGGATCCGGAGAGCGGCTATGGCTATAGTGAAGAGACCAAAGGCATGCTTTCCACCACCCACGGGTTCATCCCTTGGGACGATAGCCACCACGCCGAACTGTCGCAGACCGACGGTGTGCCCGATGGCAAATGGTGTTTCATCAACGGGAACAACACCCCACGGATCGCGCTGATCGACCTGGGCACCTTCCGCACGCACAGCATCATCGAGATCCCCAACAGCGCGGGCAACCACAGCTCGCCGTTCACCACGGGCAATAGCGAGTACGTGGTGGCGGGTACCCGTTTCAGTATCCCGATGGGCGATGATGCATCGCGCGATGTCCCCATCAACACGTACAAGGAGAACTTCAAAGGCACGGTGAGCTTCATCCACCCCGAGCCGGAGACCGGCAAGATGAGCGTGGCCTTCCAGATCGTTACTCCGGGTATCGACTTCGACTTGAGCCATGCGGGCAAAGGCCCCAGCGAGGGCTGGTTCTTCTTCAGCTGCTACAACACCGAGCAGGCCTACAGCTTGTTGGAGGTGAACGCCAGCCAGCGCGACAAGGACTTCATCATGGCCGTGAACTGGAAGATGGCCGAACAGCTCGCCAAGGAGGGCAAGGGTAAACGTGTGCCGGGCAAGCACCACAGCAACTGGTGGAACCACCATACCCATAGCGCCGAGACCACGGTGTATGAGGATGTGCTGCAGCTCGATCCGAAGGACCACCCGGGCCTGGTGTATTTCATGCCCTGCCCGAAGAGCCCGCACGGCTGCGACGTGGACCCCACGGGCAAGTACATCGTGGGTAGCGGTAAACTCGCCGCGTTGATCCCCGTGTTCAGCTTCGAGAAGATGCAGGCCGCCATCGCCGCCAACGATCTGGAAGGCGACTTCGCAGGGATCCCCGTGCTGAAGTACGAGAGCGTGTTGCATGGCGAGGTGAAGAAGCCCGGTCTCGGGCCCCTGCACACCGAGTTCGATGCCAACGGCAATGCCTACACCAGCTTCTTCGTGAGCAGTGAGATCGTGAAGTGGAACGTGGAGAAACTGGAAGTGGTGGACCGCGTGCCCACCTACTACAGCATCGGACACCTCACCGTGCCTGGTGGCGACAGCAAGAAGCCCTGGGGTAAGTACGTGATCGCCTACAACAAGATCACCAAGGACCGCTACTTGCCCACCGGCCCCGAACTGGCACAAAGTGCACAGCTGTACAGCATCGATGGCGATAAGATGGAGTTGCTGCTCGACTTCCCCACCACGGGCGAACCGCACTATGCACAGGCCATCCCCGCCGACCTGGTGAAGCCGCGTGAGGTTAAGTTCTTCAAGATCGAGGAGAACCAGCACCCCTACGTGGCGAAAGGAGAGAAAGAAGCACGCGTGGAGCGCAAAGGCAAGGAGGTACACGTGTACATGACCAGCATCCGCTCGCACTTCGCACCCGACAACATCGAGGGCGTGAAGCTGGGTGATGAGGTTTACTTCCACGTGACCAACCTGGAACAGGATTGGGACGTACCGCATGGCTTTGCCGTGAAAGGTGCACAGAACGCCGAGCTGCTGATCATGCCCGGTGAGACCCAAACCCTGAAGTGGGTCCCCACCAAAGTGGGGGTGGTACCCTTCTACTGCACGGATTTCTGCTCGGCCCTCCACCAGGAGATGCAAGGGTACATCCGAGTGAGCCCCGCCAACAGCAACGTGCCGCTTAGCGCCCAGACCGTGAGCGTGGACGCGGAACTTTAAGAACGGTGAAAGTGTGCGGGGATGGGGAAGTGGCATGGGCCGCGGATCCATCCCCGCCACCTTACCGGGGTAAGCGTACAGGATCTTCCTCCATCAAGGAGGCCCACCGTGACGGTCGTTCTTTCCAAGGCATACAGCATGTTTCGGACCCACGGCGGATAGAGAGCCGTACTGGATCCGGACGCGCCGAACACCGTCGCACATCATTTCCACAAAACCTCTTCCCATGAGACCCATTTCCCGCATCATGATCGGACTGTCGGCATTGGCTTTGCTGTTGCTGCTCTTCGTGCCCATCTGGCGCATCGACCTGCAAGCGCCACAGTATCCCGAGGGTCTGTACCTTCAGATCTTCGACGACCGCTTCGAGGGCGACGTGGACAAGATCAATGGCTTGAACCACTATATCGGTATGGCCCACATCGAGAACGAGATGTTCGCTGAGTTCGTGTACCTGCCCAAGATCATCATGGTGCTCGCTGCACTGGGCCTGGTGGCTGCGGCCTGGGGCAAGCGGATACTGCTTTTCCTTGGACTTGTGACCCTGTCCCTGTTCGGTGCCTGGGCACTTTGGCGCATGTGGGATTGGGGCTATGAATACGGCCACAACCTCGATCCCCGTGCGGCCATCAAAGTGGAGGGCATGGCCTACCAACCACCGTTGATCGGCCACAAGCAACTGCTCAACTTCGATGCGTGGTCAACGCCCGATACCGGTGGTTGGATCCTATTCGGCGTGATGGGATTACTGGCCGGCGTATATTTCTTGGAGATCCGCGACATGAAGGCGCGGCGTAAACAACGTAAAGCAGCAAAGGCATGATGCGCAGCCTCCTCCTAAGCCTTCTCATCGTCGTCGGCTTCATGTCGTGCGGCCAATCGGGTCCATCGATCGAGTTCGGCAAGGCCGAATGCGCCCACTGCCGCATGAACGTGGTGGACCGCCAGTACGGTGCCGCGATAACCACCCAAAAGGGGCGCCAGTACGTGTTCGATGATATCAGCTGCATGGTGCAATTCGTGCAGGCGGGGACCGTGGCCGAGGCACAGGTCTCCGGTTGGTACGTGTGCGACCACACGAAGCCTGGCACCCTCATCGATGCCACCACGGCATTCTTCCTTACGGGTGCCGCGTTCCGCAGTCCGATGCGGGGGGACATGGCGGCATTCCCTACGGCGGAGGCGCGTGATGGGGTGAAGGTCCAAGGGACCACGGAACCGTTGGATTGGAACGGGGTGCGAGCGCGAGCGGCGAAGTGAACGGCATGGTCGCATCGCGCATAGCCGCCCTCCTTACGCTCCTGCTGCCGGGGCTGTTCGCAGAAGCGCACCATTGGACCTTCCGCGCCGATGGCAGCGGTACACTGAAGCAGTTGCTGGCGAAGGCTGCACCGGGCGATACGATCACGGTGCACGGCACGGTGCAGGAGGGCACGATCACCATTGACAAGCCGCTTACGCTGCTCGGTGGCGAGGGCGCGGTGATCGACGGTGGCGCAGAGGGCGATGTACTGCTGGTGACCGCCGATGACGTGACGGTACATGCCCTCACCATACGCAACCCGCTGCACAGCAACCTCAACGACCTGGCGGGCATCAAGGTCCAAGCCTGTTCACGAGCCGTGATCACGGCGAACATCCTGGAACATTGTTTCTTCGCCATATACCTCAATGGTGCCCATGATGCCCGGGTGGAGCGCAACACCGTGAACGGCGATCCCAGCGACCTGGACCGGATGGCCAATGGGATCCACCTGTGGAAGTGCGATAATGCCACCATTCGGCACAACACGGTGAAGCATCACCGGGATGGGATCTACTTCGAATTCGTGACGGATTCGCGCATCGCGCACAACACGGCGATGCACAACGATCGCTATGGCCTGCATTTCATGTTCAGCCATCGCGATATGTACGACGACAACCATTTCGAGGACAACGGCGCCGGCGTGGCGGTGATGTTCAGCAAGCAGATCACCATGCGGCGCAATGTCTTCCGCGCCAACCGGGGCGCCAGCGCCTATGGCCTGCTCTTGAAGGAGATCAACGATGGCGTGATCTCGGATAATGCCTTCACGGACAATACCACCGGGATCATGGTCGATGGTTGCAATCGGATCGAGGTTCGGGACAACCTGTTCCGCATGAACGGATGGGCGCTGCGCCTTTTCGCCAATGCTTTCGACTGCACGCTCCAGGGCAATACCTTCAGTGGGAACACCTTCGATGTGAGCACCAACGGCGATCTGCGCAACAATGTCATGCGCGGCAATTACTGGGACCGTTACGCGGGCTACGACCTCGACCGGGATGGCCACGGCGACGTACCGCATCGCCCCTTGGGCTTCTTCGCCTTGCTCGTGGAACGCATGCCCTATGCCATGGTGCTATCGCGGAGCCTCTTCGTGAACCTGCTGGATCGTGCGGAACGGCTGATCCCGTCGCTGGGGCCGGAATCGCTGAAGGATGAGCATCCGTTGATGCGGCCGCCCGGGAGGACATCGGTGAGTGAAGCAACCTGTGGTGATATGGGATCCAATTTGAAAATTGCCATTTTGCATCCATCATTCTTCATTCATCCATCCACCCAGCGGAATGAAAAATGGAGAATGATGAATGTGGAATGTAGAATGGCCTGCCCACAAGCCACCACGCACCATGCCTGAACCCCGCATCACCTTCTCCGGCGTAGGTAAACGTTACGGCAAACTGTGGGCCTTGCGCGGCGTGGATTGCACGTTCCATGCGGGCGAGGTGGTGATGCTGATCGGCCCGAACGCGAGCGGCAAGACCACCTTGATCAAGAACGTGTTGGGCTTGGTGCATCCTTCGGTCGGACGCATCACGATCGGCGATACGGTGATCGATGCGGAAGGAAGGCCTGCGGATCCTACGTATCGCGCCAACATCGGCTATATGCCGCAGATCTCCCAGTTCCCGGCCTCACTCACCATCGGGCACCTGTTCGAGATGATGGCCGACGTACGGCATCTTGGACCGGGAGAACCGGACGACCGGCTGATCGCGGACCTGGGTCTGGATAAGCAATTGGACAAGCGCCTGGGCACCCTGAGCGGTGGGACCCGGCAAAAGGTGAGTGCGGTGCTGGCGTGCCGTACGCGCCCATCGATCCTGGTGATGGACGAGCCCACTGCCGGACTGGACCCCCTCAGCAGCAGGCGGGTCTTGGCCGAAGCGGACCGTGTGCGAAGTGCTGGGGGCACGGTGCTGATCACCTCGCACTTGATGGAAGAGGTGGAATCGCTCGCCGACCGTGTGGCCTACCTCGAGGAAGGCACGCTGCGTTTCCTGCTGCCCGTGCGTGAGATCCTCGAAGCCACTGGAACGGACAGGCTGGCGAAGGCGTTGCCGGTGATGTTGGAGCGGGCAAAGGAACATGCGACGATATGAGTACACGGGTGTATAGCGGGCCATCATTGGCCATTGGACATCTTACGATCCGCATGATCCATTCAACCCGTCGTGAGAAAATGAAGAATGCAGGTCGTAAGCTGTAGAACGAAGGAACGGACATTCCCCATGCTGAAAGTCTTCAAATACACGCTTCTCGACCTCGCACGCAACCGCTTCGTAATGGGCTATGCGGCGCTGATGTTGTTGATCGCGCAGGGCTTGTTCCTGCTCGAGGACGATCCGATGAAAGCGCTGTTGAGCCTTGTTCAGGTGGTGATGGCCTTGGTGCCATTGATCACGTTGGTGTTCACCGTGGTGTACATATACGACATACAAGAGTTCACCCAGCTGTTGGCGGTACAACCCATTGCGCGGAGTTCCATTCTCGGGGGGCAATTGCTGGCGTTGGCCACCGCCTTGTTGCTGGCCCAGGCATTCGGGCTTGGCCTGCCGCTGTTGGTGCATGCGCCGGACCGGTCCGCATTGGTGTTATCGCTCTCGGGTTCGGCGCTGGTATTGGTGTTCGCGGCGCTGGGCGCCTTGATCGCCTTGCGCCAGCGGGAAAAGGCCCGTGGCGTGGGCATGGCGCTCACGGTTTGGCTGTTGTTCGTGCTGGTGTACGATGCGTTGCTGCTGTGGGGCATGTTCGCTCTGGGCGATTACCCGATCGAGCCGTTCGTAGTGCCGCTCGCGGGCCTCAATCCCATCGATCTCGCCCGGATCATGGTGATGTTGGAGATCGACCTCGCCGCGATGATGGGATACAGTGGAGCGATCTACAAGAACTTCTTCGGCAGCGCCATGGGCATGTTGGTGGCCGCACTGATCCTGCTCCTATGGGTGGCGGTTCCCGTGTGGTCATCGTTCCGCGCGTTCAGAAGGAAGGATCTGTGACATGGATGAGCATGTGGGGGTTCCGTACATTGTACATGGAACGCCTGAACCAAGTGGATCCTGCCCAGGCTGAGGCTTTATACCAATTCACAATAGAATCCCATCCGATCTGCCTGCTCTTTGCCGCATGCCTTCTCCGAAGGGATCGCACCGCAGGCACTGCTACGCTGCGAGTTCTCCGTATCGGTCTGCGAAAGAATAGTGGCGCATCTTTGGACGGGCTTCTATTGCGATCGGTGTTCGTTCATTCCTCCCGATGACCATTCGATATGTTCCGCTTCATCCTCATCCTTCATCTGCTCGGCGCCTGCATCTGGGTAGGTGGCCATCTGGTGCTGCTGTTCACGATCCTGCCGAAGGCCCTGCGTGAGGGTGACCCAGGGGCAGTGCTACGGTTCGAACATGGCTACGAGCGCATCGGTATCCCGGCTCTGTTGATCCAGGCTGTCACGGGGATCTGGCTGGCCGCCCGCTACGTACCGGGCATCTGGCCTGCCTTCACTTTCGATGACCCGTTGCGCAGCGCGGTGGCGATCAAGTTGACGTTGTTGTTCGCCACGCTGCTTACCGGATTGCACGCACGCTTACGGATCATTCCCCGACTTGTGCCGGAGCGGATGTCGTTGTTGTTCGTGCACGTCGCGCTCGTCACCATCATGGCGGTCGCTATGCTCGTCGTTGGGGCCTTCATACGTACTGGAGCATAGGGGAGAGGAGGGCGGAGGATGCCGAGCGGGGCGGTGTGACGCGGATCCACGGGGACCACCACGACGGAGGAGCCAGGTGGTGATGGGGCGGGAAGAGCTGACTACGCCTTGGTGCCACTTGGTATGGGGGCAGACCAGGCCTCTGAAGGGCCTGACGAAATTCAGGTGATTTCTGTGATATGTGTCATATTTATACGTCTTGGATACACGGACTTTCGTGGTATCCACAAACCCGAACATCATGAACATCCCATCCCTCCATCTGTTACCGATCACGGCCTCGATGCTTCTCTTCATGGCATGTGGTGGTGGTGAAGCACCTGCCACTGAAGCGCCTGCGACGACCAATGCCCCGGCCGCAGGCCAGAGCGCCGTTTCCGATGATCTCTCGCAGCGTAATGTGGTGCAGGTCGCTGTTGGGTCACCAGACCACAAGACGCTGGTCGCTGCCGTTCAACATGTGAAATACGAGGACGTGCTTTCGAATGCGGGACCCTTCACGGTGTATGCACCGGTCGATGCGGCGTTCAATGCGTTGCCAGCCGGTACGTTGGATGATCTGCTGAAGCCGGAGAACAAGGCCACCTTGCAGGATATCCTGGAGTACCACGTGGCACTGGGCGTGTTGAAGCCGGAACAGATGACCAACGGAAGAAGCGTTGGCATGGCCAACGGGGGCAATGTGAAATTCACCGTGGCCGACGATGGAACGGTGATGATCAATGATGCGAAGGTGTTGGGGTCGGTGCCGGCCAGTAATGGTCTGGTGGTCGTGATCGACAAAGTTCTCCTGCCGGCCGCGAATTGATCCAAGCCTGCAGCTTCCTGCGCGAAGTTCCGTACGAGGGAATGCGTAGGATGGTGAAAGGCGGCGAGGGTGTCCATTGGGGCACCCTCGCTGCTTTTTGGGCCATCGTAAGCGGTGGCCGGGGCGCCGACTCCGGGGCACGGTCGCGGGCATGTTGGAAAGGCGAGTTCGTGCCATGTGGCTTTGAACGATATGGGGGCCATGAGCGGGGCAGGGGATCGTGGGGTGTTCCGATAGGTCACGTATGGTGGTGGCCGTTCCGGGCATGGTCTTCGGATGGCCAATACCGTATATGTGCGATTGGGCCACAGGGGGCGAGCAGTTGGGCCATCCGGTATGCGGGGGCGATCCATTTGGCGCTCGTGCAAGGCGCCGTGCTGGACCCACTAATTCCTTCGTCGGTCTGTAGGTGTAACGCGCGATACGGGGCGCCACGGATAGTGCGCGTTCATGGATCGTCGAAGGGGGCGCCATGCCCATGACGTTCCCCCCACGGTGGATCGTTGATGCTCGTACTCGCGGTAGGGTGAAGACGAAGCGCGCGGCGAGCACCCCCAAGGTGTAGCCCCGCGCGTAACCAGTTACATTTGGCTTGGCTGCAGGGCGCGGTTCAGCCCCCCATGGAACATACGCAGCGACCGCACATAAGG
>CAUJED010000096.1:0-18235 GCA_963169535.1 Bacteroidota bacterium | reverse complement strand
CCAGGAGGTCATCGTGCCCGGGTCGAATGCGATGGTGATGCCGGTGTTGTCGCCGCTGTTGAACACGTACCACACATCGGCATAGGTCGAAGCCGCATCACCGCACGAAGGGGTCGGCGCGGTTCCCTGGGTGGCGTAGGTGTTGTCGCCTTGGATCATGCCATCGAGGCAATTCTCGAGCAGTTGCACGGTCACGTACCGCGGACTGGTGCAATCATCGTTCGCGGGACGGCAATCGGCCACGATCAGATCGGCCCCGACCAGGTCCAACAATGCACAGACCTCCCCTCCTCCTTGGGCCAGTAGCTCGTTCAATCCACTCATGGTGGTAAGGGTGTTCAGCACGGATGCGATGTCCAAGGTGGTGGGATCGAGGATCAGCTGGTGCACACGATAGTGCGCCGGGCCGGAGAGCAGCACGCTCGTGGTGGAGGTGGAGTCCTGGATCGTATCGCCCGTACTGATCAAATAGAGCACCTCGTATCCGATGGGAACCGCAGCCCCATCCAACGTCCAGGAGAATGCCGCACCGGAAGAGGTATGGCATAGGGTATCATCGGCCACAACGATGTTACCAAGCGTTCCCGGGCAGCAACGCACCACGGCGATACTGGCACCTACAGCGCTGAGCGCTCCGCAGAGCGGACCACCGCCGACCGTGAAATGGTCGTTCAACATGTCCAGCGTGGTAAGGCCGGGTTGCAGCGTGTCCAAAGGAAGGGCCACCGTATCATGTACCACTGCATGAATGGTGTACGTGCCGGTAGCGGACACCACGAACGATGCCGTGTCCGAGGTGCCTTGGATCAGGTGCGTTGCGCCGGTACAGAGCAGATACGTGATGGTGCTTCCGGTCGGCACCACGGCGTTGCCATCGCCCATCGCCGAGATCGTGATCAGGCTGTCCTCCTCGAAACACACCTGAGCGACCATCGGGTGCAAGGTCCCGGCATTGGCCGTACAACAATTCTCAACGGAGATGGCGGCACCCGTGATGTCCAAGCTTGCACAGATGATGCCTCCACCCTGAACGAACTGCTCGTTGATGGAGCCGATCGTGGCCTGACCCAGCAGTATTCCCGTCGGGTCGAAGGTGGTTGGGTCGTACACCAGGGCATGGATGGTGAAGCCCCCGACATACAAGCTGGTGAACTGCGGCGTGGTGGATCGCTGTAGAACCACTCCGGAGGAAGAGAAGAGCAGGTAGTCGGTCTCGAAGCCGGCCGGCACATGCGCGTTACCCGAGGGCATGGCCGCAATGGTGGTCGCGCTTCCGGCATAGCACACGTTGGCTTCTACCGGGATCAGGTTGCCGGCCGCCGCATCACATGCCGAGGTGGCCACAGAGACCACACAAATGTCGAACGTGCTCGTACGTGGTGTGCCAGCATACCAATCGGCCACCCGCAAGTAGTACGTCCCGCCCACCACCAGGCCCGTGGCCGATAGCGTGGTGCTGGCCCCGAAGTTCTGGCCGATGGCACAGGCCAGCAGGGTCTGGCTTCCGCAGGTGCCCTGGATCAGGCTCAGGTGTACGTTGAACTCCGCGCTGGGTGCCACCGTGATGTCATGCGATGGGCTCGTGGCCACGAAGGAGTACCACACCCCGTCGGAAACATCGCCATTGCCACAAGCCGTACCCGTGTTGCCCGCAGCGGTGGCATGCTCCACGGTTCCGCTCTGGTATTCGCAGGTGGCTGCTGACCCGATCGGAATGGCACCAGCGCAAGAAGCGTTCGCTGGGGGTGTTGCCGTACATGGCTCGGCCGTGAATACCAAGGTGTAGTCGCCGCTGCTGCCCGGAGCCTCCAGCACCGGATAGTAGTACGTTCCTGCGGGCAACGACGGGAAGCGCACCCCGAAGTTGCCATCGCCGCAAATGTTGGGGATGATATTAGCAGCGGTATTGAACACCATGTTCGTGACGGGACACCCCGCCACCAGGTTCACCAGCCCTCCCAAGAAATTGGGCGATGTACCGCAGTAGCTCACCGTAAGGTCCGAACAAGCCGTGGTGGTGAAGCCCTCCCACACCAAGTTGGCCACGAACACCGGATCGGTGGGTGAACCTTCGTTGTTCCCCGTAACGGTCACGGGAGTGTTCATCGGCACGGGCACCACCGAGGCACCCGAACAAACGCCGTTGGGTGGCACTTCGCGCAGGAAGCCCGGTGTAAGATGATCCACCGCCGCGGGAATGGTGGAAAATTGGGCGGATGCGCCACCTCCGAGTACGGGCAGCAACAACAAGGGGGCCCACTTGGAGCCTTTCAGTAGTTCGAACAACATCACCGGTCGTAGAGCAGTTAGGACGGTGCAAAGGTGCGCGGTCACCCTCCCTTTCCGTGCGTCGACCACATCGGGTTTTCCACGATCGGAGCAGGCCATGTGGTCGTATCCCAGGATCGGTGGGCTTTCCCCGGCCTTCGGGTACATTTGTGACCCATCATGGAGATCCTACCCCTCAGCGGCCGTGCCGCATTGGTTTGCGGCAGTACCCAGGGCATCGGCAAGGCAGTGGCCATGGAGCTGGCCCGGCAGGGTGGCTCCATCACCCTCCTGGCGCGCGATGCACAGGCACTGGCCCACGTGCAGGCCCAATTGGCGGTCGGCGACGGCCAACAGCACCATGCACTGGTGTGCGACATGAGCCGGACCGAGGACCTGCGTTCCACCATCGCGGCCCACGTGGCGCATAGAGCTATCGACATCGTGGTGCACAACACGGGCGGGCCCGCTCCCGGCCCGGCCCACGAAGCCGACCCGGTCGCCTTCCTCGCCGCGTTCACCCAGCACCTGATCGGCTTCCAGACCATCGTACGCGAGGTGGTGCCGGAAATGAAACAGCGTAGGTACGGACGGATCGTCAACGTGATCAGCACCAGTGTGAAACAGCCTCTGCCCAACCTGGGGGTGAGCAATACCATCCGTGGTGCGGTGGCCAATTGGGGCAAGACGTTGGCCAATGAGCTCGGGCCGTACAACATCACGGTGAACAACGTGTTGCCCGGTGCCACGGAGACCGAGCGGCTCGCGGCCATCATCGCCAACAAGTCCCAGAAGACCGGCCGATCACTTGAAGAGGTGCGGGACGAGATGCTCGCGGAGATCCCCCTGCACCGTTTCGCGCGACCAGAAGAGATCGCCGCCGCGGTGGCCTTCCTGGTCGGCCCATCGGGTGCGTACATCAACGGGATCAACCTGCCGGTGGACGGCGGACGGACCGCCTGTCTTTAGGGTACCTCGAAGAACCTCGTTCCGGCGGCGTTCATGAGAAAGAAGCACAGCCGTCATCGCTTGCTCTCATTCGCCCATACTTTGTTGTTCCTCTGTCGGATACTTCGATCCCGTATCCTCTCTTCGGAGCGCCTCATCTGGACGAATGATAGCGGCGCGCGCCATCCGTTCGAGGTTCTTCGAGGCACCCTTTAGTTGGTTCACATCGTTCGGACTGAACGCCCAGAAGGGTGCCCATCAGCCTCCTGCTTCGCCGGTCATCCGCTGCATTGCCGAGCTCTCCACCGGCGTTCGTTGTGCAGCAGCGTGATCCTATGGAGGATCAGGCCATGAGGTCCGGTCGATCCAGCGCCGTGGGGTGTGCTTCTGCGATCAGGCGGAACCCCTTGCCATGCACGTTGATGATCTCCACCGAGGGATCGTCGCGCAAGTACTTCCGCAACTTGGCGATGTACACGTCCATGCTCCGCCCATTGAAGTAGCTATCGTCGCCCCACACGGCGATCAAGGCTGCCGAGCGGTCCAGCACCTCATTGCGGTTCATGCACAACAGACGCAGCAGTTCGTTCTCCTTGGTGGTGAGCTTGCGTTCGCTCACCGGAGTATGCAGTAGTTGTTTGCGTGGCTGGAACGTGGTGGCACCGATGATGTACTCCTCTGGCTCAGGGACTTTGGGCTCGACCCCCTTGGACCGTCGTAGCACCGCGCTCACCCGTAGCAGCAACTCCTCCATGCTGAAGGGCTTGGTCATGTAATCGTCCGCACCGTGCTGGAACCCTTGCAGGGTATCCTGCTTCATCGCCTTGGCCGTAAGGAACATGATGGGGGTGGTGCTGTCGCGTTGGCGGATCTCCTTGGCCAGGGTGAACCCATCCTTGAGGGGCATCATCACGTCCAGGATCAGCAGGTCGTACCCACCTTGGTCGTAGGCGGCCTTGCCTTCCTGGCCGTCTGTGCGTAGGTCCGCCTCGTACCCCTTGGCCCGCAGGTATTCCACCAGCAGTGCGCCCAGGTTCCGGTCGTCTTCCACGACCAACAATCTATGTGGTGCGGCCATGTTCGAAGGGGATGAAGATATGAAAGGTGCTGCCGCGGCCCGGTGCGCTTTCCAGGTGAATGCGCCCACCGTGGCGCTCCACCACGGTACGCACATAGCTCAGACCCAGGCCGAAGCCCTTGGTGTTATGGATGTTGCCCGTGGGCACCCGATAGAGCCGGTCGAAGATCTTGCGCTGCTCCGAGGCCGAGATGCCGATACCGTTATCCTGTACGCTGATGGTGACCCCCTCATCGTTATTGGCGGTACCGATACGGATCCGCGGTTCCTGCTCGGTGTACTTCACCGCATTGTCGATCAGGTTGTACAGCAGGTTGGTCAGGTGGATGCGGTCGCCGTTCACGTGATGGATCTCCGCCTTCAGCGCCAGGTCGATGACCCCGTTCCTGCGCGAGACCTGCATGCTGCTGCTGCGCACCACGTCCTTGATCAACGCATGAAGATCCAGGTCCACGCGCTTGAGCACCATGTGGCCGCTTTCGAGCACCGCGCTCTGCAACACGTTCTCCACCAACGAACCCAGACGTTTGTTCTCGTCCCGGATCATGCCCACGAAGGTGCGTACCTGCTGCTCGGTCTTGGGCATGCTGGGGTCCGCCAATGCCTCGCAAGCCAGGCCGATGGTGCTGATGGGGGTCTTCAGCTCGTGGGTCAAGTTGTTCACCAGGTCGTTCCGGATGTCGCTGATGCGCTTCTGCCGGTAGATGGTGCGGATGGTGAAGAAGAAGGCCACCACGATGATGGCGATGAACAGTGCACTGGTGAGGAGCACGGGCAGCATTTCGCGCCAGATCATGCCCTGGTGCCCGGGAACCCGCACATGCAGGTGGTACGCCGGGCCCCCGAGATCGTGTCGGAACAACCGCTCCCGGAACACATTGGGGCCTGCACGCAGCTCTTCCGAGGGCAGCCCTTGGCCGAGGTCCACCGCGTGGCCGTCGGCAGTGAACACGCCATAGGCGAAGTCGCCATGGACCCCCTTGGTCCGCAACTCCTGGCGGAGCAGGGAGTCCAGCAAGGGCACCTCGATACGGTCGCGGATGCCCCGCCCTTGCTCCGAGGCCAGGATACTGCGCACCATGTCCGCTACGAGCACCTCCTGGTCCTCTTGGTCCAACATGGCGGCATCGTTGGCCGCGGGATCGCTGGGCCAAGGCTCTTCCTGTGCCTCCGGCGGATCTTGTGGCCCACCCATGCCCGGCATGGCACCGGCCACCGTATCGCCATGGGCCCGCCGCATGGCATCCAGCTTGCGCAGCAACCGCCTCCCTGCCTTATGGCGATGCAGGTCACGCATCTTCTCCAGCTGTTCCATCCGGTCGCAAACGGCGAACAACGCATGGTCCACGCTGCGTTCGAACTGGGCCTGCCGCAGGTCCTTGCTGTCGCGCATCCACTTCACCTGAATGGCCATGAGCCCCAACAGGGCCACGTTGATGGCCACCACCAGGATGGTGATGCGATGCTTCTCCACGCACCGAAACTACCGCGTGCCGCTGAGAGCCGCCCGGCTTAATGTCTTTTAACGTTCGTTCGCGATCCCTTAACAGCACGGCCCTCGGCACCCCTGCACCTTTGCATCGTCGTACGAACGACACACCGGAGCGATCCGGGGTCTGGGTAAGGCAAGCACTTGTATCGGGTTTGGGTTTTGGTTCCCCTACAAGGCAACAAGGGGTCGGAGGGCTCGCACGGAAGTGCGGGCCCTTCGATCTTCATACCCGCCCAGGTCCGAACACCGCTACCTTTCGCCTCCATCATGGTACAACTCCTCAACCTGATCGATGGTGCGCTGCGCCCAGCGGTGAGCGCTGAATGGCTCGACCTGCAGGCACCCGCCACGGGCCTGACGTACGGTCGCCTGCCCAACTCCGACGAACGCGACGTACAAGCCGCCACCGAGGCCGCACACCGGGCTTTCCCGGCGTGGAACGCCTTGGGGCGTGAGGGACGCAGCAACGCCCTGCTCCGGTTGGCCCAGCTGATCGAGGACGATCTGGAGGGGTTCGCCCAGGACGAATCCACGGACAATGGCAAACCCCTGGCCCTGGCCCGCAAGGTGGACATCCCCCGGGCCATCGCCAACTTCCGGTTCTTCGCCACGGCCATCCTGCATTTTCCCAGCGAGGCGCACCTCATGGACGATGTGGCGGTGAACTACACCGATCGGCAGCCCATCGGGGTGGTGGGTTGCATCAGCCCCTGGAACCTGCCGCTCTATCTGTTCTCGTGGAAGATCGCACCCGCCCTGGCCGCGGGGAACTGCGTGGTGGCCAAGCCCAGCGAGGTGACCCCCCTCTCCGCCTACCGGCTCAGCACACTATGCCGAAAGGCGGGCATCCCGGATGGCGTGCTCAACATCGTGCACGGCACCGGCCCGAAAGTGGGTGCCGCGATCACCGCCCACCCACGGATCCCCGCCATCTCCTTCACCGGAGGCACCCGTACCGGCGCGGAAATCGCCCGGGTGGCCGCCCCCATGTTCAAGAAGCTGAGCCTGGAACTGGGTGGCAAGAACCCCGTGCTGGTCTTCGCCGACTGCGACTTCGAGGAGATGCTGGACACCACCGTGCGCAGCAGCTTCACCAACCAAGGGCAGATCTGCCTGTGCGGATCGCGCATCCTCATCGAACGGCCATTGTACACCCGCTTCCGTGATGCATTCGTAGCGCGTGTGCAGGCCTTGCGCGTGGGAGACCCGGCCCAAGCCGACAGCGACCTGGGCGCCGTGGTGAGCAAGGACCACATGAACAAGGTGCTGGACCACATCGCGCTGGCAAAGGCCGAAGGCGGCACCGTACTCTGCGGTGGGCACCGGGTGGAGCTGCCGGGAGCCTTGAGCGGGGGGTGGTACATCGCCCCCACGGTGATCGAAGGGTTGGGGCCCGTTTGCCGCACGAACCAGGAGGAGATCTTCGGGCCGGTGGTGACGCTTCAGGCCTTCGATACGGAAGCGGAAGCCTTGGAACTGGCGAATGCCACGCCCTATGGGCTGGCCAGCGTGATCTGGACCAAGGATGTCCAACGTACGCACCGGGTGGCCCGCGCCTTGCAGGCCGGCATCGTGTGGGTGAACTGCTGGATGGTCCGCGACCTGCGCACCCCTTTCGGCGGGGTGAAGAACAGCGGTGTGGGCCGCGAAGGCGGTGTGGATGCGTTACGGTTCTTCACCGAAACGAAGAACGTGTGCATCAAGCTTTGAGCACCGGCCGGTCGTGGCCGCGCTCCTGGGCTTTCATGCCATTGGTGAAGAACCAGCCGAACCGTTGATCGAAGCGATCCTGGAAACGGCCCAGGCACCGAAGCAATCGATGGAAGAAGGTAGCCATGGTATCGTGATGTACCGTTGCTAACTCCAACGGCATGCCGATCCGTACGTGGACCAGCCGGATCCACGAGGAACGGTCGCCAAGGATCGTTAAACGTCCACCTCGAGCACAACGAAGGGCTGCCCATGCCGGCCGTACCGGCTGTACCGAAGTGCACCGATGCTGCGCCGTGCCAGATCGATCAAGCCCAGGTCCAACCCGGTGGCTGCGCCCTCTCGCCCCAATAGAATGTCGCGGTAACGCCGTTGAAGCGCCGGTGCATCCATTGCTCTCACCAACTCCACGGCCTGCTCCAACCGCGCTGCACTGTCCATCCGAAGTGGTGCGGCGACCGTGATGGTCGTATGTGCTCCAGGCATGGACACCACCACCATGGGGCCTTCGCCGACCACTTCCATATCGGACAGGACACCCGTCACCAGCAGGAACGCGTGCTTGGCCCGCTCGGCCCGCGGCCGGTCGTCATTCAGATCCCGCTCGACCATGCGCAGCAACTCCTCCTGCATGGCGGCCGGCAGTGCACCTCGGCAGAGCAGATCCACCCCACTGGTGGCGATCACCTGATGCTGCGTACCCGCGGGGCCCGCATCGGAGCTAAGCCAACCATGATCACCGCCCACCAAGACCTGTAGTCCGAACAAAGCCCGTCCATCGCCAATGGGCGTGAACGAATGACGAAGTGGATTCCCCGACCGCCGGGCCATCTCAAGCAGCCCCAGCCCCGCGCCACCGCGCGTGGTGCGCGCATCGCTTTGCAACCCTTTCAGGAAGGACCGCTTCATCTCCTGATGGTCCATGTCCGATAGCCGCTGGAGCGCTGCGCTCAATCTCCGCTCGTCCTCCTCCCCCACCGCATTCATCGCCGTGACCTCATGCACGTCCCCCCTGCTGCGCAGCAAGAACAAACTTCGGCCGACGCCGACCTCCGCACCCAAGGACCGGTGGCGAACGATGTTCTGATAGGCCTCCACCATGATGAAGGCCAGCCTGCCGCGCATGACCCTTGGCGCACCCTCGCCCTCCAGATACTCCTCCACCAACGCGATCAACCGGGCGGTGTGATCATCGTGAAAGCTACCACTATAAAGAAAGGTGAGCCGGTCGCCAGCAAAGCTCTCGTAGAGGGCAAGGACTTGGGCTGGATCCATCCGGCAGGGTCGGTCACGCCAAAGATAGCCGCCCAACAATACCCGCATCTAACTTCACCGCCCGCATGATCACCGAAGCCCAGCTGGAGCGCTGCAGGCTCCACATACGCAAATGGTTCGCGGCACACATCCCGCGTACCCTCTGCTTCCACGATCTGGAACATACGCTTGCCGTCACCCACATGGCCACCGCCCTGGGGCAGACGGAAGAACTATCCCGCGCGGACCTCGCCGTGGTGGAGGTGGCGGCACTCTTCCACGATACCGGCTACGCGAAGGCCTACCAGGGCCACGAAGAAGAAAGCGTGGGGATCGCACGCAACTTCTTGGAGCGCATCGGTGTGGGCCGGCGCGATCAAGACCGGGTGGCCGCATGCATTCGGGCCACACGCGCCGGTGCCAGACCGCGCGGCAAACTGCAAGAGGTACTGCGCGATGCTGATTCGGCCAAAGCCGGTCAGGCCGACTTCATCCACAAGAGCGAGCTGCTCAAAAAGGAATTGGAAGCCGTGCAACGACGGAAGATCTCCAGCACCGACTGGCTCGCGGAGAATCTGGCCTATCTGAAAAGCCATCGGTTCCACACCCGATCAGCGCGGGCAAGATTCGCCAAGCAGAAAGCTCAGAACCTGCACCTGCTACACGAGCGGGCACAAGCCCCCAAAAGCCAACGTGGGCCGATCGCGCACCAACAAGAGCGCTTCTTCGATCGCGACCTGAGCTGGCTCTCGTTCAACGACCGGGTGCTCCAAGAAGCCATGGACCCTGCCGTTCCCCTGCTGGAACGCTTGAAATTCCTGGCGATCTACTCGAGCAACCTGGACGAGTTCTACCGCGTGCGCGTGGCCTCCTTGCGCAGCCTGGCCAAATTGAAGAAGCTGGACCGCACAGCACTGGAAGTGCCCCCCGGCAAACGCGTGGACCAGATCAACAAGAAAGCCCTGGCACAACAAGAGCGCTTCGGCAAACTGTACCGCGAGGAGCTGCTTCCCGCTTTGGCCGACCAGGGCATTCACTTCCTCACACCACAACGACTCTCCAAGGTCCAGACCGCCTTCGTGCGGAGCCACTTCACCAGACACGTGGCGCCATTGCTGCATACAGCCACCGTGCGTGCCGGCAACGCACCCTTCATCGAGGACCGCAAGCTCTACTTCGCCTGCCGCCTGAAACCGAAAGGACGATCGAAGGAACACCTGGTACTGGTGAACATCCCCAGTGATGAGCTGGGCCGTTTCATCGTGCTGCCCACTGAAAAAGGCAGCCAGCGCACCGACCTGATGTACCTGGACGATGCCATTCGCCTGTGCCTTGGCGACCTCTTCACCGGCTTCAAACTCACGGCCTGCCATGCGATCAAGCTCTCGCGTGACGCGGAATTGCATCTGGACGAGGAATACCTCGGCAACGTGAAGGAAAAAGTGCGGAAGAGCCTGCGCAAACGAAGCATGGGGGTGCCGGCGCGCTTCCTCTACGACCGCGCCATGCCGGACAGCATGCTTCGCGCACTGCGCGATCTGCTCGCCCTGACCAAACAGGACCTCGTAGCCGGTGGGCGTTACCACAACTTCAGCGATCTGCTGGGCCTCCCTCTGAAGGGACACCGGAACCTGCGCGATAAACCACTTGTTCCGATACCCGACCCGGTAACACACAACGGAGAGAGCACCTTCCAAGCCCTCCGGCAGAAGGACGTGCTCTGGCATTTCCCCTACCACGATTTCGGCAATGTGGTGCGCTGGCTTCAACGGGCAGCACGCGACCCGCACGTTAGGCACATCGCCATCACCTTGTATCGGGTGGCCAATGGCTCGGAGGTATGCAAAGCCCTATTGGATGCCCGTGCCTACGGAAAACGAGTGACGGTCTTCGTTGAGGTGCAAGCGCGATTCGACGAACGCAGCAACCTGTACTGGGGCGAAACCTTGGAGAAAGCCGGTGCGCACGTGCTGTACAGTTACGAGAACCTGAAGGTGCATTGCAAGCTGTGCCTGATCGAACGGCAAGAAAGAGGGCGGCTGACGCGTTATGCCTACCTGGGTACCGGCAACTTCAACGAACGCACCTCCACCCTATATACGGACATGGCGCTCCTCACCCACCAGCCCCGGATGACCCGCGAGGTGGCCGAGGTATTCCAGCACCTGGCCGACCGAACACACCGGCCGGCCCTGTCCCAGCTCCTGATGGCACCCACCAGCCTGCGCGTGCGGCTCGACGCCCTCATTGACAAGGAGGTGGAGAATGCCCGGTCGGGGCGCCGATCGAGCATCCTTCTGAAGCTGAACAACCTCGAAGATCGTGCGCTGATCCGTAAGCTGTACGACGCGAGTAACGCCGGTGTAAGGATCCGCCTCATCGTCCGTGGGATCTGCTGTCTGGTACCGGGCGTGGAAGGCCTTAGTGAGAACATCGAGGCCATCAGCATCGTGGACCGGCTCCTCGAGCACACCCGGGTCTATGCCTTCGAGAACGGAGGCCGCCCTGTGGTGCTGCTTTCCTCCGCGGACTGGATGGGACGCAACCTCGATCGCCGCATTGAAGTGGCGTTCCCGGTGAACGATCAGGAGCTAAAGGCCAAGGTGCTCGACCTCATGGAGATCCAATGGCAGGACCAGGTGAAGGCCCGAAGGATCGATGTGCGCCAGACCAATCCCTACCGGAACGAGGGGAAGCGCGATCCACGGTCCCGGGCACAAACGGCCACCCACGCCTATTTGCTGAGCCGGCAACAAGGCTCCGGTCCGCCCCGCTCAGCAGTGAGGAAGTGAAGAAGAGAGGAAGTGATAGCGAGGAAGAGAGTACGAGAGGGACGACGAGAAGAAGAGAGGATGAGACATGCGACCCACTTCACCTCGACAACTCTTCACCGCTTCACCTTATTAACTCATTCATTCTTCGCCACCCGGATCCGCCGGTAGAGGAGCGACCATTTCTTTCTCACCGACGGGGTATCGCGGTCCACAGGAGCAAGATGAATCATTTTTTCCTACCTTTGCGCCCCTGCCAGGGAGTATGTTCCTTGGCGAGCGTCGTGAGCGATCACCACGTTCGAGGTCTTGGGGAATTAGCTCAGCTGGCTAGAGCGCTTGCATGGCATGCAAGAGGTCACCGGTTCGACTCCGGTATTCTCCACAAGAAGGCGGCCCCACCCGGGCCGCCTTCGTCATTCCAGGGGTGCAGGATCAGTAGGACACCATCAGCGGTATCCTTCCGGGTCGCCCATCGACCATCACTTCGAGCAGATAGGCGCCTTGGGTGAGCGCAGGCAAGGGTATGGTACCATCGGAGCGGATGGGCACCGTGGCGATCAGGGTGCCGTTCAGCCCCAACACGCGGGCCTGATGGGCGCCACGGGCACCCTCCACATGCACCTCGTACCCGGCGGGGATCGGATAGGCGTACAGGGCCTTGGCCGAGGAATGCTCGTCCACCGCCATGGGCCACGGGATGATCCATAGGGCCGCCTCCCGGGCCGCGGTACGCTCGTTGGCCATCCACAGGGAGAAAGGTTCGCTGAAAGCGATGGCTTCGGCTTGCAACGCCACGAGGTTGAGCGGGTACCGCTGACACGCCCCCCCGAAGAAATGATGCCCGGTGTACCCGTTCAGCAACCAGATGAAGGGCGCCATATCGTTGGCCGAATGGCCCAGCAGGCAGATACCGCCGGTAGTGGGGTCGTAGGCCGCGTCCGTGATCAAGCCCTGGGTGTCGAACTCCGCCCGGCGAACCGCCGTATGGACACCAGGGGTGGCGGGCAGCGCATACAGGTGCGTCCGTCCGTTCAACCAGTTCTTGGTGAAAAGGAACAGGCTGTCGCCCATGGCCAGGAGCGCTTCGGCATCCCAATTGGTGGCATCGGGCGCGGGTGTGTGATCCCATTGATCCGCGTAATGGAAGCGTATGGTATCGACCACCACCTCTTCCGAGCCCTCCGCCAAGGCCTGGATCGGGAATCTGTAGATGCATAGATCGGTGCGGTGGCCGGCGTTGTTGCCCACATCGCCCACGTACACCCAGGTATCGTCCATGGCCAGCGCCTCCCAATCCACGTTGGCAGCGTTGGTCAGCACCACCTCCTGCAGCACTTGTCCGCTCTGCGTATCCACCCGAAAGAGCGTGTTGGGATTACCGCTGTCGAGGGCGATCCAGGGCTGATGCTGATGGAACAGCAGGGCGCTGGCCTCGTTCAGGTGCGCGGGCAGTGCAGTGATCAACACCGGATCGAGGACCTGCCCTTGCCCCATCGCCGCCCGGGCCAGGCCCATCCCGAACACGAAGGTGTAGCGTACCATGACCGTGAAGTTGCGATCTTCCTGGCCCACGACCAAAGTCCTTTCGCACTTTTGTGGGCATGAGTTCCGTATCCAGCGACAAAGCGCCCGAACCCGTGGGCCACTACCCACATGCCCGCCGCGTGGGCGACCTGCTCTTCCTAAGTGGCGTAGGCCCTCGTGAGCGCGGAACGAAGAAGATCCCCGGTGTGGAGCTGGACGATGCGGGCAACATCGTGCAGTACGATATCGAAACCCAGGTGCGTAGCGTGTTCCAGAACGTGCGCTGGATCCTGGAGGATAGTGGCAGCAGTTGGGAGAGGATCGTGGATGTGACGGTGTTCCTCACCAACATGAAGGATGACTTCGCCACGTACAACCGATTGTGGAAAGAGTACTTCGCGGTGGATCCGCCGTGCCGTACCACCTTGGAGATCAATTGCCTGCCCACGCCGATCGCGATCGAGTTGAAGGTGATCGCCACCATTTGACCCGCGCTATGGCCAACGCCTCTTTCAACGACGCACGGGTACAACGCGAGCAGCCTTGCCGCCTCTGTGGCGGCCAGCAGGCCCACCTCCTGGCCGAGACGGCGTATTGGGACATCCGGAACACCCGCATCGTGGGCTGCGACGCCTGTGGGTTGATGCAACTGGACCCGATGCTGACCGGACCGGAGACCGACCGGGGCTGCCTGGCGTACTATGTGGAGGAGACCCTGCGCACCGCACCCCGCGAACAGGTCCGCAACCTGGTGCGCAACTACCGGCGTGGTGTGCTGTTCGCGTGGGGGTTGAAGGCTCAGGGACACCGCCCGCGAACGCTGTTGGAGCTCGGCCCGGGCTCGGGCTACTTCGCGGCAGGCCTACGGCGCATATTCCCCGACCTGGAGGTGACCGTGATGGATGTGAACACCGAAGTCCTTCACCTCAATGCCCGCGACCATGGCTTCGCCGGGATACGCTCCATGCCCGAGGAGCACCATACCGGACTGGACGATCGGTTCGATCTGGTCGTGGCCCGTGACATCCTGGAACATGTGATCGATATCGGTGCCGTACTGCGGAACGTGATGCACTACCTCCGGCCCGGGGGCTTGTTCCATTTCATCACGCCCAATGGCCACGAGGATGTCTGGAAGCACCGCTTGCGCCATCATCTCGGCCGCGAACGCAGCGAGCTCCTGATCAACCACGTGAACTATTTCGATGGCCGAGGTTTGCGACAACACCTGGAACAGCTTGGATTCGACCGTGTGACCTACTACACGTATGGCCTGAAGACCACTCTGCGTGGGCGGGGTTGGAGCCGGAAGCCCAAGTTGTGGGCTCCGGTTTCCCGCTCCCGTTCGGCGGGCGAGTTCGCCGAGGACCGGTTGCACGAAGTGCAGGGCGTGGCGCATCGGAAGGATGAGGTACTGCCCAGTTGGTACCGCCGTGGGCCCGTATGGCCATTGCTTCTCCTAAGCGCGTACCAGCACGGCCATTTCTTGCGGGTGGATCCCGCACGTGGCATCGGCCACGAGATCCACGGCGTGTTCCGCAAGCGCGGTTGAGGTCGAGGCAAGGTCATCCGGCAGGACCGCAGCATCGCCTTGGGGTGATCACCCCTGCCAATGGCCGGCGAGCTTGCGCTTCTCCCAACCGTACTTCTTCGCCGCCACCTCCATGCAGTGATCGAAGGACTGTTTGCTGCGCAGGAAGTTGAACTCGTTGTTCTTCACGGCAGTGGCATTGGCCTCCTGTTCCACCAGATCGCTCAACAAGGCGCGGCACGCTCCCGTGGCCAGGCTGCTGATGTATTGCATGTAGTTGGCACTGATCGCCAGGTCCTGACCATAGCGTTCGGCCATCTTGTGCAGGTCCTTGTCGTTGAGTATGGCCTGGCATACCAAGGCCCACAAGAGGTGTCGGCCCCGACCCACGAAGCTGTACTTGTTCTCTCCGCGCTCCAGGATGCTCCGGGTGAGCAACGGCAACCGGAATTGGACCTTATAGCACAGCACCACGTACCGCGGATCCACCTCCAAGCGGCGGTTGTGGAAGATGGCCTCGTACTGTTTGTCCTCCTCGAACGCCTTCCGCATGGAACGCATCACCACCAGCTCTCCCTCCGAAGCGAGGAAGGTCTGTGCCAGCTTCAGCATCTGGATCGCCTTGTCGTCGGTGATGCCTTGCTCGTCGCGCTCTTCTTCGGTGAGGCCTTCGAAGGCACGCTGCTGCCGCTCGTAGTAGATGCCGAGCTTGCCCCGGAAATGATCACTGAGCTCCAGCTGGATCTGGTCGTTGGCCCGCAGGTTCCAGCTATCCACCGGGTTCTGCCGGTTGTTGTTGATGGTGACGGTGGTGATGAAGGCATCGTCCGCGTGGGTGATCACCTTACAGATCACCTCGATGCGTTTGAGCCGGTCCTTGATGGTCTCGATATCGTCGCGCTCCTTGTTCCGCTCGATGAAGCGAGCCATGGTGGTGATGGTCTGAGCACCATTGAGAAGTCGCGGTTCGGTGATGCGGTAGCCGTTCTTATCCTCTTCGATCTTCTGGGCACTGAAGGTGACCCCGTTGTGGTTGAAGGCGAACATGGCCGGGTCCAAGCGCTTGTCGATGCCGATATCGCGGAAGGCCTTCTGCAGGACGCGGTTCACGGAGCCATCCTCCGGGAGGCTGTGACGGATGTTCCGCTCGAAGAAGCGTGACCCCATCTGCCGGAACATGCCATAGATATCGTAGAGCCGACCCATGCCGATCACCATCTGCTGGCCATCGGGCCCATCCTTCTCCAAGGACCCGGAGAGCTTCAGCGGATACTCGTGGGTCTTGTCCACCACCACGTGCGATCGCTTGCCGCTAAGCGATCGGTATTCGATGATCATGCTCATCTCCTTGCCCCACCACTCATCCAGCATGTACTTGCGGTTCTCCAGGTCCTCGCGCAAGGCGCCGAGCACACTGCTGTTCTCCGCCTTCTCCGGTTCGCCGGTGAAGACGAAGTGGAAGCTCACCTGATCGATGCGCGACCGGCTCTCGCGCAGTACGTTCTTCAGCCCATTGACCATGGCATTGCGACTGCGCCCACCACTGTTCGCACCGAACACCTCGGACATACCATGTTCCAGCAGTGTGCGAAAGCCCTGCTTGAATTGCTCATGGTCGCTACTCCACTTGAACTGGAACAGGTACAGGTGTCGCTTGCCTTTGTCGAAATGGTATCCGTCGATCCCATAATCTTCGCCGCCGAAGGCCACCTGGTGCAACGCCTGCTCGCGCGGGACCTTGTGGAATTCCTCCAAGAACAACAGTCCGAAATAATCCTGCCAGGCCCCACCGTTCTCGTTCTTGAGCGTTTTGTGAGCGGCCTTGATCTGTTCTTCTGTGATGCGCATGGTTACCAAAGTTGTGAAAACATGGCTTTGTTCCACCATGACCGGTCAAATTCTCCTTGGCGGTACAGTAACAGCCCGCGTGTACCCGAAAACCCGGAAAACCCTATTCAACAAGCTGTCATTCAGGAGAATAACATCGTTATCAAGGCAATACCGACCAGGTCCACCCAGATCCCGGCACGCACCATCTGCCGAACCGGGATCCGGCCCGAGCCGAAAACGATCGCTTGCATGGGCGAGGCCACCGGCAAGGCGAACCCCAGGGTGGCGGCAAGGGTGGCGGGAATGAGCACGGTTTCTGGAGCGACCCCCCAGGCATCGGTGCTTTGTGCCAAGAGCGGCAGGGTTAGGCTGGCCACCGCCGTGTTGCTCCCCAACTCGCTGAGCACGCATACCAGACCCGATACCGCCGCGATGAGCAACGGGTGCGGCAGGTCTTGAAGGCTTTGTAGGGTGGCCACCAAACGCACAGACAGCCCACTTTCGTCAATGCCGTGTGCCAGGGCGAACCCACCGCCGAAGAGCAACAGCACCCCCCAGGGCACATTGGCCTCGGCATACTTCCAATCGAGCAAGGCATAGGGGGGGCCATTCCCCGCCTGGTCCACGGGCCGTGGCAGTGGTACCAGGAAGAGGATCAGTGCGCCCAACAGGGCCACGGCGCCATCGGTGAGGTCGGTGCACCCCGTGAGCGAACGCCACCCACGAAGGGTGAGCTGCTCAGAGAGCGCGATGTCATCACCGGTGATCCAGAGCAAGGCCGTACCCGCGAACACGAGGGCCGCCAGCCGTTCCGCCGCGGAGAACGGACCCAACGCCCGCAGCCGCTCCTGAACCTGGGCCGGCGTGCTGATCGGTTGGCGAGGCACGCGGAAAAGCACGCGGGTGAGCAGCCACCACACCACGCCGAGGTAGACCACCATGAGCGGAACGCCGAAGGCCATCCACCGGCCGAAGCCGATCGGCGGAAGTTGGGGGTAGCGGTCGCGCCAAAGCTCCATGAACACCAGGTTGGGCGGTGTACCCACCGGTGTGGCCATGCCCCCGATGGTGGCACCGTAAGCGACGGCGAGCAACAGGGGAACGGTGAGCCGGCCACGAAGCTCCGGGTCGCCATCGCCATCGAGCAGGCTCAGTGCGATGGGCAACATCACCAACACGCAGGAGGTGCTGTTCATCCACATGCTGAGCAGGGCGGTGGATAGCATGATGCCCGTGATCAACCGAGGGCCGGTGCCCCCGACCCGGCGCACCACGCGCAGGGCGATCCGACGGTGTAGGCCCGACCGCTCCATGGCCAGTGCCAACAGGAAGCCCCCCAGGAAAAGGAAGATGATCTCCTTGCCGTAATTCACGGCCGTGCCCGCCACCCCATCGATGCCGAACATCGGGAAAAGCACCAAGGGCAGCAAGGAGGTCACCGCCAACGGCACGGCCTCACTGATCCACCAAATGGCCATCCACGCCACGATGGCCGCCATGGCCGCAGGCCGCGGGCCCAACTGTCCGAGCCAGAGATAGACCAGCCAAGCGAGCAATGGACCACTGAGGCGGAGAAGGTGTGTACGCACGTGCCGTGGTGATCGGTAGGGCCAAAGTAGCGGCCTTCCCGGTAGGCAGCGGTACCGCCACCCCCCATCCGCCAACGATCGGCTGCTGGTAACCCTTATACCACTTCGCACTAAGGAGTAGGCCGATCTGCTTGGTCTTTTTCCACATGACTTCTCCATCGTGATCGTTCCGTAGCACCGGCCCTCGGTAGCTCTGCTCCCTGCGGTCTACGCCTTCGGCGTTGCAACGACCCCGCC
>CAUJED010000095.1:0-10460 GCA_963169535.1 Bacteroidota bacterium | reverse complement strand
CGTTCAACGGACCACCTTGCTGCACCACGAAGTCCGTGCCTTGCTCCACCAGCTCCCAGGTGGTCTGCCCGGGGTTGCCGTCCGTCTGGAACTCCAGCGTCAGATCGTTGCTGCAGGGCACAGGACCGGAGCCCACGCACTGACAGTCCTCATCCAACGTGCCCGAGGTGAACAACGGACCCGCATAGCAAGGCTGCCCTAGTTGGGCACATGGTTCGTCCACGAGCCACTCGATCACGAATTCGCCCGTAGTGGCTCCATCCTGGATCCAGTACACGTTCTGTGCGGTACCCGTATTGTTGGTCCAGGTGTACTCTTCCAGACCGGCTTCGCAGGTAAGCACCGTGGTACCGGGGCAGGAAGTGCCGTACAGCACGCTCACGTTCGACGCATAGTCGTGCGAGGCAAAGAAGGAGATCGTGCCTCCGGGGGCCAGCGAACGGTAGAGCACCAGGTCGCCGCCGGCGAAGGTGCCACAGGGATGTGCGGACACATCGTTGCGTGCGCCCACCGTGGTCCCTTCGAACGGCGCAGTGGCCGTAGCCAGGTCGATGGCGCGTGAGCAGTCATCACCATGGATCAGGGTGAACTGGACGGCTGTGCCGTTCGCGCTGTACGAACCACTACCGCAGTCATTCCGGACATACACGTCATACGCCACGTCGAGGCTCAATCCACTGAGTGCTGCACTGGTGCCGTTGGCGGCGATCACCGTGCCCTGACCGGCAACCGCACCGGTACCCGGCGTGAATCCAGCCAAGCCATACTCCACGACTGCGTTGCCGCTGCACGTGGCGGTCCAGTTCACCGTGGCTCCGGTACCGGAATTCACGGTGTTCACGGCAATACCCGTTACCGCGTTGCAAACAGGGCTGGGTGCTGGCGTGTACGCATAGTTGAAGATGTACACCGGACCAGGGGTGATCGCATCAGCGAGGAGATGGACGCGTTCCGTGTTGCATCCGTTGTTCGTCCAGATCACGGTCTCGTAGCCGTTCACCATCTGCACATAGGCACCGGCCAGATAGCCACCGAGGTTCGCACAAGCCAGGCTGGTGGTACCGGGGCACGCACCGCCGGTGGCGATGGTCAGCCGATTCCCGCTGCTCCAAACGCCAAGTGAAAGAATCGCTCCAGGTTCCACATCATGATAGAACACGATGTCCCCACCGGGTTGGGCCACTCCACATGCCGAGGTGGTGTAGTCATTGCTCGCGCCGGTGGTGTTGCCGATAGTGGACCAATCCGCATGGGGCACCGTGACCAGGTCGATGGCGTTCACACAGAAGTCGCCCGCCACGATGGTGAAGGAGGTCTTGGTGGCATTCTCACTGATATCACCGCCGCCGCAATCCTGGCGCACATACACGTCATACACACCAGCGGACAGTCCAGAGAGGGAGGCCGGGCTACCAGCCACGTTCACCACGGTACCGTTCACACCGGCCGATGCACCCGTACCAGGCACGAATCCGGTGGGTCCGTACTCGACGATATAGCTGCCTGTACAACCCGCGCAGGTCCAGGTGAGTTGTGCTTGGCCCGGGCCGGTCACGCTGGCTGCGAGGGCGGTCGGCTTGGCGCAGGTAGGGGCAGGCATGATCCGGAAGTTGTCCACCCCGATATCGTTGCTGTTCGCAGCAGCGACGGTGGATCCCTTGAGGCGGATCACGGTCTGCGCCGAAGTTGATCCGATGGTGTACTCCTTGGTGGACCAGGGACTACCTCCAACATAGTTGTGTGAGCCCAAAAGGGTGAACGTGCTTCCTCCGTTCTGGGAAACGAGCACCTCCAAGGTTCCATTACCCGTGTTGATGTATTCGAACCGGAGCATCTCCGTTCCGGTGCCTGCGGACATGTCCACATGGAAATCCAAGGTGCCCGTGGCGGATCCTCCTTGGCGGCTGTGGAAGCGTGCCGCCGGTGCCACGGCACCGTTGGCATCGCTATAGAAATAGCCAGAAATATTATTCCAGCCCGACTCAGCCATAGTGGTGTTACTACGACGCCATGTACCTGCACCGAATGCCGGGGTATTGGTCCAATAGCTGGCGCCATCGGGCACATCGTTGGTGCTGCAGCGGTTGGCCCAGCCCGCGAAATCCTCGGTGTACTGCGTACCCGAAAAGACATAGTACGTGGGCGTCGGCGTGCTCACCACGATCTCCACCGGAGTGCTGGCCAAAGTGGCCGGACCGGTGGCACAGGTCACCGCACATTGGAACCACGTGGTCGTGTTCAGGACACCACTGTTGTAGGTGGAAGACACCGCTCCACTGATGTTGCTCCAAGTAGAACCGTCGGGACTGCTTTGCCATTGGTATGAGACACCCGATCCCGGCGTGTTACCATCGATGCTCAGAGCGGTCGCCATACCCGGGCAACCCGAAGTGATCGTGGCCAACGTATTCCCCGGGTTCGGGGCAACGCATGCGGCGGGTGGGCTGAAGGTCAACACGGTGCCGTTCCCCGGCCAAGCATTGGCAACTCCGTTGCTGAACACGTCGGTACTGGACGAGGTGGCCGTGAGCCCGGAGAGCACGTTCAGGTAGTTGGTCGGCGTGGCACCGGTGATGGCCACGTACATCCCACCCGAATTGGTCCCGGTGGCCGCACCCGCGCCATAACGGAACTCGATCACATTGGACCCCTCATACAACCACACCTGATACAACACGTTCGGTGAAGTGGCATTGTAGTCCATCCCCACGTTCCATTGCACGATACGGATCCTATTGGGTGCGGAACCGGTGAGCACCGTGGTCACGCTGCCCGAGGCGGTCGTTCCATCGCCGGAATAGGGCAACAGGACCTGTGCATTGCTGGTGAGGTTGTAGTTGATGGCATAGGCGGTGATCGCTGTGCCACCGAGCATCATCCCTCCGTTGGAGTTGACGGAGAACTGGGTGTAGTTCGTGCCTTCGTAGTTGAACGCGAAATCGATGTTGGTGACCGCCGAGGCCGCGTCATCCTGACTCGACCCGAGCAAGGTGGAGGCACCGCTCATCGGATCCAAGGAAGCACCGCTGCCGCTGGAGAAGGAATACAAGTTCACCGTCTGTGCTTGTACAACACCAAGGAGGCCCGCACTACAGGCCAGGGCCAACAGCCCTCTACGCCAACTGGGGCGCATGGTCGGTGTGGCCGGGTCGTGGTTCTTCATGAGTTTGATTGGTTTGGTTAGGGAGCAAGGCAATTCAAGGATATCCCTTGTGCAACCAATGTATCGGGATGCAGGACCGAGGTCCGGCCGGACGGGATGGAACGTTGATGTTGGTGAAAGCGTATCCTCGTCGGAGCACACACCGCGCACAACATCCTTCGGGCCGTGCGCATTGCTCTATACCAGCGGTCTGTTCCGCCCGGTCTTGATACCATTTGAACATCCTATACCAGCCGGTCTTGGATGTCCAAATGAAAAAAAGGAAGTGAGGAGGCTCGGAAGCCGCGACCATCCTCTCCTACCCGCTACCCGGATCCCTCCGTGCAGAGGCCGTTTCCTTCTCTCCGCCTGAGTAGATCTTCCGTAGGCCCTACCGGGCATGTCGAGGGGGCCCTACCGATGGCCGTTGCCCAACACGGTGAGGGTGCCCGTAGCAGGTTCATCCGTTCGCTCGCTCAACACCTCGTAGAAGTAGGTGCCATCCGGAATGCCCACCGCGCGCCAGTTGTTGTTGTAATTCGTGGACTCGAACACCACCTGGCCCCACCGATTGAACACGGTGACCGAATGTTTGGTGCCATATAGCCCGCCGATCACCCAGGCGTCGTTCTTCCCGTCTCCATTGGGCGTGATCACGTTGGGTATGTTGAGCGAACAGCCCGACTCGACCAGCACGGAGATGGTGGCGGTCTGCGGACATTCGTCGGTGGCCTGCACTTCGTACGTGGCGGTCACCAGTCCGGGGACCATGATGTACGCCCCCTGCGTACCATCGGGCCAGGTGAAGGTCACGTTCCCTGATCCGCCCGTCGCCGTGGCCTCCAAGCGCACCAGGTCGGTATTGCATCCCAGGTAGATATCCGGTGAAAAGATCTCAAGTGGGACATAGTCTCGCAAGGTCAACAGTACCGAATCCTTGAAGATCGACCCACAGGCGGTATTCCAAGTGGCAACCACCCACAGCGCCTCGCTTCCCTCCACCAGATCATCACCGGCCGCGTTAAGTGGAAAGGAGATCGATGTTGTTCCAGCTGGCAGAAGCACCTCGCTGCGTAGTCCTTCCAGATCCGTTCCTTGGATCCCGGCACCGCCGAATGCGAGTTGCACGGTGGCATCCGCTTGTTGCGGTGGAATGGACACCGTGATCGACCCCGGAGCGCAACCTTCTGTGAGCACAGCATCGTTCATCGGGGTAGCTGCCTCCACGTTCACAAAGCTGGTGGAGGTGAAACTACCCCCCTCGATGAGCACTGCCGATTCCAGGCTGCCATCGCCGGCATGCGCGATGGCAAACTTGATGTGATAGGTCTCGCCGCAACGCACGGCAGCACCGGTACGGATGGGTACGGTGAAGCCATCGAGCTCCACGGTCGCGCCATTGGCATTGTCCACATAATAGATGGCGTTGGCCTGCCAGTTCGGATCCGACGCGGCACAACCCGTAGGGCCACCGCTCAGCATTCCTGCCGACCCGCTATTCACGGTATTGATGGCGATGGGTGTCTGCGTACCTGGCAGTACACCCAGATTGATCGCATTGTTGGTGAACGGGCCATTGATGCCCGGACCACTCAGGAAGAAGCCAAAGACATCGTTGAACATGGAACACACGTACTCCGGGTACTCCTCGGAACCGAACACGAACCGGAACGAAAGCGAATCACCGGTGGGGATGAAATCGAACTCCACCACCGCCACACTGCGTTGTTGCGATACGATCATGGCCAGATCGGGATCGGCCACATGGATCGGTGCGCTGGCCGGGAGGGTCAGCCCTGGATTCATGTTCGATCCGGACACCATCACCGCCCGGCCGGTGCACAACACGACGCCATCGGTCATGCCGATGTTTGAAATGTTGGTACTGTACGCCGCGAACTGATCATTCACCGTATCGGGTGGGCCGCCGTTGAAGGTGAGGTTGCTCACGGCCACCCCCTGCCCCACCAAGATGCCGTTGACCAACTGCGCCGGTGTGAGTGAGCTATTCACGGACAACTGCGCTGTTGTCGAGGTCGCGAGGAGCACGCTGGCGATCAAGGTCGGGAGGGTCCGCACAGGAGAGGAGGGCATGGTCACATTACAAGTCTTCACAAGATGCATGGTTCACAGGCAGGGTGGCACATCGGACGGTGTGGGCCGTTCAATGGGGTATGACTAAGGAAGTACCGTCACATGGCCGGTGTAGACCCGCGTGATCCGATCCACGGTGCTTCGTGCCTTGAGCTTCCATACGTACACGTCCGTCTTGGGCGCCGCACCGAGGACGGATCCATCCCAACCCTGATCTGGATCCTTCGTGCTGAACACCTCACGTCCCCATCGGTCGAAGATGCGCAGTTCGTGATCCTCGGCGAACGCATCGCGCACGATCGGCAGGAACACCGGATTCACCGCGTCGCCATCGGGGGTGAACGCATTCGGTGCGAACACCGAGAACACACCATCGATCACCACCAGTTGCGAAATGGTATCCGTACAACCGTACTCGTTCACCACGGCCAATTCCGCCGGAAAAACACCTGCTTCACCTGGGAACCGCACCACCGGCGAAGGCTCGGAGCTGGATGCCGGATGCCCATCAGGGAAACGCCATGTCCAGGATAACACATCCGGCGAGGATCCATCGGTGAAGGTGATCTCCGGGTGATAAAAGTCCGTGGGCTGTGGGCCGAAGGTGAATCGCGCAGAAGGCGACGGATCCACATGGACGATGTGGTACAGGGTGGTATCGCCTTCACAACCCTCCGGAGAGCGCACCGTGAGGGACACGGTGTACGATCCGCTCTGTACGTAGGTATGCACGGTGCCAAAATCGGTGGAAGTCCCACCATCGCCAAAATCCCAATCACATCCACCGATCATACCGGGATCAGTGGTATTGGTGAACACCACATCCAGTGGTGCACAACCGGAATCCGGCTCTACGAAGAAGGTGACCACGGGTAGGCCATACGCCATGATGGTATCCTGCATGGTCAGGTTACCGCTGCATCCAAGCGCGTTGGTCATGGTAAGGGACACGGAGTACACCCCTGGTTCGGAATACACGGCAATGGCGTCCGGCGTGGTCGGGGTCTCTCCGTTCCCCAAGTCCCATACCGTCGTCAGCTGATCCTGGCCTGGTGTTTCGTTATTGAAGCGGACCTCCAGCGGCACGCATCCGTTGTTGGTGGTGAAGTTGAAATCGGGTACCGGTGTGTCCAGGATCTGGATGAGCTGTGGCATGATCACATCATCCACGCAACCGAAAGCACTGGTGACCTGCAGCATCACATTGTAGGTACCCGCTGCGACATAGGTATGGGAGACCGGACTACCTGCCCCCATGGCGCCATCGCCGAAAGACCACGCATAGGTGTGGTCGCCTGCCGGGGTGGTGGTGCTGGTGAAGGTGATCGCCTCGCCGGCACACGCTTCAGTGATATCGGGTTCGAAAGCGGCCACCGGGCGTGGATGCACGGTCACAGCATCCTCGAAGGTGGTATCCGCCGTGCAGCCCTGCGCAGAGGTCACCGTCAAGGTCACGTCATACACACCCGCATCGGTATAGGAATGTTGCACCGAGGGTCCGGTCGCCGAAGAACCATCGCCCAGGTCCCACTGCACCACGGCACTCAGGGCTGGAGTGGTCTGGTTGGTGAACGCCACGTTCAAGGGTGCGCAACCCGCAGCAGGGGTGATGTCCGCCAAGGGCAGAGGGTACTCCACCGCTACCACCTCCTCATCATACACACAACTTCCGTCGGGGGCGATCACACGCAGTGCATACACCCCTTCACCATAGCCCAGCGCTGAAGCGTGCAGGGTATCACCCACCTGGCCCACGATGGCCACGCCATCGAAGTACCATTGATAGGTGTTCAACGGATCGTACGGTGCACCGGAGAGCACCAAGTCGTTCGTACAGGGATGTCCGGTGTGGTTCACCACGAGCGTTACCTCGGCGAGTTCCATGGCATCCAGGAAGAAGTAGGGCCATGAACTCTGTGTGGAGATGTAGTCTTGTGGCACCGGGCAGGTAGGGCCGAACATGATGCCCTGCACATCGAAAGGCGCCGTGAAGGTGAAGCTGATCTCCTGCCAGGTGGTGGCGGGGTCGTACGTCACATGGGCCAGTTCGGTCCAGCCGAACTCGGTGGCGCAATACGTTGCGGGCATGGGATTGCCGAACACCGGATCGTAGTACACATAGGGCTCGGTGATGCAGCTCGCATAGCCATAGATAGCGAAGTCGATCGGCCCCATGTTCAGTGGCGATACCGGGATCAGGTCATGGATGCCCGATGCCGAGAAGATTACCCTTGTTGCCGCCAAGGAGAACTGGAGCTCGTAGGTCTGCCCGGTGAGCATCGGTGCGTTGAGGCAGGTGGTCAGGAACTCGTAGTGGCTGCTGTTCCACGCCCAATCGGTGAAAGCACCGAACCCCACTACCCCGGAGCCATCGGGCAGTGGCTGTGGGATCGCGGCGGGTACGAAATCGCAGTTGTAGTAATCGACCGTTGCGCTCTCGAAGTAATTCATCCATCCGGTGACGCAATCGAAGTAGTCGTGGAAGCCCTGCGGACAACACGTGTTCTCCTCGAAGGACCCGTTGTTGATCAGGTTCGGTGTTGGTGGGGCGAGTGTGCAGGGGCATTGGGCCGTATCATTCAGATCCACCAGGCCGTTGCCATCATCATCGAACCCGTTGTCACACACCTCTTGTGCGGCCAGACCTTGCCCCACGAGCAGGCAGACCATCGCCCACCACGCCCGCTTGAGCGTGCCGCACGAAGCTGAGCGCGGTGGGAGGATGGTATACAAGAGAGGAGGTGTTACTGACCGATCACGAGACGCGAGATCCCACGTGCACCATCGACCAGAGTGGTCCGTACCGTGTACACACCCATTGCCTGGCCCTCGACCCGGATCACATGCTGCTGGACGGCCGGAACGGGGTATGCACCAACGACACGCCCACTGGCATCGATCAACTCCACACTACGGATCCATTGGTCGCTGGAACGCACGGTGAAGACATCGCTGGCTGGCGAGGGGAACACCGCGATCTCCGACGACCGGTCGATCTCCGCAAGACCAACAGTGATGGCGATATCGGAGCAGTAGGTGGGTTCGCCGCTTTCGCAGTATGCGTTAAGTCTAACGGTATAGGTTCCATTGGCCGTATACGTATGCACCGGCGACTCCTCCTCGCTCAAGGTGCCATCACCCAGATCCCAGAGGTAGCTATCGGCTCCGGTGCTGGTGTTCGTGAAGGTCCATTCGTAACCATCGTTGGAGGGATCGAAATCGGCATACACCGAGCAGCAGGGATCGAAGGTGCTGATCGTCACGTTCTCGGTACCGAGGTTGTACGCGGTCTCGGTGAAGGCTCCCGACCATGTCAGGCTGGTGTACGGCTGCACCAGGGCCGTGGCTTCGGTCCACTCGATGTCCAGGTCGATGTTGTTGCATGCCGCGTTCAGGTCGGCATCGGTGCGGATCACCAGACCGGCCCATTCGTCCGAATAGCCGTTGGAGAAGCCGAGGATGGCGATGCTGCCATCTTCCATCGGGAAGAAGGTGGTGGCGTTGTCCGACCCTTCGCTACCGTAGAACTTGGTGCTCAGCATGGTGCCATTGCTGGCGAACTTACCCCAGGCCAATTCGTAATCACCAGGTCCCCCTTCGATGTACTGGGGATGCGCCAACCAGGTAACGCCACCGTCGTCCGTTGCGGCCAACGATACGGTCTCGATGCCTTGCTGCAGTACGCGGGTCCAGATATGGTTACCGGTGCTGGACAGTTTAGTGATGAAGGCGGAGACCGTACCCGTGAAGAACCCGAGTGATCGCCCTCCTGCGTACAGCTCGCCCGTGTTGCTTTCCACCACGCAATACCCCTCATCCACACCGGCACCGCTGCTGATGCTCCGGGCCCACAGTTCATTGCCCATGGCATCGGTCCGGACCAGATAGGCCGAAGGCGCGTAGCCCGTGCCCAGTGCATCACCAAAGCCGACCAATGCGTAGCCGCCATCCGCCAACTGGGTCGGCTCGTACCCCCAGTCCCACTCCGTGGTTCCGTAGGTCCGCACCCACTGCACATCGCCAGCGAGATCCAATTTCGCCAGGAGCATGTCATACCCGTTCCCACCCACGTCGGACCGGCCACTGGCGATGAAGCCATCATCGGTGGCCTTCATGTAGTGGAAAGCATTGCTCCCCCCCACATTGATGATCTTGGAAGAAAGCAGTGTACCGTCCAGCCCGATGCGCATGATCAACCCATCGCGTGAAGCCGTTCCCATGCCCATGGCATAACCCAGCACCACGATCCCTTCTGGGCCGGCGGCGATCGCATTGCCGTAGAGCCCTTCCTCGTTGAAGTGCGGATACTTCTTGGTCCAGACATGATCGCCGTTCGGCGCCAACCGCGTGATCTGGATATTATCCTCGTTCACGGCAGAGACCAGGAAATGACCTTCGCCATCCATGGCCACACCCTTGCTCTCCAGGGCACCGGGCATGGTGATGATCCGTTCGAAGGGGTCCTGTGCGAGCACGGTGGTGCCCAAGGCGAAGAAGAGGGAAAGGGTAGATAGGCGCATTCGGAGGAACGTGTTTGCACAAAGTTGAGGACACCGGCGGAAAACCCACCTTTCCCTACCCCAGCCTGAACGGACCGTCCCGTCCACCTCCCGCTCTTCTGGGAGGTTTCGTGTGCCGTGCTTCGTCCCCTCATGATGACCAGACCCGCTGAACCACCGGCGCATCACGGACCTCCGACAGCCCTGGGGCATCGTGTTCGGGGCCAACATCCTTCCAAGAATGGACGTGCATCTGGCCCTCTTGGCACCACCTCTCCGACCTGAACCTTCTTGTGGGGCACCGAGGGCCGATCCTCTCGAGTCCACCTCCTGTTCGGTGGACATACCGTTGAGGCATTCCCTACCATCCGATCGGCATGCTCTGGTGCCTTCGCCGAAAGCTGTGCCCCGCAAGCATCACCACACAACAGGTCACCCATCTCGGCCTATGAAAGAACAGCCGTATCGCTTCAACCGCTATGGCGTGTCCATACCGTATCCCTCCTTCTTCTCCGTCCTGTGGGTAAGCACGTCATCCCTTTCCCCACGCACACTGGCCTTCACATGAGCAGCCCCCCACCAATGCGAACGCCCCCACCTCGATCGAGGTGGGGGCGTTCCGCGTGTTGGTCAGGTCTTAGTGCTGGATCACCAGGCGCTCGGTGTAAGCCTTGCTGCCGGCGGTAACACTCACCATGTAGATACCATTGGCCAGCTCACCGTTC
>CAUJED010000094.1:0-4800 GCA_963169535.1 Bacteroidota bacterium | reverse complement strand
TGCGGTAGTTGCGGTCCGCGATGTTCTCCACCGCCAGTTGGAGGGAGACCCAAGGCGCCAAACTCCACGAACCACGCACGTTGTAGGTGATCCAGGCGGGCATACCGGCCGGGGTAGCGTATTGGAGGTTATCCTCGCCGGAATCGCTGTAGTCGCGAAGGCGTTTCCATCCGTTGAAAAGGACATAGGCCTCGATCTTGGCTCGCTTCACGAACATTTCCACGGCGGACCGGCCATACAGAGGCGGGATATGATCCAGCGGGAGGTGGCCATCGCCGGTGATCACGCGGCCATAGGTGTAGGTGAAGCTGTTGGACCAGGACAGGCGGTCCTTCAGGCTTACGGTGATTGCCGCGCTAGCACCTGTGATCAAAGCCTTGCCAGCGTTGGTCAAGGCGGTCACCGCGCTCATGACGTCATCATAGAGCAAACTATCGCGACCGTTCTGTTGGAAAGGCCGAACGACCAGCGCATCGGAGAACCAGGTGTGGAAGGCGGTCAGCTGGATCGAATGGCGACCACCCATCACCTTGTTCACGCCGATCTCCGCGTTCAAGGTGCGTTCGGGACGAAGAGCGGGGTTCGGCACCACCACGCGGCCTGGAGCGCTGTCGAAGACCTTGGCCAGGTCATCCACGTTGGGTGCGCGGAAACCGGTGTTGAGCAAGGCGGTGAGCCGCCACGTGGTGTCCGGCGAATAGACGGCAGCCAGCCTCCAGTTGAATGCATCGTGCCGTTGACGCAGGCGGCCGTTGAGGAACTGGAAGTCGTTCTCATCCGCGAACGTGGCATCGAGCCCAACGTGATTGAAGCGGAGCCCATCACTGAGGATCCACCGCTTGCCTGCCTCGAACGTGTGGGTGACGAAAGCCGCCGCAGTGGACATGGATGAGCCGCCGTTCGGATAGCGCGTGGTGAGGTAGCTCACGGCACCGGTGTTGATATCCGTGCGTTCCGCTTTGGAGGAGACGGCATTGTGGTACCCTTCCAGTCCATAACGCACTTCGTGCCGGGCCAGGCGCTTCTCGAACTCTGCGTTGAAGCCCCACACATCGACTTCTTCCACCCGGTGACCCAGGCGGCTGCTCCCCCACGCCCGGTTGTGCCGGCTTTGTACCACGTGCTGGAAGCTGGGTGTGATGCGCGCCTGATCGAACCAGCGTGACCTACCCAGTTCCAGACCGTATGCTGCCAGGAAGCGGCGTTGCGGGCCGTAGTACCATTCCGCATGGGCCGGAACGATCGATCCATCCGCGGCGATGGCGGCCTCGGAAAGCCTGTCATAACGTGGCACATCGCTGCTGGTGCTCAGCTGTAGGTTGATCTGGTGCACAGTGGAAGCGCCTGTTCGCCACCGCAGCTTCTCCATCACGTCCAACTGATCATAGGCCGTGCCCACCTGCACATCGGGATCGGCATTGACCACCACCCGATCGAGGCCATCGGAACGCTCCACATAGAAAGCACGCTCTCCGAACCGGGGCTGATCGGCCTGCCGGACACGCCCTTTCCGAAGATCACCGAAACGGCTGGCGGTGATGCTCGTGAAACTGCTGAACCGCTTTCTGCTGATCGAAAGGTCCACATGCGCGGTCCGTTCGTTGTTCGCCGTGGCATGCCGCACCAATGCGGTACCGCCGATCCGCGTGCCCGCGCTATCGAGGAATGGTGCCGCGCGGGTGATCATGTGGATCACGCCACCGAGCGCATCGCTGCCGTAGACCACCGACGCCGGACCACTGATCACCTCGATGCGGTCCACGGTCTGTTGATCCACCGTCATGATATCCTGGAGGTGGCCTGCGCGGTAGATGGCGTTGTTCATGCGCACCCCGTCCACCACGAGCAGGATGCGGCTGGCCTCGAAGCCACGGATCACCGGGCTGCCACCGCCCATCTGGCTCTTCTGCACGAAGACGGTGCCTGCATTCTGCAACAGATCACCGGTGGTGGGTTGGTCCAGGAAGGCGATGTCCCTGGCATCGACCACCTCCACACGCTCGGCCAAGTCTTCTGTCGGTTCGCGGAACCGATTGGCGGACACCACGAACTCGGCCAAGGGCACAGCGCGTGGCAGCAGATGGACCTCGCCAGCGGCATCCCAGGCATCCCGCGCTACCATGGCACGCATGGCATAGGAAACGTGCGAGATCACCAGCGTATCGGAGCTGCCGACCCCAGAAAGCAGGCAACGGCCACGCGCATCAGACAGACAGCTGCCACCACCGTTCAAGGTGCGGATAACGGCCCCTTCCACCGGATGCAGGTCAACGGCATCGCGCACTACAAGTGCTTGAGCGAAGCATGTGTATGCACACACGGAAAAAGTAAGGAAGAGGATGCCCCTCATCTGCGCTGTGTTCACCGTTTCCTGCATTTCGGCTGATCACCTGCACGAAGTTCACCGTCACTTTGAGCGGCTTGCGTCCATTCGTTCCTCACAAGGCCCGGAATATGGTTAGTACGGCACAAACTGTAGGAGACCCGTCTGAACCTGATGTCTCATTGTTTGATGAAACATAGTTGAGTCCTTTCGGATCCAGGGACATGCCACTCCATGGAATAGAGACCAGGAGCCAACCGGGATACATCCAGGGTATGGGTGACATCATCGAAGTAATGCACAGCGAGCACCTGCCCGAGCGAATTGCGAAGGTGGAACTGCCCACGATCCAGCGGATCTTCGGTCTGTAGAACAAGACGATCAACGACCGGATTGGGGAAGATCGAAAAGCGTGCCCCCTTCTGGGACTCTTTGGAATAGCCGGTATGGATCGAACACGCCATAGGCTCGAACTCGTAGATCCGCTCGCCTCCCTGATCCACGCAGATCAAATAGGTGTCGTCATCCACCGTATCCTGCCCGCTGGTCACGCCGATGGTGGCACCCACTCCTTCCATGACTTGATACGTTCGAAAGCCCGATGCATCCGTGAAATTGAACCTCCTCCGCTGCTCGTTGCCCAGGTCGATCACATCGATCGAATCCAGTAGAAGAGGACCCTGGCCGAACAGGTAGGCAAAAGATCCTGGCTGTAAGCCGAAATCATACAGGACTTCCTCCTCCGATGAGCCGCTCGGCATGAAATAGACTCTCCTCTCCGTGGTATCATTCCGCACCGCACCCGACCGCTGGTAGATGCCGCATACTCCATTCGAGAACACCACATCCAACTTGGCATAGACCACACCAGTGATCAACGTATCCCCTGTTGTGGCCATTCGACAAAAGCCGTCACCGCGACCGGAAATCCAACAATCCGAACTACCGCTACCAACGGACCAGACAGCATCGTTCATCGGGAACGGATGATAGTCCTGCGCTGCACACTGGCTATGCACAGTGATGAACGACATGATGAGCCCTAAGTTCCTTAGGAGGATCAAAACTCGACGAACCGGACCTCGTCCGGTCCTTGGTGGCGCCAAGGAAGAGGGCTCGCTCGCCTGCTTCACCTTGAGCACATCCTCTTCGGGGAGGTCCTCGATCACCGTCTTGGCCGCTTCAGAATTCCCCTGCTGCAAGTAGGTGAGCACCTCGGCATAGCGGTTGGCCGGGGTGCGGATCTGCTGCCACAGGGCGCTCAGGCGGTCCAAGCGGTCTACACGATCACTGCTGTAGTAATCTAAAAGCAATTTGGTGTTCTGGGGGATCTGCGCTGCGCCGTTCATGGTGAGAGGATCAACGATGAATGGATCGATCGGTCTTCGGCCTTCAACACCGCGAGGTATCTGCCACCTGACAGACCGTTCGTGTCGAATGGGGCTTCAAGAGCGCCGTTGGGCCAGTTCCACGTGCGAACCGATCTTCCAAGGGCATCCAGTAGGTACAGGGTCCCGTTCTTTGGGGGTTGAGATAGGCGGACCGTGAAGCCCCTTGAGCTTGGGTTCGGATACACGTTCAACGCCATCGCCTTCTCTTCCCGCACCCCCACCTCCAACCCGTACAGCCGGCTCACCATGCGCTGGGTGGTGTCGTTGGTGGTGCCATCGTCGTAGCCGCGGTAGCTGCCATAGATGTAGAAGCTGCCATCGGAGGCTGGGGTTATACCCGAAATCACCTTGCGAAAGGACACCCCATCCTGGAAACCTCCGCAACCAAGGCCATTGAACGGCTGTGGTAATAGGTTCCCATCAAGATCCACCATGGCAATTCCGCCTCTGTCCTGTCCGTTGATCCTATCGAAGGTGCCTGTGATAATGTAACCATTCGCAACAGGATGGATGTTCGTCACGCGAGGGAGGTTAAGTGCCGAATAAGTTTCCTCGAAATCAAGCAAAGTGAAGCTCTCGTCCAAAGAACCATCAGGTTGAAGACGGACCAAACTCCGGACTGGATCCGTTCCATTGAAACGACAGAAGCCGCCAACAAGGATCCGACCGTCGGTGAGCGTATGGTAGTCATTGGCCGTACCCAGATCCTGTAGCGGGACATTGAAGGTCTGGTCCAGTGTTCCATCCTCCTCCACTCGGAAAACCCAACCTACAGGCTGACCTTCATAGGTGGTTAGCGATCCGGCACACAAGAATTTCCCATCGGGTTGTTCCTCGATCTCGTAGATCACCCCGTTGCACAAGCGGTGAGTGCGGGTGGTATCCAGGTAGCCCGTGTTGCTGAACCAGATCAGGCTGTACAATCCCTGGAAACCGCGAATGGGGTCGTCCAGCATGTGCGCGCCGCTCATCAGCACCCGACCATCGGGGTACACGTGGTAATCGCCCCCTTGCAGGGAGGTGAAGTAGGGGCCTAGGTTCATTTCGATGAAAGAAGGATCCTGGAACCCATTGAGCATTAAGCGG
>CAUJED010000093.1:0-3896 GCA_963169535.1 Bacteroidota bacterium | reverse complement strand
GGAATGGATGGTCTCGGTGAAGCCAAAGGCGAATGGCTCGGGTGCTGGGCGTTGGGCCGCCAGCACCCCGCTCCACCCCAACAAGATCGCGAAGAACGACCGTCGCATGAGACCCATCCGCCTCAGTGCATATGCTTGAGGTTCACGGCGTAGAGCACGATGAACAGGATGCTGACGAAGGCCCCGAAGCCCAGGCCCATGATCGCCACCATATTGAATCCCAGGAAGTACAACGACACGACCACCCCCAGGATGGCCGCCGCGGTGTAGTACCAGAAGCCCTGCTTCCGAAGGTTCCACATCAGCCATACCCCGTAGAGGCTAAGCAGCGAAAGCACCAGTGCGGTGATGCCCAAGGGCTTGGCGTGTTCGGCGGCCTTCTCGCTCAAGGCGATCCCCTCTTCCATGAGCTTTTGGGCGAAGGCTCCGCCCTGGCCTTGCAATTGTGCCATGGATTCCTCCATGGTGGTGCGCGCCTCGGCCAAGTCGGCCTGGGCCTTGTCGGTGAAGCCCGTACGGAACCCATCGAGCGCCCCCCAGAGGCCACCGATGAAGCTAAGGATGCAGATGATCGTGAGCAGCGTTGGGCGCTGGGCAGGTGCCGAGGGGTCCATGGTGTTCATGCGATGTTCGGGTGTTTGGTCCGTGCCAATGTAGTCCACTGGAACGGAACATGGCGTCCGTTCATCACAAGATCCTCCACCGCAAGGGCCGGTGCTACCGCATCCGTTTGAGCTGGCTGCCGTAGGCGGCGGTCATGGCTACGGCCAGGAGGGGACCGAACACCCCCAACATGGACCATGGCAGGATGAAGTGGGGTGCGAACAGCCCCACCAACTGCGCCACGGCATAGATGGAGAAGCCGCTCCTCCGCCCCCGCCACATGCCGATGGCCCCTACCAGCCGCCCCACCGTACGCGCCAGGTAGATCAGCATCAGGAGCACGCCGTTGGCATGGAAGATCCGGACGATGGCCTCAACCTGGGCCAGCTCGTCGCCCGAAACATATTGGCTCGCCGATCCCGTGAAGAGCGCGATGAACTCATCCTCGGGCATCTGCCGTGCACCCAACATGGCCAGCAACATGAGCCCATAGAGCAGGAGGAAGAGGCCCGTGTTCACGAAGGTGAGCACGCCCAGGCCGGAGATCAGGTCGGGACGTTTGGTACTTCCGTTCTCGTCGGGCAGGAATTCGGTGGTCTCCATCGGTGGCGAAGGTAAAGGCCCTTCCTCTTCGGCACCTACGAACCCGCTTGCCAACACACCTGCCGGGCCGCGAGAGCCCCGTGAACAGGTACGACCACGCCCTGGTCGGAGGATCCATCGAGAAGCATGGCCGCTTGTTCCCCCCCAATGGGTACTTTTGCGGCCCAACCTGAACAAGCAACACTTTCCGATGAGCTACGACGTCATCGTTCTCGGCAGTGGCCCCGGCGGCTACGTGGCCGCCATCCGTGCCAGCCAACTCGGCCTGAAGACCGCTATCGTGGAGAAGGAGGCCCTCGGCGGCATCTGCCTCAACTGGGGCTGCATCCCCACCAAGGCCCTGCTCAAGAGCGCCCAGGTGTTCGAGTACATCAACCACGCCAAGGATTACGGCATCACCGTGGCCGAAGGCAAGCCGGACATGAAGGCCATCGTGGCACGTAGCCGCGGCGTGGCCGACGGTATGAGCAAGGGCGTGCAGTTCCTGATGAAGAAGAACAAGATCGAGGTGATCATGGGCGCGGGTAAACTGCAGCCCGGTCGCAAGATCGAGGTGACCTCCGCCGACGGTAAGAAGCAAGTGGTGGAGGGCAAACACATCATCATCGCCACCGGCGCCCGTAGCCGGGTGCTGCCCAACCTGCCCCAGGATGGCAAGAAGATCATCGGCTACCGCGAGGCCATGGTACTGCCCGAGCAGCCCAAGAGCATGGTGGTGGTGGGCAGCGGCGCCATCGGCAGCGAATTCGCCTACTTCTACAACGCCATCGGCACCAAGGCGACCCTGGTGGAATTCCTGCCCAACGTGGTGCCTGTGGAAGATGAGGAGGTGAGCAAGCAGCTGGAGAAGAGCTTCAAGAAGCAGGGCATGGAGGTGCTCACCAGCAGCGAGGTGACCAGCGTGGACACCAAGGGCAAGGGCTGTGTGGTGACCATCAAGACCCCCAAGGGCGAACAGAAGGTGGAGTGCGACATCGTGCTGAGCGCGGTGGGCATCGCCGCCAACATCGAGGGCATCGGCCTGGAAGAGGTGGGCATCGTCACGGACAAGGGCAAGATCAAGGTGAACGAGTTCTACGCCACCAACATTCCCGGGTACTACGCCATCGGCGACGTCACCCCGGGGCAGGCGTTGGCACACGTGGCCAGTGCCGAAGGCATCATCTGCGTGGAGCAGATCGCCGGCCATCACCCGCAGCCCCTGGACTATGGGAACATCCCCGGTTGCACCTATTGCAGCCCCGAGGTGGCCAGCGTGGGCATCACCGAAAAGCAGGCCAAGGAGAAAGGGCTGGAGATCAAGGTGGGCAAGTTCCCCTTCAGCGCCAGCGGCAAGGCCAGCGCGGCCGGTGCCAAGGATGGTTTCGTGAAGCTGATCTTCGACGCCAAATACGGCGAACTGCTGGGTGCCCACATGATCGGCATGAACGTGACCGAGATGATCGCCGAGTGCGTGAGCATCCGCAAGCTGGAGACCACGGGCCACGAGATCATCAAGACGGTACACCCCCACCCCACCATGAGCGAAGCGATCATGGAGGCGGCCGCCGCAGCTTACGGCGAGGTGATCCACCTGTAGGGTCCGATACGATCCACCGTTCGGGTGATGTGGCCTGCCCACCACCCGAACGGTCGGATCAAGTACCAACGCCCCATGTGCGGTATCGCGGGAACCTTCCAGATCGATGCTTCGTGCCCACCGCCCGCGGATCGGATCGGAGCCGCGTTGCAGTGCATCGCACACCGCGGACCGGACGACGAAGGGATCCATCGGAACGGCCGTGCGGTCCTGGGGCACCGGCGCCTCAGCATCATCGACACCAGCAGCAACGGCCACCAGCCCTTCGTGGACAATGGCGGCCGTTACACCATCGCCTTCAACGGGGAGGTCTTCAACTTCCGATCGCTTCGCGCGGACCTCGAAGCCCAGGGCCACACCTTCCGCAGCCACAGCGATACCGAGGTGATCCTGCGCCTGTACGCCGTGAAGGGCCCTTCTTTCCTGCACGACCTCAACGGCTTCTTCGCCCTGGCCATCCATGATGCACAGGAAGACACCTTGTTCCTGGCCCGCGACCGCTTCGGCGTGAAGCCATTGCTCTGGAGCGAGGTGAACGGACAACTCCTCTTCGCCAGTGAGCTACGGGCTTTGATCGCACTGGGTGCGCCTCGGGACCAGGACCTGGTGAGCGCCCGCCAATACCTCGCCTACTACTACATCCCAGCTCCGCACACGGTGTTCCAGGGGGCGCACAAACTGCTTCCCGGGCATTGCCTCCACGTGGACCGCCAGGGTGTGCGCGTGGAGCGTTGGTACGATGTGGTGGCCGCGAGCAAGCAGGTGCCGAAGAGCACCGACCCCGGACGAACCCTGTTCCAGCTGATGGATGATGCGGTGCGCCTGCGGTTGATCGCGGACGTGCCCGTGGGCGCATTCCTGAGCGGCGGTGTGGACAGCAGCATCGTGAGCGCCCTGGCCGCACGGCACCACAAGCACCTGCACACCTTCAGCATCGGCTATGCGGACGACCCCTTCTTCGACGAGAGCCGGTATGCCGAGGAAGTAGCGCGCCACATCAAGAGCGACCACCATACCTTCAAGCTCACCCGCGAGGAGCTGGCCGCGGACTATACGAGGCTGCTGGCCGCCACCGACGAACCCTTCGCCGACAGCAGCGCCCTCCCGTCCT
>CAUJED010000092.1:0-24297 GCA_963169535.1 Bacteroidota bacterium | reverse complement strand
ATTGCCATGGGGCTTCTGATGGCGCGGCGATGGTGTTGCCGGGCGGACCCGAGTTCAGCTACCTCTGGAGCGATCCTGCGGCGCAGGTGACATCCACCGCCACTGGCCTTGGTGCTGGTACCTATACCGTGCTCGTGTCCGATGGCAATGTTTGCGATACCACCATGTCCGTGCTGATCGCATCGCCGCAAGCCCTGTCCATCACCTCCATCACCCCCACCCCGGAATCGTGCGCGGGGGATGGTGATGGCACATTGACCGCAATGGCCACCGGAGGTACCGCCCCTTACACCTATGCCTGGGATACCGGATCCGTTGGCCCGGTGATCACCGCCACGGCCGGGACATACACCGTTTCGGTGACCGACATGAACGGCTGTGCCCCGGCAACCGGACAAGGCACCATCACGGCCAGCGGGCAGCCCAATGCCGCCATGGCCGGTAACGACCTGGTGTCGTGCCCTGGCAGTGGTGCCATCGCGTTGATCGGAACCGTGACCAATGCCACCAGCGGGTCTTGGAGCGGTGGTGACGGGACCTTCAGTGGGACCTTCCCCGCTGTGCAGTACACCCCGGGTCCTGGCGATATCGCTGCAGGCACCGTCTTGCTGTCCTTGTCCACTGTGGGCAATACGGTGTGCCCACAGGCCAGTGACGATCTGGTGATCAACCTTCCGCGCAGCTTCCTTGGTCTTACCACGGCAACCACCAACGCCAGTTGCAACGGCACCTCCACCGGTACCGCCGCCGTGCTCACACAGGCCACGGACCTTACCTACCAGTGGTTGCCAGGAGGCCAGGTCACCCAGTCCATCAGTGCTGTCGCCGCAGGCGACCATACGGTACGCGTAACGGATCAATTCCTATGCGATACGGTGATGACCGTGACGGTGGCTGAACCCATGGCGATCACCATTGCCGATCTGCCCAGTGTGAACGAATCCTGTGGTGGCGTATCCGATGGCACCTTGACCGCAGTGGCCTCCGGCGGTACCGCACCCTATACCTACACCTGGAGCAATGGCGCCCAAACACCGGCGATCACCGCCGGTGCCGGTTCATACACCGTTACGGTATCCGATGTGAACGGGTGTGCCCCGGCCAGTGCCACCGGGACCATCGCCGCTACTGGGCAACCCAACCAGGCCAATGCCGGACCGGACCTGATCGGTTGCATGAACGCTTACCCCATCGCGCTGATCGGATCCGTGGTGAACGCTTCCGGAGGCCAGTGGTCCGGCGGAAGTGGCACCATCCTGGGCAATGGCCTGTCCATCCAATACATGCCTTCATCCGCGGAGGTGTTGGCCGGTGGTGTGGATCTCACGCTCACCACGGTGGGCATCACCACCTGCCCTCCGGCGAGTGATGTGGTCCATATCGCTCTTTCCAACAGCTTCCTTAGTGCGGCACTCACCGCGACCAACGCGTTGTGCTACGGTGAGGCGAACGGCAGTATCGCCTTCACACCAGACTTGCCCGGTACAACGTATCAGTGGAATGATGCTTTGGGGCAGACCACCGCTACCGCCACCGGACTGGGTGCAGGTACCTATGCGGTGACGGTGACCGACGCCCTGGGGTGCGATACCACGCTCTCGACCACCATCGGAGAACCCCAGGTCTTGGTCGTGGCCCAAGTGAACGGCACCGATGTGAGCTGCCACGGTGGTGCTAACGGCAGCATCGTGTTGGATGTGCAGGGTGGCACCCCGGCGTACACCATTGCCTGGAGCAATGGCGCTGCCGGGTCCATCCTTTCCGGTCTGGTCGCAGGATCCTATACGGCCACGGTGACCGATGGGCATGGTTGCACCGCCCAAGTGACCCATGCCGTGCAAGAACCCGAACCCATGGTGGTCGCGGTGGATGCACCGGATACCGTGTGTGTGAATGCGGTACATACCTATCAGGCCAGCGCTACGGGTGGTGCCGGCGGATACCTCTTCAACTGGGGAGGGTATGGAAGTAATTCATCGGTGCAACTGGCATTCGCCGTATCGCAGACCATCCAACTGACCGTGGTGGATCAGGCCGGATGCGCCGGGCCCACCACCCCGGTGCATGTAACGGTGCTCGATCTCGAGACGGCCACGTTCAGCACCTACGGCGATACCACCACGTGCACGGGTGGTGTGGCCACCGTGGGCGCCTCCCTTACCGGATACCCGGCCGCCGTGGCATTCAGCTGGTCGCCTTTCGGCTATAGCGGGACCGGCCCCTACGCGGTGCCTATCCAAGCGGATCAGGACATCGTCGTAACGGTCACCGATGCCTGTGGGGATCACCGCGAGCGCATCATCGCCTTGCGTTTGGAACACGCACCATCGTTCCAGTTGCCACCGGTGATCGCCGAAGGTTGCGCCCCCCTTACGGTGCAGTTCCCCGATCTGAACCTCGGTAACGTCACGCACACCTGGACGCTCGGGAACGGACAAACCAGCCATATGACGGCACCACTGGTGACCTACCCGCAAGGAACCTATACCGTGGGCCTCACCGTGACCACACCCTTGGGCTGCACCAGTTCCAGCACCACGCCGGGGCTGGTCCGCGCCTATGCACCACCCACGGCCGCGTTCACGGCATCCACGTATTCCACCAACATCGATGCGGCCAACGTGGACTTCACCGATCAGAGCACGGGTACCATCGTGGGTTACGATTGGGTGTTCGGCGATGGTGGCACCAGTTCGGTGATGAACCCGAGCTACACCTTCAGCGACATCGGCACGTTCGAGGTGGAGCTTGTCGTCGTGGATAACCATGGTTGTGACGCGTCCGCGATCCAGAACATCACGATCACACCGGTATACGATGTGGTACTCCCCACGGCGTTCACGCCGAACCCCAATGGTCCCGGGGGGGACCAAAGCAATGGCAATGGTGGCAACTGGGTCACGGGGGATCTGAGCAATGATGTGTTCTACCCGTTCGTGCGCTTCGTGAAGGACTTCCGCATGCGGGTCTTCAACCGGTGGGGCGAATTGATCTTCGAGAGCACCGACCTGAATATCGGGTGGGACGGATACTACCGTGGGCAGATCAGCCCACAGGATGTGTACGTGGTGCAGACCTGGTTCCGGTTCGTGGACGGCAAGACCGTGGAGAAGCTGAGTGATCTTACCCTGTTCCGATGAAGGCACTGCGACACGCGTACATCCTGCTATCGCTCGCTTGGACCGTGGACCTCGTGGCCCAGGATCCGCAGTTCTCGCAGTTCTATGCGGCTTCGCAGTACCTGAATCCCGCGTTGACCGGCAATACCTTCCAGGACCGCGTGGCGTTGAACTACCGGTTGCAATGGCCCGGTGTACAGCCCGGCTATGAGACCTATTCCTTCGCCTACGACCACAATTTCGCCGGAGCGCATAGTGGGCTGGGTGGTTTCGTGATGCGCGATAAGGCCGGCTCGTTCGGCCTTTCGTTCACCACCATTGCGATGAGCTATAGTTATGAGGCACGCCTCAACCGGCGCCAGGCGATCCGGTTCGGGATCAGGCCGGGCTATACCCTGCGCAGCGTTTCGCCCGATGGCTATCTGTTCGCGGATCAGGTGATCCGTGATAACGCCCCCACGTCCGTGGAGGCTTCCATGGTGCCCAATACCAGCTACCTCGATCTGGCCGCCGGTGGCTTGTACTATAGCGAACAGTTCTGGGCAGGGGCTTCCTTCAACCATCTCAACCGGCCCAATACGAGCCTGATGGTGGATGGTGTGGCCAACGTTCCGGTACGGACCACGGTGCATGTCGGGTACAGATTCCCGCTGGATGGACACAAGTTGATCCGCAGCGAGACCCGGATGACCCTTGCGGCGCACTACAAGGCGCAAGGCAAATGGGATCAGCTCGACGTTGGAGGTTACATTGAGCACAACAGGATCAGCGGAGGTGTTTGGTACCGGGGGCTGCCCATCGCCAAAGCGTACCAGAAGGGCTACAGCAACAGCGAGGCCATGATCCTCATGGCCGGGTTCGAGACCGAGAAGCAGCTACGGATCACCTACAGCTACGACATCACCATCAGCAAGCTCACCATGAAGAGCGCCGGTGCCCACGAGCTGAGCCTGATCTACGAATGGCCGCGCAAAGCCAAGGCCCGTAGGCACAAGGTGGTGCCGTGCCCGAAGTTCTGATCGGGCTCACATCCGCTCCGGTACCTCGATACCCAAGCACCACATGGCCTTCTTCGTGGCGGTCGCAACACCACCACTGAGCTGGAGGCGGAACGCGCGCTTGGCGGGATCCTCCTCCTTCAGCACGGGTACGGTCTGGTAGAAGCCATTGTACGCTTTCACCAATTCGTAGGTGTGGTTCGCCACGGAGGATGGGTCCAGCCGGGTGGCGGCCTCGTGGAGCACAGCGGGGAACTGGTGCAGGAGCTTCACCACGACGCGTTCTTCGGGCAGCAGGGTGTGGTGGATCACGGGTGCGCTGGGTGCTCCCTCACCGGCCTTTCGCAACAGGCTTCTGATCCGTGCGTAGGTGTATTGGATGAACGGTCCCGTGTGGCCCTGCATGTCGATGCTGGCCGCTGGGTCGAAGAGCATCCGCTTCTTCGGGTCGACCTTCAGCAGGAAGTATTTCAAGGCGGCCAGGCCGATCATCTCGAACAGCGCGTTCTTCTCCTCCGTATTGAAGTCGTCCAGCTTGCCGAGTTCGGTGGTCACCGCCCGGGCCGCATCCACCACTTCCTGGATCAGGTCATCGGCATCCACCACGGTGCCTTCGCGGCTTTTCATCTTCCCACTGGGCAGGTCCACCATGCCGTAGCTCAGGTGGAAGAGCTCGCTGGCCCATGTGAAGCCGAGCTTCTTGAGGATGAGGAACAGCACCTTGAAGTGGTAGTCCTGCTCGTTGCCCACGGTATAGATGAGCTTGGACAGGCCTGGGAATTCCTCGAAACGCTTGATCGCCGTGCCGATGTCCTGGGTCATGTACACGCTGGTGCCATCCCGGCGGAGCAGCACTTTCTCGTCAAGCCCATCGGCGGTGTTGTCCACCCATACCGCACCATCCTTCTCGTAGAACACTCCTTTCGACAGGCCCTCGAGCACATCGGCCTTGCCCAATACGTAGGTCTGGCTCTCGTAGTAGTTCTTGTCGAAGTCCACCCCGATACGTGCATAGGTGGCGTTGAACCCTTCGTAGACCCAGCCGTTCATCAGCTGCCACAAGGCGCGCACCTCGGGGTCGTTCGCCTCCCATTTTCGCAGCATCTCCTGGGCTTCGAGCAGGATCGGTGCGCTCTTCTCCGCATCTTCCTTGCTACTTCCTGCTGCTATCCGTTCCTGTACCTCTGCACGGTACATCTTGTCGAATTCCACGTAGTACTTCCCCACCAGCTTGTCGCCCTTGAGTCCCGATGTGGCTGGTGTTTCACCTTGACCACGCTTCTGCCAGGCCAGCATGCTCTTGCAGATGTGGATGCCGCGGTCGTTGATCACCTGTACCTTGATCACCTCGTTGCCCGCCGCTTCCAGGATACGGCTCACGCTCCAACCCAGGAAGATGTTCCGGAGGTGCCCGAGGTGCAGCGGCTTGTTGGTGTTCGGACTGGCGTACTCCACCATCACTTTCTTTCCCGACGACGGAAGCGCGAGCAGATCCTTCCCGGCCACTTCCTGAAGGAACTGGAGCCAGTAGGTGTCGCCGATCACGATGTTGAGGAATCCTTTGACCACGTTGTAGCGCACCACTTCTTCCACGTTCGCCACGAGGTGGTCGCCAATGACCTTTGCCGTCTGCTCCGGCCCCATACCGCTGATCTTCAGGAAGGGGAACACGTTGATGGTGAGGTCTCCCTCGAACTCCGGGCGCGTGTGTTGGAACCCTATGTTTCGTGGATCCAGCTCATGGTTGAATGATCGTTGGAACGCGGCTTGGAGTGCGGGAGCCAGAAGAGCTTGCAGTCTATCTTGGAACATGGCGGGATCGACGGACATGGTGCGGCGAAGGTAACGGGGCGGTGGGTATGCCGTGGTGGGAAGGACCGGCCAGAGGCCATCCGAGGCGTACCGCGTTAAGCTTGGATGAGCAAGGTGTGCCGCTGCACCCATGGATGGCCCTCATGATCCATGAATCAGCGGACGCATGATCATTCCACCGGTGTGGCCTTTCGTACGTATGGCCTAATGATCAGGCGGATCGTGTTCTTCCAGCTCATGTACTTCCATGCCCAGTTGAACAGGACCTGGAGACGGTTCCGATAGCCCACCAACGACATCAGGTGTACGAACATCCAACCGAGCCAAGCGATGAGCCCGCCGAAATGGAGCCGGCCCACGTCCACTACCGCTTTGTAACGACCGATCGTGGCCATGCTTCCCTTATCGCGGTAGGCGAAGGGGAGCAGTGCCTTGCCTTCGGCCTCCCGGAGCAGGTTCCGCACCAGAAGCTTGGCTTGCTGCACCGCTGCCGGCGCCACTTGCGGATGTCCTCGCTCCCACCGCCCTTCTTCGCTCATCAGTGCTACGTCGCCGAGGACATGGATGTCGGGGAACCCTTCGAGGCGATTGGTACGGTCCACACGATACCGGTTGGCCTTGGGTACTTCCGCGGCCTCCAGGCCGGGGATCAGCGCCCCCTTGACACCAGCTGCCCAGAGCAGGGTGTTCGCCTCCATGGTGGTGCCATCCATGAACACCACCTGCTCACCGTCGTAGGAGACCACCCGGGCGTTGAGCTTCACATGCACGCCCATGTCCTTCAGGTAGCGCAGCGCCTGGGCGCTGCTCGCTTCGCTGAAACTGTTCAACACACGGTCGTTGCCATCGACCAACCAGATCTGCATCCGTTCGCTCTCCAGTTCGCGGTATTCGCGTTTGAGCACGGTGCGGCGGATCTCGGCCAATGCGCCCGCCATTTCCACTCCGGTGGGGCCCGCTCCTACGATGATGAAGTTGAGGTACCGGCGCTGACCAGCTTCGTCCTGTGCGTACAAGGCCGACTCGAAGTCCTGGAGGAAGTCGCTCCGGATGTCCAGTGCCTGTGAAATGCTCTTCAGCTGCATGGCTTCCTGTTCCATGCGCGCATTGTTGAAGAAGTTGGTGGTGCTCCCCGTGGCGATGATCAGCTTGTCGTAACCGAAGCTGCCCCGGTCGGTGTGGACCAACTTGGCTGCTGGGTCCACGCGCTGCACGGTGCACATGCGGAACGCCACGTTGTCCATGGGGGCCACGGTGCGGCGGAACGGATGGGCGATGCTGTCGGCGCTGAGGCTGGCCGTGGCCACTTGGTACAATAGAGGCTGGAAGCAGTGATGGTTCTGCTTGTCCAGCAGCAGTACTTTGAAGGGCTTGCCGTCGAGGCCGCGGATCACTTCCAGGCCGGCGAATCCACCACCGATCACCACCACCGTGGGATAAGGCAATCGGTCATACCGTTGTTTAACCTTGCTCATTCCAGTTTCCTTAGGCCGGGGGCGCAAAGTTCCGGATCTTTGTGCCCGTTCCATCCATATTTGTGGCCATTGAACGACTGAACGCTTGATGCAGGCCTCGGATACCATCGCTGCCCTGAGTACGGCCCCAGGTGTGGGAGCCATCGCCTTGTTGCGCCTCAGCGGGCCTAAGGCCTATCCCGTGGTGGAGCGCCTGGCCCCCTCCCTGCCCTTGGAGCCACTCGCCCGCCACGCCTATTTCGTTCCGGTGATCGATCTCGATGGGCAGATCGATGAGGCCGTGATCACCTTCTTCCCGGGTCCGAACAGCTATACCGGAGAGGATGTGGTGGAGGTGAGCGTTCACGGGTCCACATACATCCAGCAGCGCGTGCTTCAAGCCATGCTGGACGCGGGCGCACGTACCGCTCTCCCTGGCGAATTCACGCAGCGGGCCTTCTTGAACCGTAAGTTGGACCTGAGCCAGGCCGAGGCCGTGGCCGATCTGATCGCGAGCCAGAGCGCTGCCCAGCATCGCCTTGCACTGCAACAGTTGCGCGGCGGGTTCGGCGCGCGCATCGAGGAACTGCGCCAACAGCTGATCGATTTCGCCGCGTTGATCGAACTGGAACTGGATTTCGGAGAGGAGGATGTGGAGTTCGCACAACGGGTGGAGCTGCTGGCCCTATTGGACCGTCTGGCGGACATGAGCGGTGAGTTGATCGATAGTTTCCGATATGGGAACGCCATCAAACAAGGGATCCCCGTGGCCATCGTGGGTGCTCCGAACAGTGGTAAGAGCACCCTTCTGAATGCCTTGCTCCAGGAGGATCGGGCCATCGTGAGCGATATCCCCGGAACCACACGCGATACCGTGGAGGAGACCTTGACCGTGGGTGGTGTGCTTTTCCGGTTCATCGATACCGCGGGCCTGCGGAAGACCGCCGACACCGTGGAGCAGTTGGGGATCGAACGCAGCTACAAGAAGGCTTCGGAAGCGAGCCTGGTGGTGTTGCTGGCCGATGCTTCGCGCATGTCGGAAGGTGCGTTGCGGACCGAGGCCAGCTTGCTCCAACAAAGGATCGGCGATGGGCCGCGCGTTCTGCCGGTGTTCAATAAATGCGACGTGCCCGGTGTGATGATCCGAGAAGGTACCATCGGCATCTCTGCTCGAACGGGTGAAGGGGTGGAGGCATTGAAGGAGGCGTTCCTGGCCCATGTGCGTGCTCTCCAGAGCGGTCCAGGGGACATCGTGGTGACCAACGCACGCCATGTGGATGCCCTCTCCAAGGCACGTGCCGCGCTGCTCGATGCCAAATCGGCCATTGGCGGAGGGGTTAGTGGTGAACTGCTGGCGATAGACCTGCGCCGTGCACAGCACCACCTGGGCGAGATCACCGGGCGGATCGCACCGGACGATCTGCTCGGGAGCATCTTCGGAAGATTCTGCATCGGGAAGTGAGCGTTGCCGCGGAATGGTGGCATCCTGGAGGACGGTCCAGGTGGCCCCTGCTCCATTTGTTGGAAGGGTCCCCTGCCCTGTACCCTCGTGCGTGGCTTCCAGGAGGCGGGGCCGGATATGGATGCGGCTACTTCGGGCTTGCACGATCCGGAGGGAGCAACCAAGTGGGCCTGCTGGGAGGTCAGGTGGTGAACCGGTCGATCCGTGTTGGTGAACCCTGCGCATGACCCATACCATGGTGCCAACATGGTCCTCTTTCCGCCGCCGGCTGGATCATGCCATTTGGACATCCCATGCCGATCGCCCCGTTCGCTTTCTCTCCTCCTGTCTTTACCGCGATGTCCCGCTGGGTCCGGTCCGCAACAGGTATCTCCTAACGACCCGTGAAATACCTGGTGTGGTGTCGGCCCCGTATCGCCACCTTGGATCCCGGAATGCGGGCCGCGCTCGAGTGTGACCGTGGCGCCTTTTGACAGCGGCCATGGGATGGACGGCCTTCTGCCCTATGGAGTCTCGCGGATGAACGGGCGGTGCCGGCGCTTTCCGTTCCGAATTGCCGATTTACGGTTTCCACCGTAGTGGAACACGGCAACTTACGGAGTGGTCTGTTCCGTAGGAAGGGGCAGTTTTGCCCAACCCCACGAACGTGCCCTTCCATACCACGGTGAAGAACGACCGATGCGCCCCGTTCATGGCGTTGATCATCGCTGCCTTGGCGGGTCTCCTGACCTTGGCGGCGTTCGGTCAGGAGGATGGCCAGGTGTACAGGATCCTTCGGATCGGCGAGCAAGAGACCATGAGCGGGTACCTCACCTGCTGGGTGGATGTGGCTCCCGACAACAAGACCATCGGGCTTTCCTCCACCCAAGGCTTCCCTTATCGGTCCTTCGCGGTGGATGATGAGCTCAACGTACAGGAAATGGACATCGGCAACTGGTATGCAGGCTCGCGGGCCCGCTTCAGTGCCACCGGGAAGTATCTGTTGCTCCAGCAGCTCTTCTACCTGGACTATGCACCGAACAAGGACCGCCCGATCAAGTACGAGGTGGTCGATCGGGCCACGAAGAAGGCCGTGGCCACCTTCGAAGACCTCTATGCCGCCGCGATCACACCGGACGAGCGTACCGTGGTGACCCTGGACAAGGATGGCCTTCACCTGGTTGAGATCGCCACAGGCAAGCGCAGCAACACCGGGCTGGACCGCACCGGCAACGCCGTGGCGGTGAGCGCCGATGGCCGGCAGATCGCCGTGGCCCATCGCCCCACCAAGGAGGAACTGGAGGCGATACCCAGCCTTCGCCAACAGAAGGATGCGATCCGTGCGGCGATGAAGGTGGGCCAGGTGGTAACGATATACGACCGCCACACGTTGAAGCCGACCGCCACCCTGGACGAACTCTTCGACAAGGTGTTCCGGTTGGAGTACAGCCCCGATGGCCATGATCTGTGGATACACGCAAAGCCTCATACCCGGAAGGGCGGGAACCCCAACCCTGATCAGTGTTATGTGAGCGTGGCCGATGCCGCAACGAACACCATGAAACGCACCAGCTTTCCGTCGTTGGCCAGGTACGAGCCCGATTTCCGCATTAGCCCGGACGGCAAGCTCTTCGCCATCGGAAGCCAGAACGGCAAATTCATGGAAGTGCACCTCTACGACAGGGCCTCCGGTGTGATGAAGGATCGCTTCGTGTTGAGCTACCGGCTATTCGAGAAGATGTTCACCAAGTCGGAGTTCCCCAGCGACGGGAGGCTCTCGCTCGTGTTCCTCCCCGATGGGAAGCGCATGTTGATGACGTTCGGCAACCGCCTGATCGAATGGACCTACGCACCATGAGAAGGATCGAACGGATTCTGTTGGTGTTCGGTGTCACGGGCTCCTTCCTGCCATGCGCCATGGGCCAAGGCACGGACCAGGTGTATCGTTTGATCGATCCGGCTACGGTCGGCATTGCGGCAGACCACATCCATTCGTGGGCGGAACTCTCGCCAGATGGCCGAACCATCGCGATCAGTGGTACAGGTTCATATCCGCTGCTGCTGGTCGATGCACAGAGTCTCACCTTGCAACGAAGCATCGACGTGGGCGATTGGAAGGCCGGGTCGCGGGCTTCCTTCAATGTGGAGGGGAAGCTGTTGCTGTTGGAAGAGATCGAGTACCTCGGGCATTCCAGCGACGACCCCCAACCTCACCGGTTCGCCGTGGTGGACCTCCATTCGGGGGTGATGCTGGTGAAGGACCAGCGTGCATATGCGTGTGCCTTGTCGGCCGATGGAAGATCGCTCTATAGCGTGAATGATGATGGTGTTCTCGCCACGGACCTTCTCACCGGCACGCAGGAATCGATGCCCGGAATGGGTCGAAAAGGGACCGCCATGGCGGTCTCGCCCCAGGGTGACCGTATAGCGGTGGCGCACCGGCCCACCGTGGAGGAATTGACCTCGATCCCCTCGGTGCGCAATGACAAGAAGGTGATCAAAGCGGCGCAAAAGGCCGGTCAGGTGGTGGTCTCGTACGACTTGGTCACAGGCCGACCGGTCGCCACCGTGGCCGAACTCTTTGATAAGATCTTCCGCGTGGAGTACAGTCCTGGAGGGAAGGAACTCTGGATCCACGCCCGGCCCGGCACGCACAAAAGCGCAAACCCGGATCGGTCCTTGAGCTACGTGGACGTGGCCGACCCCACTACCGGTGTGATGGGCCGTGCCTCATTTCCCAGCCATGCGATCTATGAGCCGACATTCTGTGCCGACCCGAAGAACCTCTTGTTCGCCATGGGTAGCCAGAAGGGATGGAAGCTCGAAGTACATGTCTACGACCGTGGGTCGTCCTCCATGCTTGGGAGATTCGTGATCGATGAACGACTCTTCCTACACCAAAAGGAGAACGAGGAGAAGTGGAGTGATGCACGTACAAGCTTCGTGATCCTCGCAGGTGGTGGAGACGGAAGCCACCCCGGCGGGAGGCTGCTGATGACCTTCGGTAGCAAACTGATCGAATGGACCTACGCACCATGAGATACCTCTTCGTATGGATACTCGCAATCGCCTTCACCTACGGCGCCCATGCCCAGAAGAAGGAACTGATCGAGGATAAGGAAACGATCCTCGCCCGGGCCTCGGAAGCCCTCGATGCCTCGCTGCGGCCAGGGTCGGAGTTGTACGAGGCCATCGTGAAGGAGAACCTCATCGGACGGTATGTACTACAGGTGAGCTTCCGCGAAAAAGGAGACATCAGCAGTGTATTCGTGGTCAGCGCAGAGAGCCATGACATACGCTCCCAGAACCGGTTCAAGGACCTGATCCACCTTTCGCAGATGCCCTTCAAAATGCCCAAGGGCCGCCAGTACCGCATTGAGCACACCTTCGACCTGAACGCCATACCGCGATAGAACGAACCACCCAACACATTGCCATGAAGAAGATACTCACTCCCCTGCTGATGTCCGTGACCATCGGACTCTACGCCCAGGAAGAAATGTCCACGGTTTGGGAAACTAAACTGGAGCATCGTTTCGACTACACCGGAACGGGAACCGAAGAGCGCGGCTACAGCTACTCCGCCGACGACAAGGAGATGACCGTGTTCGACAACAAGACCGGTGCCACCAAGTGGACCGGCCGGTACAAGGACCTTACCCCTAAGCTCAGCAAGGTGGACGAGCTGATCCCCTTCTGGGAGAGCGATGCCGTGTTCCTCTTCGACCGCAAGATGGGCAAGGACCAGATCGCCGTGCTGGAGCTGGCCACCGGCAAGATGCTGTGGAGCACCGACAAGTACCAGAACCTCTCCGATGAGAACGTGGTGTACATCCCCGAGAAGGACGGCTTCGCGATCTCGCTGAAGGAGCGCCTGGTGTTCGTGAAGGCCAAGACCGGCGAAGAGCTCTGGAGCACCGACAAGTTCAAAGGTGTGGCAGGGCAATATGTGGCCACCCCCGACGGCAAACTGGTGATGGTGAACTTCGTTCCCGGCAACCTGGCCGCGCTGTTCACCGGGTTCAAGAACCAGATCGTGAAGATCGACCTGGCCAACGGCAACATCCTGTGGGAGAACACCTATATCGGCCGTGCCGAACGCAAGGTGATCAGCAAGGAGTTCCTGTACGACCTGGATGTGGTGGGCGACAAGGTGTTCCTGCGCATGAACGGCATGCAGGTCTATGACTTGAACACCGGTGCCAACATCTACACCGCGGCTTTCGACTACACCCCCGATAAGATCGTGGGGGCCCCGGCCGGAGCGAAAAAATTCGGGGTGTACCACGCCGTGGCCGATCCGGTGATCGTGGGTGACGACCTCTACGTGCTGGACATGAGCAACAAGAAGAGCCAGTATGTGAAGAAGTACGACCGTAACAGCGGGAAACTGCTGTGGACCAGCCCCGAGATCAAGGAGGCACGAGCCATCCCCAACATGTACGTGGTGGGCGACCGTGTGGTGCTCCAGATCGGTGGCAACGTGGAATGCCAGGCGTACATCTACAAGCGGGAGCGCCAGCCGGACGGTTCGTACGTGATCACCGAAGAGTGGCGCATTTGGCGTCCGAACGTGAAGCCCAACGGGGTGCAGGCGTTCAATACCGCCGATGGCAGCCTGGCCTGGGATAGCGAACGCTTCCGCAAGGGCATCACCAACGCCGTGGTGGTGGGCGACCAGTTCGTGGTGTGCAGCGGCAAGGAACTCTACAGCATGGATGTGAAGACCGGTGCCGAGAAGTTCGTGGTACCCGTGGCCAAGGGTGGTGTTGGGAACGCCGATCAGATCATGACCTACAAGGACGTGATCGTGGTGGTGGGCGACAAAGGGGTGAGCACCTTCAACATGAACACCGGCGAGGCCGTGGCCAGTGGCAAGTACAAAAAGGCGGACCTGGAAGAGGTGGAGGGCGACCGCATGATCCTCAAGACCGCCAAGGCCGACATCGCCTGCTTCGACCTGGACAATTGCACCTTCAAGGAGTTCAAGGCCCGCACCGGCGCCGTGACCACCATGAGCACCGACGGCAACTTCGTGTACGTGTACGACAAAAAGAACGTGACCAAAGTGGCAACGCGGTAAGCAACTCCATATCTCCGAACGCAACAGGCTGCACTCAACGGTGCAGCCTGTTGCGTTCGGAGATGGTGTGGCGCCCAAAGCTCGCCCGGGGATGTCGGTTGAGCCACGTTCTCCCCTATTCCTCCGCCCCCTGCGATCCTCGAACACCTCGGGAGGAGCTATGGAATAGGGCGCTCGGATCCATGCCATAAACACGGGAATGGGGCTGTGGGATGCATCGTTCCGAAGGATCCCTGTCGCGACACTTGGCTTCGCCTCGCGCTACGGTCCATCCTTAGGGGTGAGTGCAAGTGTGCCGGTCCTGTTACGGGATCATAGTCTGATGCCCACGCCCGGGCCGCACATGATCAGTCCACCCGGATCACGTTGCCCACTCCGGTATCGGTGATGTCCACCACGGGGGTGCCGTGGTAGTAGATGCTACCGACCCCGCTCAGATAGCCGTGCAGCAGGTCGTGGACCCGCACCTCCAGGGAGCCAACACCACTGAGACCGGCTTGGCAAGTGTCGGCAGGCATGGCTTGTGCACTCACTCGGCCCACCCCATGCTGGGTGACCTGGAGGTTCCGGACCGAGCCGTGCAAGTCGATATCAGCCACCCCGTTGTTCACCACCTCAAGATGGCTGAGGCCGAAGAACCCGGAGACTTGTGCTTCGTGCACACCATTATGGATCAGCCGACCTACCGTGGGCATATCCACGGTGACCTCGAACCGAATGCCATCCCCATAGTTGCCCGGAGCCAAGGTGAGGGTGAGCGTATTGTCCGATACGATGGTGCGTACCATCGATCGTACGTTGGCATCGGTCCGCACGGCGACCTGGTGTGTCGGGGCTTGGCGCAGATGGGCCCGGATGGGGCCTTCGATGCGTACGTTCATGAAAGTACCTACCGACCGGTATTCCGTGGTGATGATGCCCGAGCCGCGGATCTCGTCCTTGCGACAGGCCGTCATGAGCATGATAGAGAGGGAGAACAGGGTGATGGTCAGTGCATTCCGCATGGTGTAGTAGACGACCGGAATAGCCGGTCTACCCGTATGACAACGGCCCTCTGGAATACCCCTATCCGATGGCGTGGATTTCGGAGGGGGGCGGGTACGATCGGGCTCCAGATGGTGGGTCGCTGTGTTCCGGCGTTCTACTTTGGACCATGCCGTTCGTACCCGTTCTCCTGGTGGTGATCCGCTGTGGGAAAGACGATCCCGCTCGCCCATGGTTTCCGGGTGGTGGCCAGTATGGTGTTCCGATCAGGTGCGCGTTCAGGAGCATTCCGGCGTTCGGTCTTCAATGCCGATCTTCGTTGCGCATCAGAAGAACAGCGCATGGAGATCGTCTGGCGTACGATCGAACGATATGTGGGACTTTCCCCAGCGGACCGGGATGCGATCGCACCCTGTTGGCGGGAGCATGCCTTCTCGCGCGGTGCGTACATCTGTATGGTGGGCCAGGTGGAGCAGTATTTCTACATCGTGCAGACCGGCGTGCAAAGGCTTTCCTTCCCGCACGATGGTAACGACATCTGTGTGGGGTTCGCCTACGATGGCAGTTGGAGCGGAGAGTACACTTCGTTCGTGACCCGTACACCGGCCCGCTTCGATGTATTGGCCATGACGGATTCGGTGCTCTGGGGCATCCGATACGACGATCTTCAACGTCTTTTCCGCGAGCTGCCGGTGATGGAGCGCTTCGGGCGGTTGATCCTGGAGGAGCTGCTGGTGGGTCGGGCGCTGCGCGAGATCGAGCAGTTGAGCATGAGCGCGGAAGAGCGCTACGACCGCTTGGTGGAACGCAGTCCGCATCTGCTGCAATTGGCCTCCCAGAAGGATATCGCCAGTTACCTCCGTATGACCCCGGAAACGTTCAGCCGACTGCGCAGGCGCCGTTCTTGATCCAGATCAAGTGGCCCATGTCGGTGGCCATGGTTCCTTTGCCCTTATGGAGGTCCGTAGGTTGATCGAAGAAGCGCGCAGCACCCTGTTGGCGCAACGTGCCCGTGCACAGGCCTTGCAACATATGCCCGCGGAAAGGTTGTTGTACCGGCCTGCGCCCGAGGCTTGGAACGTACTGGAGGTGTTCGAACACCTGAACCTGAGCAGCGGCATCTATGTGCGTGGGCTTGAAGCGCAATTCGCCCGCAAGGCCGCTCGCTACCGCGCCAACCCCGAGTTCCGTCCGGGGTGGATCGGCAACTGGTTCACCGAGGGCCTCAAGCCACAGGCCGATGGCGCCATCCGGTGGAAGATGCGCACGATGAAACTATTCGATCCCGCACGACAGCGCGGGGCTTCGCTCCAGAGCATCGGGCGGTTCGTGGATCTGTGCGACCGGTTCATCCACCTGCTCGAACAGGCATCGACCACGGATCTGAACAAGGTCAGGGTCACCAGCAGTCTGGGGCCATTGGTCCGTTTCAAGGCCGGCGATGCGATCCGGTTCCCCTTGGCGCATCAGGAACGGCATTACCTCCAGGTCGAACGCCTCCTGCGGTCCGTCGGATAGGGCAGAAAGCAACGAGCCGCGCAGGGCGCGGCTCGTTGCTTCGAATTGGATCACTTCGAGAGTTCGCTGGCCTGCTTGAGGCCTTGCTCGATCATGCCATAGAACTGGTCCATCTTCGGCAGGATCACGATCCGGGTGCGGCGGTTGGTGCTCCGATGCTCCGGGGTGTCGTTGTCCACCAACGGCACATACTCGCTCCTTCCACCAGCGGTGATACGCGCTGGATCCACACCATAGTCCTTCTGAAGTACCCGGGTGATGGCCACCGCGCGCTGCACGCTCAGGTCCCAGTTATCCTTGATGCACTCCTTGCTCACCGGCACATTGTCCGTATGTCCTTCGACCAGCACCTCCATATCCGGCTTGGCGTTCACCACGGTGGCCACTTTGGAGAGCACTTCCTTCGCACGGGGCGAGATGGTGGTGCTGCCGCTGGTGAAGACCATCTTGTCGCTCAACGAGATGAACACCACGCTCTTCTCCACGTTCACCACCACGTCGGTATCGTTCAGGTTGCCCAACGAGCTCTTCAGGTTCACCACCAGCGCCAAGGTCACCGAGTCCTTCTTGCTCAGCGCCTCGTTCAGGCTGCGGATGCGCAGGTCCTGTTCCTTGATCTGTTCCAACGACTTCTCCAGGTTCTGTGCCTCCTTGGCCGAAAGGGTGGCCATCTGGCTCACGTTATTGAGCAGGGCGGCATTGGTGTTGTTCAACTGGTTCACCTGGTCCTTCAGGTGCTGGTTCTTGTTCTCCATCTCGGCCAGCCGGGCATCGAGTATGGAGCGCTGGCTGTTGCAGTCGCCCAGGGCACGGTTGGCCTCGTCCAACTTGGTCTTCAAGGTCTCGTTGGAGGCCTGGATGGCCGTGTACTTCTTCTTCGAGACACAGGAGCCCAGCAGCAGCGCTGCGCTGAGCGCGAAAAGAACGGTTCGTTTCATGGATGTTGGAATAGGAACCGCGAAGGTACTTCCCCTCCCTCAAGCGTGAATGACACCCTTTCCTGGTCGCCTTCGCCACCGGTCCAGGAGCATGGCCATGGTCGCTACGCCCACCATCATCAACAAGGGCTCGGCCAATAGCCGGTGCCGCGTCTCGAAGTAGAACATGCACTGGATCAGCGATAGGGCCGCCACGGAGGTGATCACCAGCAACAGCCCCGGATGCCGGAACACCACCGCCTGGGCCAGCAGCAGGAGCAGAAGTGCTGCCGCATACCATTTGAACAGGACCACACCCCAGGCCATGGCCGTTGTGTGGCCCAGCCCCGCATGGGACCGGAAGAGCCAGAAGTTGCGGAGCTTCACCCCGAGCATCCGCCAGCGGAGGCTGGGGTCCGCCCGGGTCTCCGCCTCCCATTTCGCTTTGAAGAACGCCGAACGCTCCGGGGTGTCCATGCTGAACATGAGCACGCATTCCGCTGGGCAGAGCAAGTGCCAGTAACTGCGGCCATCGGCCAGGTGTCCCGCTCCTTCTGTGCTTTCCTGCAGCCCGATCCAGATGAGTTGATCGGTAACGGAGGTGATCTGGTACCGCCCGGTGACCGCGTGGTTCCGGATGACCCAGCCCCCGAGCGGACCGAAGAGCAAGAGGAATAGCACCGCCAGGGACATAGGGCGCCACATGGATAGCATGGACCGGGTGTGCCGCAGGGCGAAGGGGAGCAGGAACACCCCGAGCGTAGGCCGGTTGAGCAGGGCGAGCCCGCCCAACGCGAAGAGCGCCACCACCGTGGGGCGCCGTGCCGGGTCGGCTGTCAACGAACCGTACAAAAGCGCGATGGCCAACAGCGTGTCCCAGGCGAACGGGTGGACCATGCGGACCTGGTAATAGGCCATGAACGGGTTCAGCCCGGTGAGCAAGGCAGAGACCCAGGCAACGCCACCTGCGTACGAGGTGCCACGTAGGAGATGCAGGGCCATGCGGTGGACCAATAGGGCCGTGAGCGCACCACACCCCACCTGGAAGACCAGGATCGAAGTGGTTCCGAGGCCGACCAGATGGAACAGTGCCACGAGTGCCGTATGGACAGGAAGTTGGAACGAGCGGTCCCAGGTGCCGAAGTAGTGGTGCCCGAACTGTCCCGTGGCCACAAGGTCCAAGGCTGCCGTGTACGTCTCGAAAACCTGGTCGGCCCGTAGGAAGAAGAGCTTGAGCGCGGCAGGGCCTCCTATGACCATGGCCCACCACAGGATCCGCAGGTGCTTCTTCGTCGGCATCAGACCTGGCGTGTGCGGTGGTTCATCCCGCTCAAAATTACGGGCCATCTTGTGGCCGGCGAAGATCGGCATGCTGCCGACCGCTAGTGCCGCGTGCGCCCGATCGGGCCGGGGCTGGCACCAGGTGCGGTAGTTTCGTGCCATGGGTGATCCCTCGGAATACTTCACGGCCAACCGGCAGGCATGGAATGAACGCACCAAACTTCATGTGGGCTCGGCCTTCTACGATGTGGATGGGTTCATCGCAGGCCACGACCCGTTGAACGCCATTGAACTGGAGCTTCTGGGGGATGTTGCGGGCTTGGACGTGTTGCACCTGCAGTGCCACTTCGGACAGGATACGCTTGCCTTGGCCCGTAGAGGGGCCCGCGTCACCGGCCTGGACATCGCGGACGAGGCCATCACCGAGGCGCGGAAATTGACCGACCGGTGCGGACTCCAGGCCGATTGGGTGGTCGCTAACGTGGTGGACCACCAGCCCTTTCTCGATGGCCGGTCCGATCTGGTCTTCACCAGCTATGGTACCATCGGGTGGATCCCCGAGCTTTCCGCCTGGGCGAATAACATCTTCCGTTACCTCCGTCCCGGCGGCAGGTTCGTGATCGTGGAGTTCCACCCCGTGGTCTGGATGTTCGATAACGAATTCAGCAGGGTGGCCTACCCCTACTTCAATCGGCAGCTGATCGTGGAGGAAGAGCAAGGGTCCTATGCGGACCGTGATGCCGGTGTGAAACTCACCTCCTACTCCTGGAACCACGACCTGGCCGAGGTGCACACCGCGTTGCACGCGGCGGGCCTACGGGTAGATCGGTTCGTGGAGCGGGATGGTTCTCCGCATAACTGCTTCAGGAACACGATCCAAGGTGCCGATGGCTTGTATCGGATCCAAGGCCTTGAAGGCAGGATCCCCATGGTCTATGGCATGGTCGCCAGCAAGCCGCGGTAGCCCCATCCACATCGCTCTGTTCAACAAGAGCCCCCGCCACAAGCTTAACACCGCGCCTTCCGCTTGTCCTTTGTGGACATGGCCCTCAGTCGCTTCTGGACCTTCATCCTGCTGCTCAGCATCGGCTACGTGCTCATTCTGCTGGGCACCGGCAGGCAGTACAGCTTGGGTAGCCTGATCAATGGTGAACAAGGGGATCCACTGGTGGTGGCCGAAGTGGATACCACGGCCATTCCGGGCCATGTCCTGGTAACCGCTTTGCGGTCATCCGGCCCCATTCAACAGGGCGATACGACGTATGCGATCAGCAAGAGCGGCACATTGGTGAAGAGCGTGGGCGTGCAGCCCGCCGATGGGCTCTTCGCCACCTGCCGGAACACCATCACCGACCTGTGGCTGCCACTGATCGGTTACCTCACCTTCTTCTGCGGCCTGCTCAACCTGTTGATTGATTCGCGTGCCATGGAGAAGGTGGCACGCCTGCTCTCCCCCATCTTCCATCGGGTGTTCCCGGAGCTGCGCAGGGACCATCCGGCCTATGGCTTCATGACCTTGAACTTCGCCGCCAATTTCCTCGGTTTGGACAGCGCCGCCACACCGTTCGGCCTGAAGGCCATGGAAAGCATGCAGGAGGACAATCCGCAGAAGGACCGCGCCACCAACAGCCAGATCATGTTCCTGTGCCTGCACGCGGCAGGCCTCACCCTGTTGCCCACCAGCATCATCGGCTATCGGGCCGCACAAGGCGCCGCCAACCCGGCCGATATCATGATCCCCTGCATCATCACCAGCTTCGTGGGCACCTTGGTGGCGTTGTTCCTGGTGGCCGCCAAGCAGCGGATCAACCTGTTCAACCTCCCGGTGATGCTCGGGGTGCTCGGGGTAAGCGTGGTGATCGGCGGCCTCATGGCCTACATCAGTGGCCTGGCCGGAGCCGCCAAGTTCCACTTCACCGACAACCTCAGCAACGGCATGCTGCTGGTGATCATCGGCCTTATCGTGGGCTACGCCTTCCTCGTGGAACGCTACTTCACCGAGAAGGGCACCAACATGTTCGACAGCTTCGTGCATGGTGCCAAGGACGGCTTCACCACCGGCCTGCGCGTGCTGCCCTACATGCTGGCCATGCTCGCCGCGCTCAGCATCTTCCGCAACAGTGGTCTCATGGGCATCGTCATGGACGGCCTTTCCTGGTCGTTGGCGTTCGTGGGGGTGGACAAGCAGGTGATCGATGCCATTCCGGTGGCCTTGATGAGGCCGTTCAGTGCCGGTGGCTCGCGGGGGTTCATGCTCGATGCCATGAAGACCTATGGGCCGGACAGCATCACCGGCCAGCTCGCCTGCCTCTTCCAGGGTGCGGCCGAGACCACCTTCTACGTGGTGGCGCTCTATTTCGGCAGTGTCAACGTGAAGGATAGCCGGTACACCCTCGGTATCATGCTGCTCGCCGACCTGGCCTGTGTGATCACGGCCGTGTTCGTGGTGAAGCTCTACTTCTGAGGGCCTTTCACCGCCCTCGGCTCGGTGGCTCGTCCACCACCGTGTCGGACGCACCATCGGATCAACGATCTTCGCGGCCCGCCACACACCCGGTTTCGCGGTGTGGCCCTACTCCTACCATGCCCAAACTGCCGACCACACTGAAGATCAAGAAACGCCGTTCGCCCATCCATGGCAACGGTGTCGTGGCCATCGCTCCCATCCGGAAGGGCGAGGCCATCGTCGAATACAAAGGCCGCATGATGTCCCATGAGGATGCTGACAAGACCTACCATGGCGATGTGACCAGTGGCCACACCTTTCTCTTCACCCTCAACGACGAGTGGATCTTGGACGCCAACGTGCGTGGTAACGTGGCACGGTGGATCAATACCAGCTGCGAACCCAACGCCGTCGCCTACATCTACAGTGAGAAGAAGAAGAACCCCGACCCCAAGAAGGACCGCGTGATCATCGAGGCGCTACGGGCCATTGAGCCGGGCGAAGAGATCACCTACGACTATGGATTCGAATTCGAGGTGCCCTATACGGCGAAGCTCCTCAAGACATGGGCATGCCGTTGTGGGAAGAAGAAGTGCCGGGGCACCATGCTCGGGGGAAAGAAGTACAAGGCCTTCGTGAAGGCCAACCCCGATTGGAACAAATAGACCCTACCGACTTGGGCGCGCTCCTCTGCCGCTTGGCACGACCTTTGCCTAAGCACCTGTGTTAGTTTCGCATCCATGAAAAGGACCATTCTGCTCACCGTCTGTTCGATCGCGCTGGCTCTTGGCGTACATGCCCAGGACGATGCCCGTAGCAAAGCCGTGATGGACAAGCTCATGGCCAAGGCGAAGACCTGGACCAGCTTCGAAGCCGATTTCAGCAGCCGACTCCAGAACACCAAGGACAAGTTGGATGTGAAACAGGAAGGGTCCATGAAGGTGAAGGGCAAGAAGTTCCGCCTGGTGCTCGACAAGAACACCATCATCAACGACGGCACCACCCTCTATACCTACAACAAGGACGCCAACGAGGTGAACCTGAGCGACCCGGCCGATATGGATCAGGAGCTGGATCCTAGCAAGCTGTTCACCCAATACGAGAAGGGTTTCAAGAGCACCTTCGTGGATGAGAAGCCCGATGCCGCTGGCGCGGTGGTGCAGACGATCAAGCTCTTCCCCATCGAACCGGGTAAGAAGGCCTTCCACACCGTGGTGCTGGTGGTGGACAAGGCCAAGGTGGAACCCAAAAGTATCCAAGTGCTCTACAAGGATGGGAACCAGGTGACGTACAACCTGAAGAAGTTCACCGCCAACCCCGAACTTGCCGACGCCCTGTTCACCTTCGATAAAGCCAAATATCCAGGCGTGGAGGTGAACGATATGCGCTGAATACACCGTGCACGGTCATGATCAAGGCCATCCGGAAGGGTGGCCTTCCTCATAGGTGGCTGGGGGACTGGAGGCTATTTTTGTACCTGCTGAGAATGGGCTTGTTGTTCCAAGCCTCCAACAGCGACCCGCGATGAGAGGAATGCCGATCGTGGCCAAGGTGGAAGTACGGGTGAGGTCTTTTGCGCCCCTCCCCACCCCGCCCCCCTGCCTCCGGACCACCGTCCCCTCCTCGTTCCAGCGAACCCACACAAGACCGAGCCTATGATCGTACAGGATCCAGATCACGTTCCCTTGAGCCCCGCCCAGAAGGCGCGGCGGATCAACATGGACCGCGACCTGTACGGCACTTTCGCCGAGATCGGCGTTGGACAGGAGACCGTGCGCCACTTCTTCAGGGTCGGTGGCGCCTCGCAGACCATCGCTAAGGCGATGAGCGCCTACGACAAGGATTTCAGCAATGCCATCTATGGGAAGGAACCTGGGAATCGCTTCGTGTGTGAAAGCCGGCTCAATAACATGCTTCGGCACGAGTACCGGCTGATCACCGAGCGCCTCTCCAGGGCGGACCATCCCACCAAGAAGTTCTTCACGTTCGCCAATACCGTGGCCGGCAGCACGTTCGACCGGCCACATGGCGGGCATGGCTGGATCGGTGTTCGCTTCCAGACCGTCGCCGATGGGCCCACCAACGATGTCATCATCCACGTGCGCTTGCATGACCCGGACATCAGCTTGCAACAAGAGACCATTGGCGTGGTCGGCGTGAACTTGTTGTATGGATGCCTCATGCACCACCATGATCCGAGGATGATCATGACGGCCCTTTACGACAATGTGAGCCGACACGTGGTGGAGGTGGACATGATCCAGATGAACGGACCGGCCTTCGCCCAGGTGGATAACCGCCTGCTAAGCCTACAGCTGGTGAAACGAGGATACACCGATGCCGTGCTCTTCGGTCCCGACGGACAGAATCTCCAGGCCAGTGAAGCCCTGTACAAGAAGAACATCCTCGCCATCAGAGGCAGCTTCAGGCCGGTCACCAAGGTCAACATCGATATGATCATGAACGGCTACAACATGTTCATCAAGGAACAGCGTGTAGACCGGCAGAATCTCCAAGTACTCTTCGAGATCACCTTGAACAACCTGCGGGCCGATACCGGTGATGTGGACGAGAAGGATTTCATCGATCGGGCCGACATCCTCTGCTCCCTGGGCCAGACCGTGCTCATCAGCAACTACCAGGAGTATTACAAGCTGATCGAGTACTTCAGCCGGTTCACCAAGGCGCGCATGGGGGTGATCCTCGGCGTGAACAACCTGATCGACGTGTTCGACGAGCGGTACTACCGCAACCTCAACGGAGGTATGCTCGAGGCGTTCGGTATCCTCTTCACCCGGGACCTGAAGATCTACGTGTACCCCAGCAGGGAGAAGGAGAATGATGAGATCATGACAACGGCCAACATGCCGGTCCATCCGCGCCTGAAGCCATTGTACGACTACCTCCTCTTCAACAAGCGCATCGTGGATATCAACACCTTCGACCCCGAGGTGCTGCATATCTTCAGCAGGCAGGTGCTCGACCTGATCCGCCAGGGCAAGAGCGGCTGGGAGACGCTGGTTCCACCGTATGTGGACAACATGATCAAGGACAATCGCCTGTTCGGCTACAAGCCCTCGAACAAGTCCGCGGATCCGGTCAAGCACTGAGGTTCTGTTGGGGATCTCCATAAACGCGCCCCCGGCCTCTTCTTCGCCCGAACTTCGCCTAAAGGGTACCTCGAATGGATCCCGTGGACACCGCTACGCGATGATCATGGGACGGGACCGGAAAGTAGTCTCGG
>CAUJED010000091.1:0-5268 GCA_963169535.1 Bacteroidota bacterium | reverse complement strand
GCGTATGTGCCGCCCTCGGCCTTGGTGCCGCCACCGTCCGCGATGCGCACCACCAGCGCCTTGCTCTGCCGGGCTTCAGGCAGACCGGGCACGTCGATCCGTACCGTGGCGCTGGTCTGGAGCGGTGTGAGCGGGTCGTGCAGCACGTGCAGGGGTGCCACCGCACGGGCGGGCGCGGGCTTGCGTTCGTAGCGCACGTAGGCATCATCGTACAGCGCCAGCGCAGGCACCGTCAGCGTAACGCCCTCCTCCTTCAGCACGTTCTCAGTATCGTAGCGGAACAGGCTTCCGGCCGGTTCGGCGGGCACCCATGCACTGGCTTCGGCAGCGGTGGCGCCCTTCAGCGTGAAGGTCAGTTCGCTCACATTGCCGTTGGCATCCGTGGCCTTGAACCGCACGTGGCGTTGCTGGCCGGGTTCCAGCGCGATCTGCCCTTGGGCGGCCTCCTTGCCGTAGATGCGCAACTTGTCGTTCGGCTGTTTGTAGCAGCGGTGGTACTCCATCTTGCTGCCTTTGAACAAGGCATAGTCCATGTGCGCGTTGCAGTAGCGCGTGGTGTTGAAGTCGATCTCATCGAACAGCACGCTGAAGGTGGGCACGCTGTCCACGAAGAGTTCGATGCGGCGCACCCCGCACTTGGCGGCCAGCCCATCGTAACGGTCAAAGGTGTTCAGGGCCAGTCCGATGGTGCCGTAGGCCGTGGGCACGGCATCGCCCTTCAACTTGTACTTGCCGTCGCCCCCTTCGGTAGCGAACCCTTTGGCTTTGGCGGGGTAGGGGCCCACTGCGGAGCTATCGTTCAACGGGTACAGGCGCACGCCGATCATCTCCGGTTTCACCTTGTCCGGCACCTCGACCCCCAAGGCCTCGGGATCCAGGGCGTGCTGGTCCGCGGTACGGCGCAGTTCGAAATGCAGGTGCGGCCCGCCGCTTCCGCCGGTATTGCCGCTGAGGGCGATCACCTGGCCCTGTTTCACGGGCACCGCACCCTTTTCCGGAACGAAGTCGATGCTGAAGTCCTGTTGCCGGTACTGCGCATCGAGGCACACCTTCGCCACCGGACCTTGCAGCACTTGCAAGTGGGCGTACACGGAGGTGTAGCCATCGGCATGGTCGATGTACACCGCCTTGCCGTAGCCCCACGGGCTGATCTTGATCCGGCTCACCCATCCATCGGCCACGGCCTTCACCGGCAGTCCTTCGCGCCCTCCCGTGCGGATATCGAGGCCAGAATGGAAATGATCGCCGCGCGGCTCCATGAAATTCCCGCTCAGGTCGATGGCATGATCCATGGGGGAGATGTATCGCCCAGGGGGTTGGGACCAGGCCGTGCTCCATGACAACAAGCTGACCAACAGCATTTTATACTTAGTGGGAAGCATCCATCCACCGGGGATCGCCGGTGTGCCGTGAAGAGAGGATCGGATCATATAAGGCGCGCAAGCTATGCCCAGGCCTTCCGCACGGCGAAAGTCGCGAACCCTACCGATGAACACCTTGACGTTCAAACAAACAGGGAGGATCAATGGCTTGTGATCCTATCTTTGATCCCGGACCATGTACGGTCCCTGTCCAGTTGATGAACACGCACGCCGACCGATTGCAAGCTGTGCAGGAGCGGATCTCCCACCTGGTGCGGGAGTATGGAACGCTTCGTCGCAAGGCAACGGAACTTGAGGCCGAGGTACGCGACCACCACCGCAAGGAGGAGGTGTTGCGGGCCCGCGTGACCGAGCTGGAACGGGAGAACGAAGTCCTACGGAAAGGGCGCTCCGCTGGTGGCGGAACGACCGATCCGGGAACGAAGGAACGGATCGATGAACTGGTACACGAAATAGACCAATGCTTAGCGCTGTTGAAGGCGTAGGAGCGAAGTCTCCCGGAACCATGGAAGAACGATCGATCAGGGTTGAACTCGCGGGCCGCGCCTACCCCCTTACGATACAGGCATCGGAGGAGGTGAACGTGCGTCGCGCCGTGGAGGAGATCAATGAGAGCATATCCCGGTTGAAGGCGAGCTATCCGCTCACTGACAAGCAGGACCTGTTGGCGATGGCGGCCTTGGAGGTCGCGGTACGTGCGTTGAACACCTCTGCCACCAGGCAGGAGGCAGAAGCGGACTCGGCCTTGGCGGCCATCGAACACATGCTCGCCGATCTTCGGATGTAGACCCACCTTCGCCCCGGAGCGGGCCCGACGTATGGCCGCACATGGTCCACTTAACATAAGTGGACGACATGGAAATGACGAGCATTCTGATCGGAGTCCTAACCGGCCTGGTGGCCGGAGGTGCGATCGTATACCTGGTGCTGAACAGCGCGATGAAGAAGCGCAGCATGGGCATCATCAAAGAAGCTGAAGTACAGGCCGAAGCCTTGAAGAAGGAGAAGATCGTGCAGGCCAAGGAGAAATTCCTTCAACTGAAGGAAGAGCACGAAAAAGAGGTCCGGGAACGTGATCGGACCATCAACCAGGCGCAGGAGAAGGCCAAGCAACGCGAACAGCAGCTAAGCCGCCAGCAGCAGGAACTGGGCAACAAGGAGAAACAGGTGGACAGACTGAAGGAAGACCTTCAGCAGAAGCTCACCGGGTTGGAACGGCGACGGGAGGAGACCGAGAAGATGCATGCCAAGCAGGTGCAGATGCTGGAGAGCATCAGCGGGCTCAACGCCGAGGATGCGAAGAAACACTTGGTGGACTCCTTGAAGGACGAAGCGCGCACGGCGGCCATGGCCACCATCAAGGACATCCAGGAGGAGGCCAAGCTCACGGCCAACAAGGAGGCCAAACGGATCGTGATCCAGACCATCCAGCGGGTGGCCACCGAGCATGCGGTGGAGAACAGCGTGAGCGTCTTCCATATCGAGAACGACGATGTGAAGGGCCGGATCATCGGTCGCGAGGGTCGGAACATCCGCACCTTGGAAGAGATGACCGGTGTGGAGATCGTGGTGGACGACACCCCTGGCGCCATCATCCTGAGCTGTTTCGACGCGGTACGCCGCGAAGTGGCCCGCCTCGCCTTGCACCAACTGGTGAAGGACGGCCGCATCCATCCGGCGCGGATCGAGGAGATCGTGGCCAAGACCAAGAAACACCTGGAAGAAGAGATCATGGAGGTGGGCAAACGCACCTGCATCGACCTGGGCATCCATGGCCTGCATAGCGAACTGATCCGGATGGTGGGTCGCATGAAATACCGCAGCTCCTACGGCCAGAACCTGCTGCAACACAGCCGCGAGGTGGCCAACCTAAGCGCCATCATGGCCGCCGAGCTGGGACTGAACCCCAAAGCGGCCAAACGCGCGGGCCTGCTGCACGATATCGGCAAAGTGCCCGACGAGGAGCCCGAACTGCCGCACGCCCTGCTGGGCATGAAGCTGGCCGAGAAGTATGGGGAGAAGCCCGATGTGTGCAACGCCATCGGTGCCCACCACGACGAGATCGAGATGACCACGCTGCTGTCGCCGATCATTCAGGCCTGCGACGCCATCAGCGGAGCACGCCCCGGTGCACGGCGCGAGGCCACCGAAGCCTACATCCAACGCCTGAAGGACCTGGAAAGCCTCGCTATGAGCTACAATGGGGTGACCAAGGCGTTCGCCATCCAGGCCGGTCGCGAACTCCGGGTGATGGTGGAGAGCGAACGCATCAGCGACCAGCAGAGCGACGAGATGAGCCTGAGCATCGCCGACCGGATCATGAACGAGATGACCTACCCCGGCCAGGTGAAGATCACCGTGATCCGCGAGAAGCGGAGCGTCGCGGTGGCCAAGTGACGGAACAGGCTCATACACGAGACAAGGGGAGGGGTTGTCCGTACCGAGGGCAGCCCCTTCTTGCTGACCGGGACCCTCCCTGCGCGATCCACGAACCTGCGGAAGTGCCATGAACCAAGACGCACGCCACCAGGACATCTCCAAGGCCATACCACTGGAAGCCATCTTTCAATGGGAAGTGCGCAGCTGGTCGAGGGCGTTGCCCTTGTGGACCAAGCACCTCCCTCGCCACCGACCGGCGACCGCTTTGGGCATCGGAGAACGAGAGGGCGGATCGAGCTTGTGGCTGGCCGGTCAAGGCTTCGACGTGGTATGCACGGACCTACGCACGTTCCCCGCGGAGACCGCCGCGCTGCACCGGAACTTTGGCGTAAGCGATCGTATCACATACCAACAGGCGGATGCCACGGCCCTGCCCTTCGCCGATGGAACATTCGACCTGGTCATCTTCAAAAGCGTGATCGGCGCGTTAGGGACCAAAGAGCGGCAGTCACGGGCCATTCGTGAGATGCACCGCGTACTGAGGCCGGGGGGAGTCCTCCTCTTCGCGGAGAACTTGCAAGGCACGTGGGCACATGGCTGGCTGAGAAGGAGGTATGTGGCCTGGAGCGGTTATTGGCGCTACCTCCATCCCCAGGAGGACCGCGACCTCTTCACCGCCTTTGCCAAAGTGTACGATGGCACCACCGGGCTCCTCTCCAGCTTAGGGCGTTCGGCCTGGCAACGCGATCTTCTGGCCCGTGTCGATGGCCTCCTCATGCCATTGACCCCGCGCACCATGCGCACCATCTGGTACGGGGTGGCGATCAAGGCTTGATCATGGAAATCCTTCATGTGGACACCGCACGGCAACTGGCCACCCCGCTACCTTTGGTGCGGTTCCTGGCATGAGGCACCATCCGAACGAACGCATGAGCTATAAGCATCCTCGGCATATCCTGGTCACCGGTGGAGCGGGATTCATCGGTAGCCACGTATGTGATGCGTTGCTGGCCGAAGGGCACACGGTGCGATGTCTGGACAATCTGGCCACGAGCCGGCAGGCCAACATCGCACACCTCGAGGGCCTGCCGGAGTTCGAATTCATGGAGGGCGACATCCGGTCCGAGGCGGACTGCGCGCAGGCGGTGCGTGGGGTGGAAGGCGTGGTACACTTGGCGGCATTGGGGTCGGTACCGCGCTCCATCAAAGACCCACTGGCCACCCATGCCACCAACCTCACCGGCTTCCTCAATATCCTGGAGGCCGTACGGTTCGAAGGTGTGAAGCGCCTGGTGTATGCATCAAGCTCCAGCGTTTACGGGGATTCCAAGGAGTTGCCCAAACGGGAGCCGAACATCGGCCTACCGCTCTCGCCATACGCGGTAACGAAACTGACCAACGAGGTGTATGCCCAGCTCTACACCCGGCTGCATGGGTTGGACACCATCGGTCTTCGGTTCTTCAACGTGTTCGGCGAGCGCCAGGATCCGCAGGGGCCTTACGCGGC
>CAUJED010000090.1:0-3393 GCA_963169535.1 Bacteroidota bacterium | reverse complement strand
GGCGGCCTCGGGCCACGGCCATGCGCCAAGCCGAAGCCCCCGCGAGCGCGCAGAGCGGAGGCCGGTGCGGAGCGGAAGAAGCACCGCAAACGTCGGCCACACCGATAGAGCCGGGTGCGGAAAAGGTCCGAATGAAGAAGGGGTCGCTTCCGCGACCCCTTCGACGTGTTCGTTGTTCGGCGATCACTCCTCCACCACCTCGAACGGGATGGTGCGGACCACCTCGCGGTGGAAGGCCACTTCGGCCTCGTACTTGCCGAGTGCTTTGATGGCTTCGCCCTTCAGCTTGATGTTCTTACGATCCACCTCGAAGCCGAGGGCACGGATGGCATCGGCGATCTGGATGGTGTTGACACTGCCGAAGATCTTGCCCTTCTCACCGGCCTTGGCGCCGATCTTCAGGGTCTTGTCGGCGAGCCCGTTGGCCATTTTCTCGGCTTCCGCCTTGATCTTGGCCTCTTTGTGGGCACGTTGCTTCAGGGTCTCGGCCAGCTGCTTCTTCTCGCTCTCGGTGGCGCTCACCGCGAGGCCACGGGGCAGCAGGAAATTGCGGGCATAGCCGTCGCGTACCTTCACCACATCATTGGCGTAGCCCAGGTTCTCCACGTCTTTCTTCAGGATGATCTCCATGGTCGTAGTCGTGTTGTGGGTTACTTCATCATATCGGCCACGTATGGCATCAGGGCCAGGTGGCGGCTACGCTTGATGGCCTGTCCCACCTTGCGCTGGAACTTGAGGCTGGTGCCGGTGAGCCGGCGAGGCAGGATCTTGCCCTGTTCGTTCACGAAGCGGAGCAGGAACTCCTCGTCCTTGTAGTCGATGTAAGTAATGCCCATCTTCTTGAAGCGGCAATACTTCTCCTTCTTGGTCTCGATCGCGATCGGCGTGAGATAGCGGATCTCGCTGTTATCTGCGGCCATGGTGCTTAAGCGTTGGTGGGTTCAACGGTTTCCTTCTTGGAGGAACGCTTGGTGCGGCGCTTCTCGGCGAAGGCGATGTGATGTTTGTCCATCACGATGGTGAGGAACCGGATCACGCGCTCATCGCGGCGGTATTCGGTCTCGAGCTTGGCCACGAGCGTAGGCTCGCTTTCGAACTCGATCAGGTGGTAGAAGCCCGTGGACTTCTTCTGGATGGGATACGCGAGTTTGCGCATCCCCCAGCTCTCTTCGTGGTGGATCTTGCCACTGCCTGCTTTGATCAGGTCTTTGAACTTTTTAACCGCCTCCTTTGTCTGATCCTCAGACAAAACGGGAGTAAGAATGAAGACGGTCTCGTACCGGTTGGTCATGCCTTTCGGTTGATTTGGGGCGCAAATGTAAGAAGATCCACCGGAAAATCAACCGATTGAGGGACAGCGGGATCGCGGGGAGCCGGGGGTGAGCTGCGGTCACTACGAGGGGATGGAACCGGGATGGTCCGTGGATGGTCGGTATGGTGTTGCGGCACTACATTCGTGATGCTCTTGGTACGGGCGACGACCAAGTGGTTGTTGCTGAGGACCCAAGGCTCCGCCACATGGCATCCAAGGAAGCCTCCGAACTGACGAACGAGGAACTGTTGCAGGAAGCCAAGCGGCTCAGGCCCACGAAGATCATGGATGCTGTCCTGATCGGCGTCTTGATCGGAATAGCCACCTACAGCACGGTCAGGAACGGGTTGGGACTGTTGACCTTCCTTCCTCTGGTCTATCTGCCCATCGCGGCCAGGAACAGGGTCAAGCTCGGAAAAGTGGAAACCCTGCTGAAGGAGCGGGGCTTGAGTTGAGCGATGGCGGAGCGACGAAGGGCTTTCCACACCTGTTGATATCCGCTCCCAAGGCCGCGTGGACCCCGCCACTATCTTCGCACCCGTTGCAATGGAACAGTTCGTCGTTAGCGCCCGCAAGTACCGCCCCGCCACCTTCGACACTGTGGTGGGCCAGGAAGCGGTGACCGGCACCCTGAAGAACGCCATCCGGAGCAATCACCTGGCCTCGGCCTTCCTGTTCACCGGACCGCGGGGGGTGGGCAAGACCACGTGCGCACGGATCCTCGCCCGCACCATCAACTGCGAGAACCTGGGCGAAGACCTGGTGGCCTGTGGCCAATGTGCGCCATGCAAGACCTTCGAAGAGGGACACTCGCTGAACATCTTCGAGCTCGACGCCGCCAGCAACAACAGTGTTGAGGACATCCGCAACCTGATCCTGCAGGTGAGCATCGCTCCGCAAGTGGGCACCAAGAAGGTGTACATCATCGACGAGGTGCACATGCTCAGTCCGGCGGCGTTCAACGCGTTCCTGAAAACGCTGGAAGAGCCTCCCTCCTACGCCATCTTCATCTTGGCCACCACGGAGAAGCACAAGATCCTGCCCACCATCCTGAGCCGCTGTCAGGTGTTCGATTTCCGGCGGATCATGATCTCGGACATCAGCAGGCACCTGGCGGGGATCGCGCAGAAAGAAGGGATCGAAGCAGAGGCGCAGGCCCTGCATGTGATCGCCCAGAAGGCCGATGGCGGCTTGCGCGATGCGCTGTCCATCTTCGATCAGCTCGTGAGTTTCAGCGGCGAGCGGCTCACCTACCAGGATGTGGTGAAGAACCTGAACGTGCTGGACCACGAGCACTACTTCCGGATCACGGACAGTGTGATCCGCGGCGACATCCCGGCCGTGCTGGTGGAGTACAACACCATCCTGCAACAGGGCTTCGATGGGCACCTGTTCGTGGCGGGTCTGGCACGCCACTTCCGGGACCTGCTCGTGAGCCAGGACCCGCGCACCCTGCCTTTGCTGGAAGTGAGCGAAGACCTCACCGCCCGCTATGGCGACCAGGCCCAGCGCGTGGACCGGGAGACCCTCGTCCATGGGCTGGACCGATTGGCGCAGTGCGACAGCCAGTACAAAGCGAGCAAGGAGCCGCGGCTGCTCGTGGAGCTGGCCTTGATGCAGCTGTGCCGCCCCCACACCACGGCGGATCCATCGGCTCAAAAAAAAAGTCCTGACGTGACCGTTCCGGCCGCTGTGGGGGTCCGGACCACGGCGACCACGCCCCCCCAGGCACCCGTCGGGGCAGCACCGGCCCAACAGGCCGCACCAGCTCCCCTCCCCACAGGCACGGCCCCCACGAGCTACATGCCGAAACGTCGGCTGGCGGGCCAGGTGAGCATCAAGGGCACCATGGCCGAGGCCGCCGTGGAAGCCGCGCCACCAGCACCCATGGAATTGGATAGCGGCACCGCCATGCCCGCCTCCAGCAAGGAGGTGAATCCCGCGTTGTTGCAGAAGGTATGGCGCGACTACGCGTTGAAGCAGAAGCAGAGCGGACGCGACAGTTTGCACTCCACCTTGATGGCGCGCGAGCCATCCGTGAGCGGCCCCGGGCGGATCTCCTTCCCGATCGTGAACGCCGT
>CAUJED010000089.1:0-2704 GCA_963169535.1 Bacteroidota bacterium | reverse complement strand
AGTTCAACGCCGATCCGAGAGACCGCGGTTCTATCTGCGCCATCCTATTCATCTGCGTCATCCGCGTTCCATTGAGCGCCCTCCGCACCCTCGCCGGTCAAACAGCCATCTATGGGCTGAGCAGCATCGTTGCGCGCTTTTTGAACTTCCTGCTGGTGCCGCTGTATACCAGCCAATTCGTTTTCGCACCGGCGGAATACGGGGTCGTGACCGCCCTCTACTCGTGGACGGCCCTGCTCAACGTGATCCTCACCTTCGGCATGGAGACCGCCTACTTCCGCTTCGCCGCGAAGGACCATGTGCGGGACAACCCCGACCAGGGGTCCGTGCTGTACAGTACCGCCACCTGGGGACTATTCTTCCCGGCCCTCGCCTTCATGGTGCTGGGCGGCGTGTTCTCCGCGCACATCGCCGCGGGCCTGCATTTCGGCGCTTACGCGAGTTCGGTGCTGATGCTCGCGCTCATCATCGGTATCGATGCCATCACCACCATCCCCATGGCACGGCTGCGGCAACAGGGCCGCCCGTGGAAGTACGCCGCCATCAACCTGCTCAGCGTGGGCGTGAACATCGCCCTCAGCCTCTTCTTCCTGCTGTACTGCATGAAGCGGTACAACATGGGCCAGAGCAACGCCTTGATCGACGCCGTGTACGACCCGTCGCTGGGCGTGGGCTATGTGTTCGCCATCAACTTGGTGAGCACCGCCGTGAAGCTGCTGGTGCTGCTGCCGTCGTGGCCCGCGTTCCGCGGCTTCAACAAGGAGCTGTTGCGCGCGCTGCTGGCCTTCGGCGCGCCGCTCATGGTGGCGGGCCTCGCAGGCATGGTGAACGAAACCGCCGACCGCGTGATCCTGAAATACCTGCTGCCCAAGGACGTCGCCGACAGTGAGCTGGGCATCTACGGTGCGTGCTACAAGCTGGCCGTACTCATCACGCTCTTCATCCAGGCCTTCCGCATGGGCGCTGAACCCTTCTTCTTCAGTCACGCGAAGGAGAAGGACAGCCGGGAGACCTTCGCCCGCATCATGAACGTGTTCGTGGCCGTGTGCATGAGTGCCTTCCTCGTGGTGATGCTCTTCCTGGACCTGTTCAAGTGGTTCATCCCCAACCCGGCGTACCACGCGGGCCTGCGTGTGGTGCCCATCCTGATGCTGGCCAACGTGTTCCTCGGCATCTACTACAACCAGAGCGTGTGGTACAAGCTCACCGACCGCACCCGTGTGGGCAGCACCATCAGCCTGATCGGCGCGGTCGTCACCATCGTGCTGCTCTTCGCGCTGATCCCCACCATGGGCTACATGGGCGCAGCGTGGACCACCTTGATCTGCTACGCCAGCATGGCCGCGATCAGCTACGTGTGGGGGCAGAAACACTACCCCATACCGTACAACGTTTCGCGTGTGCTACTGTACATGGCGGGGGCGGTGGTGCTGTGGTGGGGGTGCGAGCAGCTTGCTTTAGGCGGTGCACCCATGTATGTACTGCGCGTTGCGGTGTTGGCTTCCTTTATCTTCATCGCGTATCGGGTTGAGCGCGGCACTGGGAAACGAACCGGATCCATATTCATCGCATGAGAACACTTCTCTTCCTCGCATGCCTGTCCGCGACGTGCGTCTTCGGCCAGAAGGCCTCTGTGACCGTGACGGATGACTCTTTCGACAAGAAGGGCATGGACCGTGCGACCCGGAGCCTCTTCGAACTGCTGGAAGTCGAGCATTACACGGCCCGCTTCAAGCTGCCTGGCAACAAAGCGCACGATGTTGTGCTCGTGATGAAGTCCGTTTTCAAGGACAGCATCGCTTCGGTTGACACGCTGATCAATTCGGTGCCCTGGAAGAAGAAGGTGGTAGGCGGCTTGGTCTTCGATCCGCGCGAGCTGTCCACCTTGGTCGGCCAACACATCGATTCAGTACACTACCGCATACGGTTCCGGTTCGGCAGCATGAACATGACGGATCGCACGGTCAAGCTGCCCTGGCCCAACCACGGCTATCTCCTTGATGAAGGTTTGCGATCGGCAGGCGATGCGGTTCCCTTCGAGATCGGCAAACCCATGCCCATCATGGTGCTCACCCAGCCCTATCCGGATCCACCACCGCCCGAGCAGGTTGTCTTCTATAGGTACTGCTTCGGAACCGACATACCGCCCGCGGACTGGCCCAAGACCTTTGGTGTGCCGCATCTGTACATCTTCGAACTTACGCTCCTTCCGTAGGTCGGGCGGTCGGTTGCCGCTTGGCCTCTTCCACGGCGGACCCTGAACTGGCAGCACTTCGATCCAAATGCGCCGGACGGGCGCCGCCCTTGTTCTATTCCACGCTGGCCCAAGGAATCGGCTATTCCCGCAGCACCATTCCGCAGGCCTCGATCATTCGCACCTTTGCCCAATGACCGTCATCTCGACCGACACGGACCCGCTTCCCGTCCGCATCACCAACAAGAGCCGCCACCCGCTCCCCTCCTTCGCCACCGCCCACAGCGCCGGCATGGACCTCCGCGCCAACCTCGACCGGCCCGTGATCCTGGAGCCCGGCCAACGCGCCCTGATCCCCACCGGCCTGTACCTGGAGCTGCCCGAAGGCACCGAGGCCCAGGTGCGCCCCCGAAGCGGACTGGCCTTCAAGCACGGCATCACCGTGCTCAACAGCCCCGGCACCATCGACGCCGACTACCGGGGCGAGGTGGGCGTGCTGCTGATCAACCA
>CAUJED010000088.1:0-2722 GCA_963169535.1 Bacteroidota bacterium | reverse complement strand
CGGGCGACTCGCCCTCGTGACCGGTCTCATGGCCGTGGCCATCTTCTTCAGCTCTTTCTTTCGTGGAACCAGGGGCACCACAGGCGGTGAACAGTGCCAGGATCAGGAATGTGCAAAGCGTTCTCATGGTGATGTGGATGCGTGTGAAGCACTCCATGGGGATCAAGGGTTGATGAGGTTGTTGAGCTGCACCACCGAACGGTCGTATTGGTGCAGGGCGCTGAGGTAGCGGTCGCGGATGCTGATGCTCTGGGCCAGCAACGCGGTGTATTCGATGTAGCCGATCTCGCCGGCGGGATACGCGATGCCAGCGGCGCGCAGCAGTTCGTCGGCTTGTTGAAGACCTGCGCCTTGCAACGTGGACAAGGCTTGTTGATCGCGTTGCAGCGCAAGTGATGCCGCCCTTACATCCGCATCGAGCTTCAGCCGCGCGCCGATCGCCTCCTGTTCGGCCACGTCACGGGCACGGCCCGCTGCACGGATGCGACTGCGGAAGCTCCAGAAGCCGAGCGGTATGCCCACGCCCACGCTGTAGCCGTAGAACTGCTCCGGCGTACCATAGAGCCGTTGATCGAAGAGCCGCGCGTTGAGGTCGGGCAGCAGCCGGTGTTTCTCCACGCGTTGCTGACGGTCCATCAACTGCACGTTGCGCCGGTACACATCCAGCATGGGATGCGAAGCAGGCACGGCGGTGTGCGCCGGAGCGGTCAATGCGATGAGGCCTTGATCGGTGGGCTCCACCGGCCGCGTTACGTTCATCCATTGGGCGAGCCGCACTTGAGCAATGCCCACATCTGCCTGCGCACTCGCCAGCGCCACTTCGGCTTCGCGCTTGCGCGCCTGTACGCTGAGGCGTTCCAAGTTGTCGGTATCGCCGGTCTCGTAGCGGAGGTTCGCGCTGCGCTCCAGTTCGGCCAGTGTGCTGTCCTGTGTGCGCATCAGCTTCAGACGGTCCATGGCGAACAATAGATCGAGGTAGGCCAGCTGCACGGCCTGCGTCAGTTCGCGTTCGCTCAGTGCGGCGCGGCTTTCCGCAAGCGCCACGTTGGCTTTCGCGGCGCCCATCTGCGCGGCGTACACCGTGGGGAAGCGGACGGATTGCGACACGCCGATCTTCAGGATGCCATCACTCTCCGGAAGGGTCCGGGCAAGGTCCTCGTTCTCGTAGAACAAGGTGGTCTGCCCGATGTCGATAGCACTGCCCTTCGCAGCCTCGGCCTGTTGCACCTGCAAGCGGGCGGCATTCATCATGGGTGCCTGGCGCAGCGCGATCGCCACGCACGAGTCCATGCTCAAGGGTGCCTGCTGGGCTTGTGCCTCACCTATGATGAATAGCGTGACCCCGACCACGATGAGCTTCGTCGGACGGGTGCTGCCGATGCTCATGAACAGGATGTAGAGCGCGGGCAGTACCACGAGCGTGAGCGCCGTAGCCGTGACCAGTCCGCCGATCACCACGGTGGCCAGCGGGCGTTGCACTTCCGCACCGGCGCTGCCGCTCAAGGCCATGGGCAGGAAGCCGAGCGATGCCACGGAAGCCGTCATCAGCACCGGACGCAGGCGCATGCGGGTACCGCGCAGCACCCGTTCCTTCAGGTCGGTGACGCCTTCCTTCTCCAGCTGATCGAACGTGGCGATGAGCACGATGCCGTTCAGCACCGCCACGCCGAACAACGCGATGAAACCCACGCCCGCACTGATGCTGAAGGGCATGTCGCGCAGCACCAAGGCGAACACACCGCCGATCGCGCTCATGGGAATGGCAGTGTAGATCAGCAATGCGCGCTTCGCGCTGTGGAAGGTGAAATAGAGCAGTAGGTAGATGAGCAACAAGGCCACCGGAACCGCGATCATCAGGCGTTGGCTTGCCGCGCGCAGGTTCTCGAAGGTGCCCCCGAAGGTGTAGTGATAACCGGCGGGCAGATCCACCGCGGCATCCATGCGCCCATTCAGCTCCTCCACGAAGCTCTCCACATCGCGGCCACGCACGTTCACGCCCACCACGATGCGTCGTTTGGCGTTCTCGCGGCTCACCTGTGCCGGGCCGTTCACCAGTTCGACCCTTGCCACTTGGTCCAACCGTACCTGACCGCCGTTGGGCAATGGCACGAAGAGGTTGCGTACATCATCGATGCTCTCCCGCTGGCGGCGGTCGAGGCGGACCACCAGATCGAAGCGACGTTCGTTCTCGTAGATGGCCCCGGCGGCTTCACCCGCGAAGGCCGAACGCACGGCGGTGTTCAACTCACGCACGTTGAGGCCGTAACGGGCCAATCGGGCCCGATCGTAATTCACGGTGATCTGCGGCAGCCCTACCACCTTCTCCACCTGCGGTTCACCAGCACCTTGCACATCGCTTACCAAGGCACCGACCTGTTGGGCGAGGGCCGCCAAGGTGTCCAGGTTCTCGCCATAGATCTTGATGGCGACATCCTGCCTTACACCGGTCATCAGCTCATTGAAGCGCATCTGGATCGGTTGTGTGGCCTCGAAGAAGACGCCTGGTACCTGCTTGAGCGCCTTCAGCATGGTGTCCTGCAACGCTTCTCGCGAGCCGGCCGTGGTCCATTCCTCCTTTTCCTTCAGGATGATCATCAGGTCCGTTGCCTCGGGCGGCATCGGATCGGTGGGGATCTCACCACTTCCGGTGCGGCCCACTACCTGTTCCACCTCGGGAAACCGCATGAGGATCTTCTCCACCTTGGCGTTGTTGGCGATGCTC
>CAUJED010000087.1:0-18199 GCA_963169535.1 Bacteroidota bacterium | reverse complement strand
TTGAAGCTCACCTCTGCGGTACGGAGGCTGCCCAGGTCGTCCACGCGCGGTGTAGGCTCCATGAGCAGGCGTTGGTAGCGGAGATCGCCAAGGGCCTGCAGTGTGCGATAGCGTACCATCACCTCACTGGTGAATCCGCTGAACCATTCGCGTTCGAGACTGGCCTTCCACTCCTCCACATCGGTAAGCTTGGTGTTCGGACTGCGGCGGAAGACACTGCCCAGGATATTGTCGTTGCGGAATGCGTTGATGCTTTGCCCAAGCTGCTCCACATCGTGCTTATAGCTCGCGCGGTACAACAACCGCGGCTGTTTACTGATGAATCCACGGGTGGCCAGGCCGAATTTGAATCGTTCGTCCAGCAGGCCGTAGGCCGTGTACCCCTCGAACTCCACCCAGGTACTAAAGGCATTGCTGGTACGCCCACCGAGCCTGAAGCGCGCTCCTTCCACCGGATTGTAGCTCACCGTGGTGAAGTAGGGGCCGTACTCCATCGCTCCCCGTTCGTAATAGCCCGTCATCAGGGTGCTCACCACATCCACATAGGTCCTGAAGCGCGGAATGGTCTTCATGGTATCCACCATGTGGTAGATGGCGTTCTCCTTGGCGGTCAGGGGCACATGGCGATTCTGATCCCAATAGTCCGCCCCCAGGCTCAGGGGGTCGATCTCCATCACCACGTCATCCACCCCTTCATAGAAAGCCGGCTCGCGTGGTTGGTTGATCACGAAGTCGCGGTAGCTCGCATTACGCCGGCCATAGAAACCCTGCACGGCGTTCTTGTTCTTCTCGCCGGAATCGCGGATCACGTTGAGGTCAACCACCAGTTCGTCGCGGGTGAGCATCCACACCTCGTTCTGCACCTGGTCATACTGCTGGCGCACCCAGAAACCTTGGACGAAATTGAGGTTGGCACCCGATGCGATGCCGGCTTCGATACGGTGCACGGCGTAGGTGGTATCGCTGATCCACATTTCGCCGGAGAAGGCGAGCTCCTGTACACGCTTGGGTTTGAAGGTGAGCTTGTAGCACCAATACTTGCCAACGAAGGCGCTATCGGTGAGGTAATAGTCGTAATACCCCTTGCCCCCATCGGCGATCGGGCTGATGAAATTCTTTCCGAAGATGACCAGGAAGTTCTCGTAGATGTTCACGTTCTGGTACATATCGCCCATGAACTGCGAGACGCTTTCGTTCTCGATGCCGCTCACCTTGGTGCCCCGGATGTACTCACGCTGCTTCTTCGGGCTCTGGCGGTAGAACACCTCGCTCAACGTCTCGGTCATGAAAATGGGCAGGTAGGGCTTGGCGTCCGTGCTGTCGATGTTCTCGAAGATGAAGTCGAAGGGCTTGAAGAGCTTCTTCTTGGTGAACTCCTCGGTGATGTTGTTGAGGTCGAATTCGATCTTGTTGTACGCGTGGTATTGGTAGGCGGCCAGTTTGGCGCGGTTATTCACCGGTTTGTTCCGCACCACGCGGCGCAGGATGCCGAAAGCGGGGTTCTCCTCCGTGGGCCGGATCACCACCTCGGCCAGCTCGAAGCTGTTCGGCAGCAGCACGATATCGAGCACCTGTTCCTTGTCCTTCTTCACCCCACGGGTGATCGCGACATAACCAACGGAGGTGACCTTGATGCTGTCGGTGGCGTAGTAGGTATCGATCACGTATCGCCCATCCATATCGCTACTGGTGCCGATGCGGCTGTCCACGAAGGCGATGCTGGCGAAGGGGATCGGTTCGCCGGTCTTGCCATCGGTCACCCGGCCGCTCACGCGGGTGGTCTGTGCCAGGGCCAGGGTGGCGGTGGCCCACCCCAAGGCAACGGACAGGAGGCGAAGAAAGGCCCTGATCATGCGGTGTGGCGCGGCTGTACGGCTTTGAGGACCTGTTTCCCGCGTTCCATACGGCGAAGGGTACGAGCCGAGATGAAGATGCCGAACTCGTAGAGCAGCATCAGCGGGCCGGAAACGATGAGCTGGCTCACCACGTCGGGCGGAGTAAGGATCGCGGCGATGATCAGGATCCCCACGAAGGCATGCTTCCGGTAGGTACGCAGGAAGGGGGGGGTCACCACCCCGGCCCGGGTCAGGAAGAGGATCACCAACGGCAGCTCGAACACGACCCCGGTCCATAAGGTCACCGAGGTGACCATGGCGATATAGCTATCCAACGCCACGGTGTTCTCCACGGTAGCGCTCACCTGGTAGGTCCCGAAGAATTGGATACTGAGCGGCGCGAGCAGGAAATAGCCGAACGCCACACCCACCAGGAACAGGATGCTGGCGAAGAACACCAGGCCGCCCACCGCCCCTTTCTCCGAGCCATGGAGCCCCGGGGCGATAAAGCGCCAGAACTGCCACAACACGTAGGGGAAGGCAAGGATGAACCCGGCCACGAAGGATACCATGAGGTGGGTGAAGAACTGCCCGCTCATGCTGATGTTCTGGAGCGAAAGGGCCATGTCGCCGACACACATCGCCTCGCCCATGCCCAAACGGTGGCCCAGCCAGCAGAAGGCGCGGTAGGTGATGAAGGAGCCGTCCTTGGGCGCCAGAATGATGCGGTCGAACACGAGATCCTTGGCGATGAAGCAGAGCACCATGCCCACGGTGATGGAAATGGCAGCGCGCACGAGGGTCCACCGGAGCTCCTCCAGATGCTCCAGGAAGGTCATTTCCTGACTATTACGGTGAGTGGCCAAGGGTATGGAGCCGCGTGCGCCAAAGATAGCCGGGACACACAAGGAGTTCTGGGCCACGTTCTCCAGTTTTCAACGGTCTCGGCATTCCAACTGGTTGGGATGAGTTGTTGTTAAGATGACACAACAGTGCTGATCATTACCTGATAGTCGCCGTACATTTAAGCCTCTCAAAACAAAGGCGGTCAATTGCTCCGATCGTGCCTGAAATGACAACCCTCGACCTCACACCCCGCGAAGCGCTCGAACAGTTCTTCGGATTCAACCAGTTCAAAGGAGAACAAGAAGCGGTCATCCAGAACGTGCTGGACGGCAAGAACACGTTCGTGATCATGCCCACTGGCGGGGGTAAAAGCCTCTGTTATCAACTTCCGGCCCTCATGAGCGAGGGCACGGCCATCGTGGTGAGCCCGCTGATCGCCCTGATGAAGAACCAGGTGGATGCCATTCGCGGCTTCAGTTCGGACGATGGGGTAGCGCATTTCCTGAACAGTTCGCTCACCCGCAACGAGGCCGCCAAGGTGAAGGCCGACATCAAAGCGGGGAAGACCAAGCTGTTGTACGTGGCGCCCGAAAGCCTCACCAAGAAGGAGAACGTGGAGTTCCTCAGCGAGATCCACATCAGCTTCTTCGCCATCGATGAGGCCCATTGCATCAGCGAGTGGGGGCATGACTTCCGCCCGGAATACCGACGGCTGCGCACCATCTTCGACGAGATCAAGCGCGTGCCCATGATCGCCCTCACGGCCACGGCCACCGGCAAGGTACAGGAGGACATCCTGAAGAACTTGGACATCCCGAACGCCACCACGTTCAAGGCCAGCTTCAACCGACCCAACCTGTACTACGAGGTACGCCCCAAGCGCGACGTGAACCGGGAGATCACCAAGTTCGTGAAACAGCATGCGGGGCGCAGTGGCATCATCTATTGCCTGAGCCGAAAGAAGGTGGAGGAGGTGGCCGAGACCCTGAACGTGAACGGGATCAAGGCCCTGCCCTATCACGCGGGCATGGACGCTGCGCAGCGCGCCGACCACCAGGACAAGTTCCTGATGGAAGAAGTGGACGTGATCGTGGCCACCATCGCCTTCGGCATGGGGATCGACAAACCCGACGTGCGGTTCGTGATCCACCACGACATCCCCAAGAGCCTGGAGAGCTACTACCAGGAAACCGGACGTGGTGGGCGCGACGGTGGCGAGGGCAAGTGCGTGGCCTTCTACAGCTACAAGGACATCGAAAAGCTGGAGAAATTCCTGCAAGGGAAGCCGGTGGCCGAACAGGAGATCGGCAAACAGCTGCTGCAGGACACCGTGGGCTATGCCGAAACGAGCATGTGCCGTCGGAAATACCTACTGCACTACTTCGGCGAGGAAATGCCTGGGAACGATTGCGGCTCATGCGACAACTGCACCAACCCCCAGGAGGTCTTCGAAGCGAAGGACGATGTGGTGCAGATCCTGGATGCGGTGGTCGAGAGCAAGGAACGGCACAAGGCGAAGTACATCTGCGACCTGCTCACCGGCACGGAGACCAGCGAGATCAAGAACTACAAGGGCGATAAGCTGGAGAGCTATGGTGCGGGCAGCGACAAGGACGCCCAGCACTGGATGGCCGTGCTCCGGCAAGCCCTGGTGAACGGGCTGCTGCACAAGGACATCGAGACCTACGGCAACCTGAGCCTCACCGAGGCGGGAAAGAAGTTCCGGAAGAAGCCGGTCTCGATCAAGTTCGTGAAGGAACGCGACTACTCCGAGGATGAAGGTGGCGATGATGACTTCACCAGTGGAGGAGGAGGTCGCGGCGCGGCGGACGAGAAGCTGATGGCGATGTTGAAGGACCTTCGTCAGCAGGTGGCCAAGAAACACAAGTTGCCGCCCTACGTGATCTTCCAAGACCCCTCCTTGGAGGAAATGACCATGCGGTACCCGGTGACCATGGACGACCTCACACAAGTGACGGGGGTTGGTCCGGGCAAGGCGGCCAAGTACGGAAAGCCCTTCTTGGAGCTGATCGCCAAGTACGTGGAGGAGAACGACATCGAGCGGGAGGAGGAAGTGGTGGTGCGCTCCGTGGTGAATAAGAGCGGCAACAAGGTCCACATCATCCAGAACATCGACAAGCGACTGCCGCTGGATGCCATAGCCCGTGGCAAAGGACTCACCCTGCCCGACCTGCTCACCGAGTTGGAGAGCATCGTGATGAGCGGCACCAAGCTCGACATCAACTACCACATCAACGACCTGCTCGAACCCGACGTTCAGGAGGAGATCATGGACTACTTCCGCGGGAGCGAGACCGATGATATCGAGACCGCGCACCAGGAGTTCGATGGGGACTACAGCGAGGAAGAACTTCGCCTGATCCGCCTGAAATTCATGAGCGAGGTGGCGAACTGACGGACACTTGAACAGTAACACATGGGACGGTTCGTCATGGCCATCGGTTTGCTCACCCTCTTCTTCGGATGGGCCTTATACCGTTTGTTGGTGAAACGCGACTTGATGCAGCACCGCGGCACCTTGGCCGTGGGTGGTCTGTTCATCGGTGTATGGGTTGTTCTGTACTGCTGGCTTTGGTCCTGACATGAGTCCCAACGACCTCACGCTCGTCGCCAAGCATGTGATGAAGCTGCTCGTGGAGCGGCGCTTCGAAGAGCTGGAGGAGGCCACCAACGGCACACGCCTGAGCGCTGACGACATGGAAGCCGCCGTGGACGATGTGGGCAGTGCGCTGGTGATGCCGCCGGAACATGTGTGGCGCGAGCTTCGGACCGTACCGGTGCGCAACTGGCCGGGGGCCTACAACCTGAAGCTGGATCTTTGGACAGCGCGTGGGCGAACCTCCAATTCCGTGGAACTGACCGTACACACGAAGAACGGCAGGCCGGTGATCGAGGTGGATGACATCATCGTGGGGTAGCTCGGCCGCGTGTGCCGCCAGCCCGAATTCCTTGGGGGCCTACCGCAGCACCCACGTACTTCGTTGCTTTGGCACACCATGGGAAGGTGGCCGGCCATCAGCGATCCTGCGTTGCGCTACGTTCTCGCGGCCATCTGGCTCGTGAACGGGCTATGGTGCAAGGTGCTTGGTCAAGTGCCGCGCCACGAGGAGATCGTGGGGGCGATCCTGGGTCGAGCGATCGCATCGCCCATGACCATGGCGATCGGTATCGCAGAGGTCGGCATGGCCGTGTGGATCATTTCCGGCTGGCGCTACCGCGTTTGTGCGGTCACCCAGACCACCGTGATCCTGCTGATGAACCTGATCGAGTTCGCCGTGGTCCCCCATCTGCTCCTGTGGGGCCGCTGGAACATGATCTTCGCACTGCTCCTCGGTGTGTTCATCCTCGTGAACGCCTTTCCACGCTTTCCAAGAACGCATGCTTGAAGCCTTGAAGAACCATCCTTTCGGCGTAGTAGCGGAACTGGAGAAGACCGTGGTGCTGACGTTCGCAGCGCCCAAGGCCGAACTGTTGGCGATGATCCCTTCGTTCCTTGCACTGGATACGTTCAACGACCGCTGGGGCTTCATCGCCATGGCGGTGGTGCGCGCCCGGGCTCTTCGTCCGACCGGTCATCCGCGTTGGTCGGGGCAGGACTTCTGGCTCATCGGCTACCGCATCTTCGTACGGTACACGAATGCCCAGGGGCGTGGATCGCGCGGCCTGTACATCCTCGGCTCAGAGACCGACCGGCGCCTTATGGCCCTTCTCGGCAACTGTTTCACGCGCTACCGCTACGCCTTCAAACCGATGATCACCAAGGTGAACAGCGATGGGCTCACCCTCCGCACCACCGACGGGGACACCGTGGTGGTGGTGAAAGACCGCGGCGAACCGGTTGCCCTGCCCCCAAACTCCGTATTCGCGGACTGGAGCGAAGCACGGCGCTTCGTCGGGCCATTGCCGTTCACGTTCAGCCATGCTCCCAAGCGGAACCATGTACTGATCGTGGAAGGTGCCCGAACGGACTGGCGCCCACGACCCGTTGCGATAGAGGAACATCGGTGCGCCTTCATCGAAAGGCTCGGCTTGGGTCAGCTGCACCTTTCCAATGCCTTCATGATCGACCATGTACCCTACCATTGGAAGCCGGGCGTGCTCGAACCCATTGTACCATGAGGGGCCGCTACGAGGGTGCTTGGAACGTGGTGCGGTTCAATTGGCCGAAGTACCTCGCGGGGCTTTGCCTGATCGTGGTGGCGTTCACAAGTGCTGCGGCCCTTTCCGAGCATGCCTTCCCATTGATCGTGGTCGCCCTAGTGGCCACGACCATGGTCACCCTGCCCCTGGTGGTGTCACACCTCATCTACGACCGGTCCGCCCTCTACGACATGCCTTGGCTGGGCACGGTGATGGAGACAGAACCACAACGGATCCTGAACGTGAACGCAGGCTTCGACGCATCGAGCGCTATCCTGCGCCAACGCTTTCCACGAAGCGGATCGGTCGTGGTGGACCTCTACGACCCGGAGCGGTTCACCGAGGCGTCCATCCTCCGGGCCCGGAGGGCATATCCGGCATACCCCGGCACGGTGCAGGCGCGCCAGGGGACCCTGCCTCTTCAGACCGCAACGGTGGACCTTGCCGTGGCCTTCCTCTCCCTGCATGAAGCACGTACGCACGCGGACCGTGTGGCCCTGCTGAAAGAGATACGCCGAACGCTGAAGCACGATGGTCGCCTGGTCGTGACCGAACACCTCCGCGACGTGCCGAACACACTGGTCTTCTCCATCGGGGTCCTCCACTTTCATTCCCGCAAAGCGTGGACAAGCGCGTTCCGTGGATCCGGGTTCCACCTGGTGGGCACCCATCGCACGGCAGGCTTCATCACCACCTTCATCCTTCATCCGGCATGATCGTTCATCTGCATATCATCGGCACGCTGTTCATCCTGCTGGCCCTCAGCCATACCGGGTTTCCTCGCTACTTCAAGTGGGCACAGCAACTCGCATCGCTCAGCCTCCTCGATCGGCAGATGATGCACGTGCACACCTTCTTCATCGCCCTTGTCGTGTTCCTCTTCGGCCTTCTTTGTCTTACGTCGGCCCAAGAACTGATGACCACCGCCCTCGGCCGCCGGATCTGCCTTGGGTTGGGCATCTTCTGGGGTGCCCGCGCCTTGGTGCAATGGTTCTACTACTCGCCCGCACTATGGCGCGGCAAGAGGCTGGAAACAACGGTACACATCGTATTCTCGGTGTTCTGGGTGTACTGCACCGCCATATTCCTGTGGTGCACGATCGATGGGCAATGAGCGATCACTCCAGCTCGCTCAGCGCCCCCCACGCCATCATCCCCGCTCCGATCACCAGCGCATCCTCGTCGATATCCATCTCGGCGCGGTGCAGACCGCTGGTGGTGCCGGGTTTGGTCGGGTTGCCGGTGCCCAGCCGGAAGAAGCAGCCGGGCATCACCTGGGTGTAGTAGGCGAAATCCTCGGCGCCCATGCGGATGTCCATGTCCACGACGTTATCCGCGCCCACGAACGCCACCGCGGCCGCACGGATCCGCGCCGTGAGCTCCGGATCGTTCTTCACTACCGGTGAACCCTTCACGATACGGAGATCCACGGTGGCACCAAGGCCCTCGCAGAGGCCACGGCTCAGCACCGGCAGCAATTCGTGCAACTCCGCGCGCCATGCCTCATCGAAGGTGCGCATGGTGCCTTCGACCCGCACCTCGTCCGGAATGATGTTGGTGGCTCCGTTGGCGATCACCTTGCCGAGCGAGAGCACCATGGGTTGACCGGGTTTGTTGCGGCGGCTCACCACTTGTTGCAGCGCAAGGATCAGTTGCGCGGCGATGGGCACCGGGTCGATGCACAGGTGCGGCGAACCGGCATGTCCGCCACGGCCTTTCACGGTGATGTACAGCTCGTCGGCCGCCGCCATGAACGGACCGGAGCGGAAGCCGAGTTTGCCGATGGGGAGCTCGGGGGTCACATGTTGACCAAGGATGCCCGACGGCCTGGGATCATTGAACACGCCCTCCTTCACCAGCAGTGAGGCACCTCCGGGCTCCTTCTCCTCACCGGGCTGGAACACGAGCATCACCGTGCCGCCCCACTCCTTTCGAAGCCGATGCAATGCGATGCCCGCACCGAGCACCATCGCGGTATGTGCATCATGGCCACAGGCATGCATCACCCCGGGATTCTTGGAACAGTAGGCCTCTTTGCCCACCTCGGTGATCGGCAAGGCGTCCAGGTCGGCGCGGATGGCGATGCAGGCGGTGCTCCCTGTCCCCTCCCCACGGACCAGCGCAATGGCACCCGTACCCTTCGCATCGGGGGTGAGTTTGCCCACACCATCGCGTACCGCGATGCCTTCGGCCAGCAACCGCTCCACCACGAACCGGACCGTTCCGACCTCTTGAAAGGAGAGCTCGGGATGTTGGTGCAGGTGGCGGCGCCACCCGATCATCTCGGCCCGCAGGCCGGCGATGGTGTCCTTGATGCGATCGATCATTTACCGAGGATGAGCTTCAACGCGACCAGCAGGATCACCCCACCGAAGACCTTGCGTACGGTTTCCAACGGCAGTGCCAGCGACCACTTGCTTCCGAAATAGGAGCCCAACACGAACGCCACCGCGATGAACGCGACCACCTTGGGGTCGATGGCTCCGGCCTTGTAATAGTTGCGCACGGCGAGGAACACCACCGGGAACATGAGCACCGCCAGGCTGGTGCCTTGCGCCTGGTGTTGCGTATAGCCCAGGAGCCATACCAAGGCGGGCACCATGATCACCCCACCCCCGATCCCCACGAAGCCACTGAGGATCCCGGCGACGAGGCCGACCAGGAGCAGTGAAAGGACGGATTGCGGTTCCAAGGACATCAGATGTCGAGGCTTAGTGAGAAATGGAACACACGGGGTTGTACCACACCATCATCGATGCCCCAGGCCCAATCGGCCCGCACGAAATAACCCAGCACCCGCGATCGCAGGCCGAAGCCGTAGGCGGCCACGATCGGCTCGCGATGACTGTCCAGGGTGATGGTGAGCGGGTTGCGGCGGATCACCACCCGGTTGAAGCTATTATCATCGGCATAGGGATGGGCGCCGGTCCAAGCCGAGCCGACATCGGCGAAGCCCACCACTTGGAAATTGTGGATCAGGTCCGAGCGAATGGGCCGGTTGATGAGGTAGCGGAACAAGGGCAGGCGCAACTCGGTGTTGAGCACCCCGAAGCTGCTTCCGTTGCGGGCATTGTAGAAGAAGCCCCGCATGGGCACGCTCATGCTTTGGAAGCGGTAGTTCTGGTCCGGGTCCACGGGCATGGAGCCATCCACCTTCGCAAAGAGCCAGTTGTCCACACCACCGAGGAAATAGGCCACCTTGCGGCTTCCGAGGGAACTGCTTCCGGCCAGTCGTGTGACCCAGATCATCTCCCGGTGAATGCGCATGGAGTGTCGGAGATCCATCCCCACCACCTGCATGTCGCTCTTATCCTCGGGCTGCTGATAGTACTCCGCGAAGAACTTCAACTTCCAGCCGGTCCATAGGTTGAGACCGCGCGGAAGCGAGCTATCGAAGATGTACTCGAGCTTGGCCCCGGCCATGTGATCATATCCATTGGCCTCGCGGAGGCTCAGGGGATCGATGCTTTGCGCGACATGGCGGTCGTTCCGGTACATGATCGATGCACGCACGCTCGCCAGCTCGCTGAAAGGCCAGCTGAGCTGGTACCGCACATTATGCGTATGCACCTTCTCCACGCCAACCTCAGTAAGGTTCTGATAGGCCTGTCGCTGGAATGAGATCCGCTTGTCCAGGCGGTCCTTCAGGTTCTCGTAGGCCACTAAATAGTCATTGTTGTTCAGGTCCAGGGCCAGGCGGAACCCACCCACGATACGATGGTCCTCGAACAGGTCGCTCACCCCCATCCGGGTAAGGCCGCTGAGACCGGGGTTCAATGCACCCGGGCCGATGTACGGCTGATAGAACTGGTTGGAATAGGTGTTGTCCAGCTGGGTCACCACCCCATCGATCGCGAAGTTGACGTTGTAGTTGCGTTGATCCGGATACCTGAACGGCTTGGCCGCGGTGGTGTCCGCGCCGCTGACCACGGTGGTTGGCGGAGCGGGCCTATCCGTTGAAGAACGAGGGGCATCATGCGGCGCGGCACGTTCGTCGGAGAACACGTAGTTGCGCACATCGATGGCTCCTTCGCCCGAGGACCGAGCGTTGCGTGGAGGCACCTTCACCACCGGGCTCATATCGTCGTTCAACACGGATGGTGGCGTCGCACCGCGTTGATCGGGCTTCTCCATGGCCGCGCCATCCATGCTCATCGCACGTTCTTCCGCCATCCGGCCTAAATGGAAATGGTATCGACCATCGCGGTATTGCAGCTGGGTGTATCGCCCTTGGGTGGCGTTCATCTCATGTTCCAGAATGGAGCGTCGCAGATCGGTGAGCCGCTCCTGCACCGCGAAATAGCGGTAGTGCACGGTGGTATCGATGTGGCTCACCGCACTGTCGTAATGGACCAGGAAGCGGTTGCGGATCCCGTCCGCTTCGCTCAGGTAGGTGTAGTGGGTGGAGTCGTACTGTGCGGGCTGCAGCTCGTTCACCCCCGGGGTGGAGGTGAGCCGCGTGAGCCGTGGCGACCGGGTCTCCAGGTCGAACATAAAGATGTCCTTATGGCCGTTGACCAGTGCCACCTCCGCGTTGGCGCGAAGGGTGTCGCTGATCCGATCGCTACTGAAGATGATGCGCCGTCCCCCATCCACGAACCGGGGATCGAGGTCGTCGAATTGGTCGTCGGTCAGTTGTTCCTGCCGGTTGCCGATCACGTGATAGTAGTACAGGTCGGTACGGCCATCACGGATGGCGCTGAAGACCATGTTACGCCCATCGGGGCTGTAGCTCATGCTCAGGATCTTCTCCAAGAGGTGAACGGGTTTCTCGTCGGTGCGACCATCATCGACCGTGTAGGTGCGCATCACCAGCTGGCCCTTGCGCTCCACGGCATAGGAGAGCACCTGGCTGTTGGGGTGCCAGGCCAGTACGGGGAAGCTCCGATCCACGATACGATCGAGCTTCTTCTCCCCCTTCACGATGCGCTTGAGCTTCTTGGTGGCGATCTCGTACACCCACACCTTGTACTGGCCCATCTCATTGCTCACCCAGGCCAGGTAGCGCCCATTGGGGCTCTGCTTGAACTCGCTGTACGTCCGTGAGCGTTTCGTTCTGATGTGCAATTCCTCCAGGGCCGTATCCTTCCGGTAGCGGTCCTCGTCGGCGAAGCGGTCCTTGTAGAAGGCCAGGCACTCCTGGGTGAGGGTCTTCAACGAAACGCCGAGTACGAAGAGGAAGCCGCTCTCGGGGTTGCGGCTCACGCGGGTCATGTATAGGATGTTGGGCACCACGCCTGGCCCATACACGTCGGCCACGTACTTCCAGATCATGTGCCCCGCATACCGGGCGTCGTCGCCTTCAATACGATTGAACTTGTCGAAGCGCCCGCTCATCACACGATCCCGGATGCTGTTGTTCAGCTGTGCATCCCAGGGCTGTGAACGGTAGGAGATGATGCCATCGGTGAACCACGACGGCAGACTCATGAAGGTGGAGCTCTTGAGCATTTCGCGCCAGTTCCCGCCGAACATCATCTGATCCACGATCACGTGCGCGATACCGGAGCGGATCTGCCGATCCAGCAAGGCATGGTCCCCTTCGAAATACACGAAGATCTTGGTGCCCACGATGCGGGTGAGTCCACCGATGTTCTGCTGTCCATCCACACCCACCAGCCCGATGTTGCTCTGGCGGAAGTCGGTGAGCGAGTTGTAAACGATGAACTGAAGTCGTTCATCCAGGACGAAATCGAAATCCTTCTCCAACTCCTTCTGATACACGGTGGCGGCTTGGGCCACGTACCGGGCCAGGTCGCGCCCTTCCTTGTAGAAGAACACCTCCATGGCGTTGAAGCGGTACTGCTGCCAGAGGAAATCCTGGTACTGGACGCGGTTCTTGCCGTACTCCTGCTGCGACCCGGAATAGAACTGCGCCCTCAGTCCCCCGGCGGCGTTCAGCGCCATGAGGGCGAGCAGGGCTCGGAGCAGGGTTCGACGCAGCAGGGCGGACACGGGTTGAAGTTAGCTTTGACGCCGCCCGATCGGCAGCGCGCAGGTGCGAATTTCGGGCTTTCCTGCCATGCTGAACGTCCTCAGGCTCACCTTCAACCCCTTTCAGGAGAACACCTTCGTGATCCATGACGGCCGAGAGGCCATCGTGGTGGACCCGGGCTGCTGGGACCCGGCCGAACAGCAAGAGCTCGAAGCCGCGTTGGAACGGAACGGACTGACCCCCGTACGTGTTGTGCTCACCCACGCCCACATCGACCATATCCTCGGTTGCGCATGGATGCACAGGCGGTACGGGCTCTCGCCCGAACTGCATCGTGCGGACCTCCCGATCCTGCACGGCGGGGCCCGCACCGCATCGATGTATGGCCTGCCCTACGACCCGGCCCCTGAGCCGAAGGGGTTCCTCCAGGAAGGCGACATCATCCGGATCGGCGATGCGGAACTAAGCGTGCTCTTCGTACCCGGCCATGCGCCGGGCCACATCGCCTTCTACCATGCCCCCGGGAAATTCGTGGTGAGCGGCGATGTATTGTTCCAGAACAGTGTGGGGCGCGTGGATCTTCCGGGGGGCGACATGGACACCTTGTTGCGGAGCATCCGCGATACGCTATTCCCCTTGGGGGATGATGTGACGGTGCACTGCGGACATGGGCCGGCCACCACCATCGGTCGGGAGAAGCGGAGCAACCCCTTCTTGAGGTGAGATCCTACTTGGGGTGATAGCCGTCCTGTTTGTAGGTCTTCATCTGCCCTTTGTGCTTGATGGGCGGTGGGCAGTCGAACCCTCTGCGGGCCCGAAGGAAAAGGAACCGAACGCTGAGGATCAGCGGGCGGTAGTCGCTGCTGAACCATTGCAGCGCACCGAAACGCGCGTCGTCCGCGGGTTTGACGCTGAAGATGGGCGACTCCACGGCGGGGATGACGAACATCTTGCTGGTGAGCTTGAAACCATAGCCCACCTTGAAGTGCACCTGCCCCCACAGGTCGGGTGGCGAACGATGCTCGTTGAGCACCGGCGATGCGGTGTGGTCATGGTCCGCGCTGAGGCGTAGGTCCGCGTTGGCCCCCAAGGATAGCTGCACGAATTGGTAACGCCAGGTGGGGATGAACTTGTTGGCGTTGAAGTGAACGGTGAGCAAGCGCTCGGCGAAAGCGCCCTCTCCGACAAGGTCCAACACACTATCGGCGATGGCATACCGGCCGTTGGCCACCTCATGACCGCGGAGGTTCTTGTACGCGATACCCAGGTCGAGGTAGTCCACGATCACCGGATCACGCGTGTACCAGGAGAGCCCCCCTTCCAGGTACAGCCCCAAGCGGCCGTTCGGGTCGTAGGTGGCCACATACGAGGTATCGCCCCGGCGGAACACCTCCTGCTCCCCGTCGGTAGCACGCGGCAAGGTGTAGGTGAGCCCGGGTGCCACGTACCACCCGATACGGCGGGCCTGTCCGTCGAGCGGGATCAGGTCGGGTCGTTTACGTTCCATGAGCCCTTGGGCCGAGGCGTCATGAAGAAGCGCCCATGCGGCCATGGCAAGGAAGTGCCTGTGCATGGCCGAAGTTCCGTTCCGCATAGTGGTATCAACGCGATGTCCTTGCCGAAAGTGTCAACGCATCGGTGTGGAACGGGGGCACCAAGGGCGGCTGTGTTGGGGATGATACCCAAGGCCATGCTACTGGGCCGGTGATGAAGATCCGGCCAAGCTCAGCGATCTTGACCACTGGGGTGGTAGCGTGAAAGGGTGCGAGGCATTTCACCTTCTCACGCTTTTCACCCTTTCACCTTTTCATCATTGGATCGACCGGTTCTTTCATGCCGTCTCAGTATCTTGGTCGTGGCATCCCCGCTCACCGGAAACCCATCCGATGAAAGCATCCACCCCCCTCATCGTGGCCACCCTTGCGATGCTTGCCATGGGTTGCCGCAAGGAAACCTGCCCCGATCCGAAGGTGCAGCAGCAACACGCCAAGGACATCTGCACCACCGACTGCCCGGGTGTGGTGGGGTGCGATGGAAAGACCTACTGCAACGAATGCGAGGCGCGGCGGAACGGGGTACGGGTGGAGCGGTAACGCTGCCTGCCCATCACCCCTGCTCACAACAACGCCAGCACCTTCCGCTCCACCTCCTCGCTCGCCCACCGTTCTTCGATCCTCGGCATCGCCAGCACCTCGTCCATGATGCGGTCGTGCCGCAGCCCTTCGCGCCACGCATCGGCGTAGGGGATATCGCTGAACTTCACCTGGCTGTACAGCGGCAGCCACTTGTCGGGATGCTTCGCTTGGATATGGCCCTCGATCTTCTTGCGCAGCAGGAAGCGCGGGTCGGCCACCAGGTCGCGCATCTCCACGAAGTTGCGCAGGCTGAGGTCGGCGATGGCGTCGCCGTTGGGCTTGCGTGCGGCAGCGTAGCGGTGTAGCACCTCGGACCAGTTGTCGTCGCCGTGCTCGTTCAGCAGGTCGTTCAACACCTTGCAGTCCTCGTAACCGGCGTTCATGCCCTCGCCATAGAAGGGCACGATGGCGTGTGCCGCATCGCCGATCAGCGCCACCTTGCCATTGATCTGCCACGGGGCGCAGCGGATGATGACCAGGGTACTTTGCGGGTTGCGGAGGTATTGTTCCACCACATCGGGCACCATGGGCTGCACATCGGGGAACTGCTCGGCGAAGAAGCGACGCACGGCCTGCTCGCCCTGCACGGTATCGAAGCCCGGGCTTTGGGCAGTGGCGTGGTGCGGCATGAAGAGCGTGCCGGTGAAGCCGCCATCCTGATTCGCCAGCCCCATGAGCATGAACCAGCGGCGCGGCCAGATGTGCAGGCAATGCGGGTCCATCTTCGGTGTGCCGTCGGGGTTGGCGGGGAAAGCCACCTCCTTGTAATCGTGCTCGATGTACTCCTGGCTATACGAGAAGCGGCCCAGCACCATCTTACTGCGCACCGCGCTGAAGGCGCCGTCGGCCCCGAACACCAGATCGGCCTTCACCTCCACCTTGTGGCCGTTGTGATCGAAGTCGCAGGTGGCATGCTCCAGGTCCACATCGAGGCAACGGTGGTCGAAGAAGAGCTTCACGTTGGACAGCTTCTCCGCTTCGGCGAGCAGGCGCCGGTTCAGTTCGCCGCGCGACACCGACCAGATGGCCTTGTTGTCGATGCTGTACGGCACGCGGTTCAGGTTGCCCTCGCGGTCGTGCGTCATGCGGGCGTGCACGGGCACGGTGATGGCCTGCACGGCATCCTCCACACCGGCGGCGCGCAGGGCGGTCCAGCCGCGGTGGCTTACCACCAGGTTGATGCTGCGGCCCGCGTACACATCGGTCCTGCGCGGGTCGGGCCGGCGTTCGTACACGCTCACGACATGGCCGCGCTTGGCCAGGAAGATGGCGAGCAGGGATCCAACAAGGCCGCCGCCAACAATGGTGATGTTGCTCATGGGCATGGAGCGGAAGTGGGAAAGAGATGAGGTGAAGAAGTGGATATGTCCATGGTCGCAAGCATCGCCCCCTTCACTCCTTCACCTCTTCACTTCCTCACGCATTCGTTCAAGATCTCCCCGAACCTGTACACATCCTCGAAGCTGTTGTACATCGGCACGGGGGCCATGCGCAGCACGTCGGGTTCGCGCCAGTCGCAGAACACCCCGCGCGCAGTGAGGCGATCGAATATGCCGCGCCCATCGCCGTTGACGAGGATGGATAGCTGGGCACCGTTCTGCGCAGGATCCTTCGGGGTGATGATGTTGAACATGTTCCCATGCTCGGCTGAGATGCCTTCGATGATCCACCGCAGGTAGCCCGTGAGGTGGATGCTCTTGGCCCGCAGGCGTTCCATGCCCGCGCGGTCGAACTGCTCCAACGCCACGCGGTGCACGGCCATGGGGAGTACCGGCGCATTGCTCACCTGCCAGGCCTCGGCGGTGAGCATGGGTTTGAAGGCGCGCTCCATCTTGAAGCGTTCGCGTTTGTCATGGCCCCACCATCCGGCGAACCGTGGAAGCTCCGTGCCCAGGTGCCGCTGATGCACGAACGCCCCGGCCACACCGCCCGGACCGCTGTTCAGGTACTTGTAGCTGCACCAGCAGGCGAAGTCGGGACCATCGTCGTGCAGCTTCAGGTGCAGGTTGCCCGCGCCGTGCGCCAGATCGAAACCAGCGAACGCGCCCACCTTGTGCGCAGCGGCGGTGATACCCTTGATGTCGTAGGCTTGCCCGGTAAGGAAGTTCACGCCGCCGAAACAGACCAGCGCCAACTCATCGCCCAGCTCGTTGATCTTCGCGATGATGTCCTCCTGCCGCAACGTGTGTTCGCCGGGGCGGGGTTGCACCTCCTCCAAGCACACATCGGGATCCAAGCCATGGAACCTGATCTGCGAAGCGAAGGCGTACGTATCGCTGGGGAACGGACGTTGCTCGGTGAGGATCTTCACGCGCTTCCCCTTCGGGCGGTAGAACGACACCAACAGGAAGTGCAGGTTGCTGGTGAGCTGGTTCATCACCACCACCTCCTCCTCCAACGCGCCCACAAGCCGTGCGGTGCTGGCGGCGAGTTCCTCGTGGTAGCTGTACCACGGATGTTTCGCATGGAAGTGGCCCTCCACGCCGAGCCTGCCCCAGTCATCGAGTTCCTGCTTCAGTGCCGCGGCCGCGGCCTTGGGCTGCAGACCGAGGGAGTTCCCGGTGAAGTAGATGGCATCGCGGCCATCGTGCTGTGGGAAGATGAATTCATCGCGAAAGGCACGGAGGGGATCCTGCGCGTCGCGTTCCCGGGCGTAGGCCAGCGTGTTCTCGAAGGTCATGGGCACTACTCGTAGTCGAGGGTGGGGTTGATGATGAGTTGCCGCACGGCGAGCCCCACGGCCACCCCGGCGAACGTGGAGATCAAGCAACGGATCACGCGCTTCGAGCGACCTACACGGGCATAGCCTGTGGCGTAGTACTCATCGCCCTCCATCAGGGGGTTGGATATCGAGCCCGGGGTGACATGCACCCGGGGCAACGCCATGGCCCCGGCTACGATCGGGGGTAAGAACATACCGTTCATCTCCCAATTCAGTCCGATCACCAGACCAGCCCCTGTGGCGAAGGCCCCCACCATGGGCCAGATGGGCTTGTAGCCCTTGCGGGCATCGCGCTCACCGTTCAAGAACCAGCGCATCTGCTCCGTGGTAAGGTCGTTGCCGAACACGGTATCGTGGAAATACCAGATCCGTTCACGGCCGAGGCTGTCGATCACGGAGAACACCTCCTCGGTGGGTTCGGCACGCTCCTTCCACGAACCACTCTTCCGCAGTTGCAGGTAACGCACCTCCAGGGTGCTCTGCCCCAAGACCCGTCCTTCATGGATCTCGCCGTTCATCATCAGGATCCGGTCCTGTGCCACAACGGCACGGCTCGCAACGAGTG
>CAUJED010000086.1:0-50647 GCA_963169535.1 Bacteroidota bacterium | reverse complement strand
CTTCACCAGCAACCAACCCGCCGGTAGCCGCGACCGTGGCGACTGGGGCGGCCTGATCATCTGCGGCCGCGCACCGCACAACCAACCCGCAGACCCCATCGTGGAAGGCGGGCCCGACGCGGTGTATGGTGGCAACGACCCTGCCGACGACAGCGGCATCCTGCGCTATGTACGCATCGAGTTCGGGGGTATCGCCCTGCAACCCAACCAGGAGATCAATGGCCTCACCCTGGGCTGCGTGGGCCACGGCACCATCGTTGACCACGTACAGGTGAGCTACAGCGGCGATGATAGCTTCGAGTGGTTCGGCGGTACCGTGAACGGCAAATACCTCGTGGCACACCGCGGCCTCGACGACGACTTCGACCAGGACTTCGGCTGGCAGGGCCAGGTGCAGTACGGCCTGGTGGTGCGCGACCCCAACGCCGCCGATGTGAGCGGAAGCAACGGTTTCGAGTGCGATAACGATGGCGCAGGCAACGCCGTGGCACCCTACACCCAAGGCATCTGGAGCAACGTCACCATCCTGGGTCCGCTCACCGCCAGCAGCACCATCAACGACCTCTACAAGCGTTCCATGCACCTGCGCCGCAACACCAAGACCCAGGTGTACAACTCCGTCTTTGCCGGATACCCCACCGGTTTGCTGATCGACGGTAGCAGCACCGAGACCAACGCCACCAACAACGAGCTGCGCATCCGCAACACCATCCTCGCTGGCATGACCAACAACTTCGCCGTGGCCAGTGGCAGCACCTGGGACATCAGCTCCTGGTTCAGCACCAACGGATGGAACAACGCGGTGTACCCCAACACCGGCGACCTCGGCCTGGCGATGCCCACCAGCCTCACCAACCCGCAGCTACTGCCCTTGGCCTCCAGCATCCTACTGAACGGCGCCGATCTCAGCACCGCCCCGCTGAACAACGGTTTCTTCGATGTGGTCGCCTTCCGTGGCGCGTTCGGCACAACCGACTGGACCAGCGGCTGGACCAACTTCGACCCGCAGAACACGGCCTACTGAGCCGACCCACCATCCTGGCGAAGGGCTCCTACGGGAGCCTTTTGCTATTCCACACCACGTATACCATGTGGACATTCGAGCGGAAGTGCACGGCAATTCTCCCCAGACCGCTCCACTCGGTCTTTATCCGCACAACTTGTCCGGAGTGATCGATCCTTACTCCGACGGTGAGAAAGAAACGGTCTCTGCACCGGCGGGTCCGGGTGACGAAGAGGTGAGGAGGTGAAGTAGTGAGAATGGTCTTGGCTTCCTCCTTCTGCACTTCCTCTCAACCAAGCGGAACAGCCCATTCCCTCATCGCCACCACAGTAACACAGGCCCGCGGCAGCTCCGCTCCCTGCGGTACACGCCTTCGGCCTTGCAACGCCTCCGCCCGATCGTCCTGCGGAGAACACCATTCCAACCAAGCCTTGTCGTGGGATCCGGCCCACCTGCACCGACCACCCTCCATCACGCCCCGAGGAAGGGCCGCGCACCCCACAGCAGGATCGCGTACCGCGCGGCCTTGCCGAACAGCATGAACAAGGCCGATGGAACGAAGGGGGCCCGAAAAAGGCCGAGTGCGATGGCGATCGGATCGCCGATAACCGGAAGCCAACACAACAGGGCCATCCAAGCGCCGCGCCGCTGCACCAAGGCCTGCCAACGCTCGGCCTTGACCACATCGAGCCCCAACCCACGCGCCAGCCGACCCGTGGGCAACCAACGCCCAAGGCCATAGTTGACCAGACCGCCGAGGGTATTGCCCGCGGTGGCCACCACCAGCAATGATCCTACGCTACCTCCCATGCCGACCATGGCCAAAAGCATCGCCTCCGAACTGAACGGTAACAAGGTGGCCGCGAGGAACGAGGCCAGGAACAAACCCGGCAGGCCCCATGCCGCCCACTGTAGTCCCATTTCCATCGCGGAGCAAGATAGGCCGCTACCTTCGGCATGGACTTTGGGACCCATCCATCCATGATCCGCCACGCCATCGCCCTGCTCGCAGCGGGCTTATCCCTCACCGTCACGGCCCAAGTGAAGGACCGTGGCGCTTGGGACCAACGCTCGTCCACCTTGAGCGGTGGCCTGGAGCTCGGCATACCCTTGGGCGAGTTCGACCACACCTGGGGCAACACCATGGTCGGCCTATCCGCCAACCTCGCCATGCCGTTGCGGCTGCTTCCCCTGGAGTTCGGCTACGACTTCGCATGGAGCCGGATGGGCAGCGAGTACAGCGAACTGCGGCCCGCCGGATCGCTGCTCACCGCCAACCCCAGCCGATCGGTGAGCGTACGGAGCAACGTGTACGGCCACCACGCCCTGGCCCGCTTGAACCCCTTGCGCGGCCACGTGAGACCCTACGGCGAAGTGATGCTCGGGGCCCGGAACTTCGTGACCCGTTCCACCATCACCACCAGCAGCGGCATGACCGACGATGAACGCGATGGCCAGTGGGTATCCAGCTACGGGTGGGCCGTGGGCCTCATGTACGGCATCGGCAAGCAGGTGTACGTGGAAGGCCGGGTCGAACGCCTTTTCAACGGCAAGGTGGACTATGTGGACCCCCGCACCATCGCCATCGCCAACGATGGTACCGTGACCTACGAAAAGCTCAACAGCCGCACCGAATCCCTCCAGATCCAACTGGGCGTGGGCTTACGTTTCTGAAGGACCTGTTCGACCCCACTTCAACTCTGGCCCCTTTCCGTGTCTGCCTGTTGGTAACCTTTGCGTAACGTGTTCGGGCAAAGGCGAATGCCGTTGTTTTTGCTCGTAAACTTGCCCCGGAATAGCCGGACCCGAACGTCCGCATCTCCCCATTGGACGGGCAAAAACGAATCCATAGCGCACTCGTATCCGTGTTCCACAAGGATGGGCTCGAACCCATCGTACGTGAACTGGATCGGCGCGGGGTACACCTGTACTCCACCGGTGGCACCCAAGAATTCATCGAAAGTCTCGGGTTGAAGGTGACCCCGGTGGAAGACCTCACCACCTTCCCCAGCATCCTGGGCGGTCGGGTGAAAACCCTCCATCCGAAGATCTTTGGCGGCATCCTTGGGCGACGTGACCAGGAAAACGACCGGGCCCAAATGGAGGAATACGCCATCCCCCCGATCGATCTGGTGATCGTGGACCTCTACCCCTTCGAGGATACCGTGGCCTCAGGGGCCGCAGAAAGCGCCATCATCGAGAAGATCGACATCGGAGGCATCAGCCTGATCCGTGCCGGGGCCAAGAACCACCGCGATGTGGTGATCGTGCCGGCCCAGGCCCAGTACGCCGAACTGCTGCGCCTGCTGACCGAACAGGAGGGGCATACCACCCTGGCCCAGCGCAAGGCCTTCGCCACGGCCGCCTTCGAGGTGACCGCACGGTACGACCGGGCCATCCAGACCTGGTTCGCCGGAGGAGGCACCCCGCTGGTAACGCCGACCGGCCCCACCACCGTGCTCCGCTACGGCGAGAACCCCCACCAGAAAGGAAGCTTCCACGGCGACCTCCACGCCCTGTTCGAACAACTGAACGGCAAGGAACTGAGCTACAACAACCTGTTGGACCTCGACGCCGCCGTGGAGCTGATCGACGACCTGGCCACCATTCCCGGCGTGCCTTTCGCGATCCTCAAGCACAACAACGCCTGCGGCGCGGCCGTTCGCCCCTCCCTGAAAGAGGCTTGGGATGCCGCCCTGGCCGGCGACCCGGTGAGCGCCTTCGGCGGAGTGCTCATCACCACCGCACCCATCGACCGCGTCACCGCCGAAGCCATCGACCAGCTCTTCTTCGAGATCATCGCCGCGCCCGACTATGCACCGGACGCACTGGAGATCCTGCGGAAGAAGAAGAACCGCATGATCCTGCGCCGCAAGCCGGCGACACGCCCAAAGGCCAAGGTGCGTACCGCCCTCAACGGCCTGTTGAGCGAGGATAGCGACCACGTGGTGCCTGGTGTGGCGGCCATGCGTACGGCCACCACCAAAGCCCCGAGCGCACAGGAACTGCACGACCTGGTGTTCGCCTCCATCCTGGTGAAGCACACCAAGAGCAACGCCATCGTGCTGGCCAAGGGGAACCAGCTGCTCGCCAGCGGCACCGGGCAGACCAGCCGCGTGGACGCCCTGGAGCAGGCCATCGCCAAAGCCGGGAAGTTCAACTTCGACCTGCACGGCGCCGTGATGGCCAGTGATGCCTTCTTCCCCTTCCCGGACTGTGTGGGGATCGCGCACCAGGCGGGCATAACCGCCGTGGTACACCCCGGCGGAAGCCTTCGCGACCAGGACAGCATCGACTTCTGTAATACCCACGGAATGGCCATGGCCATCACCGGTACACGCCATTTCAAACACTGAGTAGGACCCATGAGCTGGTTCAACTTCTTCACCCAGGAGATCGCCATCGACCTCGGCACGGCCAACACCCTGATCATCCACAACGACAAGGTGGTGGTGGACGAGCCCAGCATCGTAGCGGTGGACCGTACCACCGGCAAGGTGATCGCCGTTGGGCGCCAGGCCCAGCAGATGCACGGCAAGACCCACGAGAACATCAAGACCGTGCGCCCCCTGCGCGATGGGGTGATCGCCGACTTCAAGGCCGCCGAGGACATGATCAAGGGCATGATCCGCATGATCAAGCCCGGGCGCCAGCTCTTCACCCCCAACCTCCGCATGGTGATCTGCATCCCCAGCGGCATCACCGAGGTGGAGAAACGCGCCGTGAAGGACAGCAGCGAGCACGCCGGCGCCAAGGAGGTGTACCTGATCCACGAGCCCATGGCCGCCGCCATCGGCATCGGCATCGACGTGGAGGAGCCCATGGGCAACATGATCATCGATATCGGTGGTGGTACCAGCGAGATCGCCGTGATCGCCCTGGGCGGTATCGTCTGCGACAAGAACATCCGTGTGGCCGGTGATGAGTTCACCAGCGACATCGAAGAATACATGCGGCGCCAGCACAACATCCTGGTGGGCGAACGCACCGCCGAGACCATCAAGATCGAGGTGGGGGCCGCCATGACCGAGCTCGATGCACCTCCACCCGATTTCGCCGTGCGCGGCCGCGACCTGATGACCGGGATCCCCAAGGAGATCACCGTGACCTACAGCGAGATCGCACAGGCCCTGGACAAATCGATCAGCAAGATCGAAGAGGCCATCCTGAGCGCACTGGAGGCCACCCCACCCGAACTGAGCGCCGACATCTACAAGACCGGCATCTACCTGGCCGGTGGCGGTGCGCTCCTCCGCGGCCTCGACAAACGGATCAGCATCAAGACGAAGCTGCCCGTGCATGTGGCCGAAGACCCGTTGCGCGCCGTGGCCCGTGGCACCGGCATCGCCCTGAAGAACATCGACCGCTTCCAGTTCCTGATGCGGGAGTAGGGACCTGCCCCTGTCCCGTATCACCAACCGGTGACGCGACCGTCCAATGAGGGACCTCTTCCGATTCCTATACCGGATCCGTAGCACGCTGATGTTCCTCGGCTGGCTGATCGTGTCGTTGATCCTGTTGTACAACGGGAACGAGCACCATCGGTCCCAGGCCATCAGCAGCAGCAACGCCATGGTGGGCACCATCTTCAGCTGGCGCAAGGAGATCACCGACTACACCAGTCTGAAGGAGGTGAACCGCCGGCTCGCCGAAGAGAACGCCGACTTCCGGAACCGGCACATCAGCACCTACACCCCGGTGGAGGGCCTCTTCGCCCGGATCCAGGACAGCGTGCGCCAACAGGAGTACCGGGTGATCACCGCCAAGGTGGTGAACAGCACCTGGCACAAGCCCAAGAACCACCTCACCCTGAACAAGGGCACCAAGGCCGGCGTGCATGGCGACATGGGCGTGATCGGACCCAACGGCATCGTGGGCGTGGTGCGCGACGCCAGCCCCGGATTCGCCTCGGTGATCAGCGTGCTCAGTCCGGACATCAAGACCAGCGTACAGTTGCGCCGGACGGGACACTTCGGGCTGCTGTACTGGAACACCAACGACCCCCTCACCAGCAGTGTGATCGACATCGCCAAGCATGCCCGTGTGGCCGTGGGCGACACCGTGGAAACACGCGGCGGCGATGGCACCTTTCCCGCCGGCGTACTGGTGGGCGTGGTGGAGAGCGTAGAGGACCAGCCCGGCAGCAACTACCACGATATCGTGGTACGGCTGAGCGAGGACATGACCCGCAGCGGCTTCGTGTACGTGGTGGATGATCTGCGCCGCGCTGAACGCGACACCTTGCAAAAGGCCCACGACCGATGATCGGCACCATCCTCGGACACCTCCTTCGCTTTCTGGCGCTGATCCCGCTGCAAGTGCTGGTGCTGGACCACCTCGACGTGCTGAACGGATACCTGATCCCGTACCTCTACGTCCTGTTCTTGTTGATGCTGCCGATCGAGCTGCCCGCCTGGGCCCAGCTCACCATCGGCGCCATCACCGGTCTGGTGATGGACTTCTTCACCAGCACGCCCGGCATGCACATGAGCGCCTGCGTGGTGATGATGTACGCCCGGATCAACATGCTGCGTCTGCTGGCCCCGCGCGAGGGCTACGAGTTCGGCGCCCGGCCCACCGTCCCGCGCATGGGCCTCCCCTGGTACATCACCTATGCCGGCGTGCTGATCCTCGTGCACCACTTCTGGCTCTTCTTCATCGAGATCCACCGTTTCGATGCGTTCTTCGGCACCTTCCTGCGCGCCCTGCTCAGCAGCCTGTTCACCTTCGGCCTCTGCCTGCTCGCACAATTCCTCACCTCCGGTCCGGAGCGTGAACGCCGATGAACTACGAGGGCCGTAAATACGTGCTCATCGCAGGGATCCTGTTCATCAGCTTCGTCTTCATCCTGCGCCTGTTCTGGATCCAGGTGGTGGATGGAAAATGGAAGGCCGAAGCGGCCAACATGGCCGAACGGAAGGTGACCGTGTACCCCTCGCGCGGCCTGATCTACGACCGCAAGGAGCGCCTCCTCGTGGCGAACACCCCCGTATACGACCTGATGGTGGTGCCTAAAGAGGTGAAGGCGTTCGACACCGCGGCCTTCTGCAAGCTGATCAACGTACCACAGGAGATCTTCAGCCAACGGCTCACGGAGGCCAACGCCTACTCCAAGCACAAGCCAAGCATCATCGAAAAGCAGATCCCGGCCGACCAATACGCCGCGATCAGCGTTCACCTGCACAAATATCCCGGCTTCTTCGGCCAGTCGCGGACCTTGCGCACCTATCCACATCACACGGCCGCGCACCTGTTGGGCTACCTCAGCGAGGTGAATGCCCGCAAAGTGGAGGAGGACCCCTACTACCGCGCCGGTGATGTGATCGGGGTGGGGGGCCTGGAACAGTACTATGAGAAGGAGATGCGGGGACGCCGCGGCGTGAGCTACGTGCTGGTGGATGTGCATAACAACCAGAAGGGATCGTTCAAGGACGGCCTGTACGATACCCTCGCCGTGGAGGGCCAGGACCTTTTCACGGGGATCGACCTGGATATGCAGCGCCTGGGCGAGCAGCTGATGGTGAACAAGAAAGGCAGCATCGTGGCCATCGACCCGAAGACCGGCGAGATCCTGTGCCTGGTGAGCAGCCCCACCTACGACCCGGAACTGCTCGTGGGCCGGGTGCGCAACACCAACTACGGCATCCTCCAGCGCGACCCCATCAAACCCCTGTTCGACCGGGCGCTGCAAGCCCAATACCCTCCGGGATCCATCTACAAGATCGTGCAATCGTTGATCGCGCTGGACGAAGGGGTGATCGATGTGAACACGGGCTTCCCCTGCCAGAAATCACTCGTGGGGTGCCACAACCATCCGATGGCCGGCGATATCATCCACGCGATCCAGTACTCGTGCAACCCGTACTTCTACCAGGTCTTCAAACGCATCATTGAACAGGACAAGGATCCGAGCCGGTTCAAGGATGCGGCACTCGGGCTCGCCGAATGGCACAAGTACATGCTCACCTTCGGCCTGGGCCAGCGCCTGCCCATCGACCTGCCGAGCGCCAAAAGCGGCAACATCCCCGACGTGGCGTACTACGACCGCAAGTACGGCAAGGAGGGATGGGCCTTCAGCACCATCTACAGCGTGAGCATCGGCCAAGGCGAGGTGCTCGTGGCGCCGTTGCAGATGGCGAATCTGGCCGCCATCTTCGCCAACAAGGGTTGGTACTACGACCCCCACGTGGTGCGCGCCGTGGGCCACCCGGACAGCCTGCAACGCAAGTATCAGAAGAAACACCTCACCGGGGTGGACCCCAAGTGGTACGACCACATCCAGGAGGGCATGCGCCGCGTGGTGGAGGAGCCCGGCGGTACGGCACGCGGCGCCCGGATCAAGGATATCACCGTGTGCGGCAAGACCGGTACCGCGGAGAACCCCCATGGCCAGGACCACGCCGTGTTCGTGTGTTTCGCCCCCATGGAGAACCCCAGGATCGCCATGGCCGTGTACGTGGAGAACTCGGGCTTCGGAGGCACCTGGGCCGCACCCATCGCCAGCCTGCTCATGGAGCAATACCTCACCGACACCATCACGCGGCCCGAGGTGGTCCAACGCATGCTCGAGGCGGACCTGATCGCCAAGGAAGCCACGTTCGTGAAGAAGCCGAAGCCCAAACGCAACCGCCGATGAGCGCCCGCGAGAACGTCGCCGCCAATTTCGACAGGCCCATCCTGTTCATGTACCTGCTGCTCATGTTCATGGGCTGGGCCAACATCTACAGTGCCGCCTACGACCCCGACCACGCTAGCATCTTCGACCAAAGCAAGGAGTACGGCAAACAAGCGGTTTGGATGGGGATCAGCCTGGTGCTCGGCGGGTGCATGCTCCTGATCCGGGGCGACCTGTTCCGCGACTCCGCCTATGCCGTCTATGGCTTCGTCATTCTTCTGCTCATCGCTGTGCTGATCTTCGGCAAGGAGGTGAAGGGTGCCAAGGCCTGGTTCGCCATCGGTGGGTTCGGTATTCAGCCGGCGGAGTTCGCCAAGTTCGCCACGGCCCTAGCCCTCTCCCGCTACCTCAGCGGCTTGAAAGCCCTGGTGGACACGCGGTCCAGGGTCATCAGCACGGTGATCATCCTGCTTCCCGTAGCGTTCATCATGCTGCAGCCGGATACAGGGACCTCTCTCGTTTCCGGCGCCTTCATCCTGGTACTCTACCGCGAAGGCCTTTCCGGTAACGTGCTTCTGCTCGCCATCCTGGCCGCCGTGCTCTCGGTACTTTCCCTCATTCTGAAGGAAAGCTCCTTCGACCTCCCCTTCACCGACCACCAGCTCACCGGCCAATACCTCCTGGTCGCCTCTATCACCGTGTTCTGCCTGCTGGCCTGGTGGGCGGTACGCAACCTGGTGGTGAAGCGCGAACGCAAGCGCTTCTACAGCCTCATCGCCCTGGGGTTCCTCAGCTCGGTGGTCTTCATCAGCAGTGTGGACTACGTGTTCAACAACGTGATGGCGCAGCACCAACAGGACCGGATACTGGTGATGCTGGGCCAGATGGAAGACCCGCAAGGCCTGGGCTACAACGTGAAACAAAGCCAGACCGCCATCGGCAGTGGAGGCTTCCTGGGCAAAGGCTACCTCGAGGGCACCCTCACCAAATTCAAGTACGTGCCCATGCAGAGCACCGATTTCATCTTCTGCACGGTGGGCGAGGAATGGGGCTTCCTGGGCACTTCGTTCCTGGTGATCCTCTTCACGGTGCTCATCCTGCGTATCATCCAGATCAGCGACCGGCAGCGCTCCCGCTTCACCCGGATCTACGCCTATTGCGTCGCCAGCATCTTCTTCCTGCACCTGATGATCAATGTGGGCATGACCATCGGCCTGGCCCCGGTGATCGGCATTCCGCTGCCTTTCTTCAGCTACGGCGGCAGCAGCATGATCAGCTTCACGATCCTGCTCGGCATTCTGGTGCGGTTGGATGCGGAACGCCTGAGCCAGCTGCGGTGACCCTCGCCTCCCGAACGTTCCCGCCGGAGGCCTTCGTGTGGATCGGCGCGTCCACATTCCGCGCTACGTTCCTGCGCGAGCCGCAGGATCACCGGACCCGCCCGTTCTCCGGTCCATCGCAGACAGGACCTCGGCGTGCGCTCATTCGCGGTCCAGGCAAGCGAACGTTCCTGCCGTTCGCTGCGTCCCTGCGAGCCTGAACAAGGTCCCTGTGTGCGGCGGGATCGGATCCGCACGTCGTGTGCAGGGGATCATGGGACCCGATGGACGAAAGCGACCATGGGCGCGCCTTCTACACGGTCTTCGAAGGCGCCTGCCATCAACACCTCCGGGCTTCCGAAGCACCGGTCGTAACGAAGAACGCCGGACCCTGGGCCCGGCGTTCTTTCTCTGGATCGTGACCGATCTCAGTAGAACTTGTAACGTTCGTCCTTCACGCCGACCGCTTCCTTCAGTGCGTTGTACAAGCCGCCATCCACGCGGGATTGAGCGCGTTGGACAAGGCTCACCTTATCCACGTTCAGATCCTTCGGCTCCGGTGCGGGCACCAGGTTGGTCATGCTCACCACGTACACACCGGTCTCCCCTTTGAGCGGCGCGCTGAGCTTTCCGTTCTCCAAGGCGAAGATCCGGCCCACCACTTCCGACTCACTGTAGCCACCGGGCAGGGTGAAGCCCGTGTAGGTCTGATCCGTGGCGGTCTGCGGCGACACGCTCAATTCCGTGGCCAAGGCATTGAGGTCGGTCTTGCCCTGCATCTTGGCCATCCAGGCTTCGGCCTTCTTCTCTTTCACCACCTCCTTGGTGAAGACATCATGCACGTCTTCCAGTTGAGGAACGCCTTCTTGACGAATGCCGGTGAGGATGGCCACCACGTAGGCATCGCCCGATTGCAATGGCTCGCTCAGTTTCCCGACCTCGGCGCGGTTCACCCAGCTCACCACCGGGGTGGCATCTTGCAGGCCCGGCACGAAACGTTGGTCACTGCGCAGCTCCTCCACAGGGGTCACCTGCACGCCTTGCTCCTCGGCCGCTTTCTTGAAGCTGGCCAAGTCGGTGTTGCGTAGGCTGAAGTCGTTGGCCTTCTTGTACATCTCCTTGAACGTGGCGGGCGAAGGCTTCATGGCACGCTCGATGGTGGCCACACGGCGCTCCTGACGGTCGCGCTGGCCGAGCACTTCCACGATGTGGTAGCCGTAGCTGGTCTTGGCGATGGTGATGGCGCCCACCTTCTGGTCGAAGCTGGCCGCGGTGAACTCAGGCACCATCTGCTGCTTGTCGAACCAATCGTACACCCCACCCTTCTCCTTGGTGTTGCTGCCTGGATCCTCGCTGAACTTCACCACTAACTCCTCGAACTTGCTGCGATCGCGCTTCACCACGGCGAGCAGGCTATCGGCCAGCTTCTTCTGGTCGTCGTCGCTCTTTCCGCCCTGCGTGCTCAGGAGGATGTGGCGCACGCGCGCCTCCGGCACATTGGCCAGTTCCACCACCTTCACCAGCTTCCACTGGTCGCCTTGCTGATAGGGGCCCACCACCGTGCCCACGGCACCATTCACGATGAGCGAATCGTTCATCTTGTCGGCGGTGCCTTCCGTGTAGGGGGTCTTGTTGAAGGCACGCGAATCGCTGTTGCTCGCCACATAGGCACTGTCATCGGTGCTGGCAAGCAGGCCTTCGCGCAGTTGTGCGAGATCCTCCATGGTGGCCCGACGATCAGCCTCCGATGGCGCCACAGGGAACAGGGCGTACTCGAACTTACGTGCGGCCTGCTGACGGTATTTCCGATCGTTCTTATGCTGGTCGTAGAAACGACGGAGATCCTTTTCCTCCACGGTATAGAGGCTATCGGCCTCACTGTCGTACCGCTTGGCCACGAAGCTGTAGGTGGCCTTCATGTTCTTGGTCTGATAGTCGTCCTTGGCTTGGGCGCTGTTCACGAACACGCTCTTCTTCACCAAGGTGGTGTACTTGCTGTACAACCGGTTCTCGGTGATGCGACGTTTTTGGATGCGATGGTAGATGGGTGCGTTCACCTGCACGCTCTGGAAGTACTGCTGTAGCTTCTCGCGGCTGGGCTGGCCATCCTCCCCTTGGAAGTTCGGCTGGTTGCGGAAATCGGGCAGGATGTTGTCGCCGAAGCGGATGTCATCATACTCACCCGGGGTGATCGTGAACCCTGCGGCTTCCACCTGGCCCAGCATCACCTTGTCCTTCAACATCTCCTGCCAAACGCTGTTGCGCACCTGTTCGGTCATCTGGCTGTTCACCTGCTGGCCGAAATCGTTGCGGTAGCTCTCCACCTCGTCGTTCACGCGGGTCTCGAACTCCATCATGCCGATCTCCTCACCACCCACCGTGCCCAGCACTTGGTCGCGCGGACCACTGCCGCGGCCGGCCAACCAGTCGCCGAGGATGAACAATGCGAGCGAAACCAAGGTGATGCCGACCAACAGACCACCACGTTCGCGGATCTTACCAATGACTGCCATTGCCTTTTGAGAATAGGGCTGCAAATATAGGCGCCTGCCCCGTACGGCGCCCAATGGACATAATCAACTACTCATCAGCCAGTTACCAAGCCATGGACCGGGGTCCGATCACTTCTGGAACCCGGCTTCCGGGTCGAGTACTTCCACGTGCACAAGGTCCACCCGACCATGGACCACCTGTGCGATGGTGAACCGGAAGGGCGCCAATTCGATGACCTGCCCCTGTTCGGGAACTTCTCCTGTGCTATGCAGGATGTAGCCCGCCAGCGTGTCGTACTCCGCGCTCTGCGGCAGGGCCAGGGCATGGGTTTCGATCAGGTGTTCCACCTCGATCCGTGCGCTGAAAAGGAATTCGTTGGGGCCCAACCGCTCGTCGACCTCCTGTGGAACGTCGTGCTCATCCTCGATGTCGCCCACGATCCGCTCCACCACATCCTCCATGGTGAGGATGCCTGCGGTACCTCCGTACTCGTCCACCACGACCGCCACATGCGTACGTTGCTTGATGAATAGCTGGAGGGCCTCATCGGCCGGCATGGTGCCGGGCATGAAATTCACCGGACGCATGACCGAGCGGATGGTCCGCGGCCGCTTGAACAGCTCGTAGCCATGCACGTAGCCCACCACATCGTCGATGGTGCGCCGGTAGACCAGCAGCTTGCTCAACCCGCTCTCCACGAACCGCTGGTGCAACACGGCCACGGGCTCATCCACCTCCACCGCCTCGATCTCGGCCCGGGGCACCATCAGCTCCCGAACCTTGGTATCGCTCAGCTCCAAGGTGTTGCGGAAGTACTCCACCTCGGTGTTCAACCCGGCATCGCCTGCGGTATCACTGGCCACGCCCTTCAGGAAATCATCCAGGTCCACCCGGCCGAAAGCGATGGTGCCCGGATGGCTGCGCACACCGAACAGACGCAGGACCAGCTCGCTCAAGCCGGTCATCACCATCATGGGTAGCCAGAGGACGATGTAGAGGATGCGCAGCGGGAATGCGAGCACGCTCAAGGTGGTGTTCGGGTCGATCCGACCGATGGCCTTGGGCAGGAACTCGCCCACCACCAGGATCAGCAGGGTGCTGAGCACCACCTGCATCAACAGCACGAACAACTCCCCGTGCCCCATTCCCTCCAGCCAGGGCTGAAGCAGCTTGGCCATCAGCAGGCCGTAGAGCACCAACGCCAGGTTATTGCCCACCAGCAGCGCCCCCACCACCCGTACCGGACGCTTCAAGAGACCGGATACCAACCGCGCCCAGATGGCGCCCCGGTTCCGCTCCAGTTCGATATACAACTTGTTGCTGCTGACGAAGGCGATCTCCAACCCCGAACACAACGCCGATACCGCGATGGCGATGATGAGCAGAATGAGGTCGGTTCCGGTGAACAACAAGTCCGCAGCTGGTGAGTGTTGCACGAAGATAGCAGCCGCTACCCTTTCGCGTTGTGCCGATCGTCCAGCGCTTCCAAGCGTCCGCGCATGAAACGGCGCATGAAGTACATGGCCAGCGCGATGAGGGGGAACAAGAGCCAGCTCTTTCCTTCCTCGAACCCTTCGGCCATGATCACCCAACCGGCGGCCAGCGCTGTTCCGATGGCCACGGCGAGCCAGAAATGCTCCATGAACTTGTTCAACTTGCGCATCGGGGGCAAAGGTAAAGGTGCGGAGGAACTCTGGTCGGCAGTGGGCTGTGCGTGGTCCGCGATGCATGGCTGATGAGCGAACCGCCATCCGTGCCTGCGCTGTTCCGACGATCCGCGGTTGGCGCAGCTGCCATGCTGTCGGCTGCCTACTGCCCGCTCTGCTCCCCTTCCTCCGGCATGTACAGTTGCCCGGTGATGCGGTGGATCACATAGCTGCTGAAATCCTCCGCAGCGTCCAGGCCCATGCCATGGATCACATCGTTGCCCCGTTGCACCCGCACCGCCTTGTCCGTTCGCACACGTGCACTGTCCTGGTGCCAGGTGAGCTGCTCGGTCTCCAAGCGTTCGCCCTTCTGGTTCACGAACACCACCTGTTCCGATACCTCCATGCGCTTCTCCTGCTCCAGGATCAGGCCTCGCCTTGCCGTGAGCATGCTCTGCTGTTCGCCCTGGCGATCAAAAAAGACCAGCTCCACCCCGTCGCTCATTTCCGTACGCTTGGTTTCCGCACCGGACCATTGGGCGATACGTCCGGCGCGCAACCGGTGCGTGACCCGACCGCTGTCGCTGTACAGGTATTCCGCGTGGGTGGTGATCCGGTCGGGGGCGTTCTGCTCCACCTCCACGGCGGCAACCTTATCCAGATCATTCCGGCAGCCTACCGTACCCAACGCCGACACCACGATGGCCAGCAGATATGCCCATGGGCGGATCATGCCGCTACCCTTAGTCGATGCGTCGCTTCTTGAACCATCCCTCGCGCAGGTCGGGGGTGATGGTGATGCCGACGAGCAATGTGGCATAACGTTCGCGCAACAAGCCATTCTCCAGGGTCCCGCGCTCGCCGAACTCACCGCCGATGTTCAGTCGACTGCGTGTGGTATTGGCCATCAGCGGCAGGGACACCCCCACGGTCAGCGCGCGATCCTCGATCCGGGTTCCGCCGACCTTCACGTGATCGTTGGTCAGCCGGCCACCCGCCCTGTACGTGGCCCGCTTGAACAGCGGACCGATGGATTCGGTGCTTACCCGATAGGCCCCGCCCAGGATGATGGTGTGCTGCATGGCCAACTCACCACTGGGTCCGTACCGGATGTCGCTCACCGAGATGCTGGACCAGTCGCGTTGGCGATATTCCGCACCCAGGATCCAGTGGTCGTTGAACACGGTGAACCCAGCGTTGAGCCCCAGTGGCAGGCCCCAGGCCCCAGCATCGTTGCCGATGTGGAACGTGGTATCCAACGGCACCTCCACCCCACTGCTGTTGTATCCGTATGTGTTGACCACATCGGTGCGCCGGGCCGATACCCGTACCGGAAGTTCGGCCGATACGCCCGCCAGGAAGTACAGACCATCATCACCCTTCGTGCGCCGCTTGCGCAGATCTCCTTGATACTGAACGCCCAGGTCCAAGGTGGGATCGCGCACGATCAGCGAACTGGTGACCCGTGTGGCATAGAAGCCCTGCCCCGAAGGGAAGGTGGCGGTGCCCGAGGTTTCCAGGTTCCCGAACAGGTAGCCCACATTCGCTCCGACCGAAAGGCGATGGCCGTTCACCAGGCTATCGTGCTTCTGGCTCAACACCACACCGGCTCCAAGCATGGCCTGGTTCAAGCCCCCCTCACCCGTGTAGGTGAAGGTGGCATGCTCCGCGGTGTTCGGTATGGCCTGCGTCTCCTGCAGGCGATAGTTCACCTTGGTCACGGGCCTCACCACCAAACCCAGGCCCCAGCGGCCATTCCCAAAGGGCACCCCGAACGATAGGCCCATAAGGTCCGTACGGCGTCCGTTGCTCTTCGTGCCGGCGGTGGCGAAGGTGCTGGAACGCACCCCAAGGCCCATTTCGAAGGTGGTACGGAACAAGGTCGGATAGGATGCTGGATTGGTCGTCACCGTGCTGGCCGGATCCACCACGGCCGCGCCAAGCCCCCCCATGGCCGCCTGCGCTACGGGAATGGTCCCCACGAATTCGCCCAAACCATAGGCCGAGTAAGGGGAGCCACTACCTTGCTGGCCCTGTCCCATCGAACGCCCCGGGACCAGCAGTGCCGCGAGCGCCATGGAGCGAACGATCGTGTTCAAATAGTGCATGGTAGCCTTCCAGGGTCAATTGCGGGAGCGCAAAGATGCCACTTTCCAACCCGCGTACGAACCGGACCGCATCGCCACCGGTGACAACGGCGGCAAGGCCCGGATATTCTCCACGGAACCTTCGGAGATATCCTTCCAGCTCGCCTAGGATACCGAAGTGGATCCCGGCTGAAAGAGCGGATGTGGTGGAGGTGCCTACCAACGTGGGTATCTCCGCTGGCTCCACCAGCGGCAACCGCGCGCTATACGTGTTCATGGCCCGGGCCCGCATGCGCATGCCCGGCGAGATGCCCCCTCCGGCGTAAGTGCCATCCGGCAGGCATAGGTCGTAGGTGATGCAGGTGCCCAGGTCGAGCACGAGCACCGCGCGTCCTGGAAAACGACGCATGGCCCCTACGGCGTTCGCCACGCGATCGGCGCCCAGGCTGTGGGGGGTGGCGTAGGCGTTTCGCAACGGAGAAGGGGAGCTCCCGGTGATGGTGAACACCGGAGCCAATGTGCCGAGCCCCTCCGTGAAGACCGGGTCCGGAGCTGCCGTGGACCCCGTGATCACGTGTGCGATCCGCTGCCCGGCCACCATGGCCCGCAGCGCGGCCATGTCTCCATTGGCCAGGGTGCCCCAATGCAACAACCGCCCTGCCCGGAACAGGCCGATCTTCGTGCGCGTATTGCCCACATCCAGAACGAGATCCATTTCGAGCTGCGCAGGTTCGTTCATTTGTCTATCTTTGCCGCCCTGTTCACCGAATACCGTACCAGCGGCGGTGGACAAAGTTCGGTGCCTTAGCTCAGCTGGTAGAGCAATGGATTGAAAATCCATGTGTCCCCAGTTCGATTCTGGGAGGCACCACTGAAAAAGGGCCATCTCGCAAAGAGGTGGCCCTTTCGTTCTCCTCCCCCACGAACCATCGCACCTACCCCGGATAGACCGAAAATGCACCGGTTCCATTCCCGATCCAGCATGGGGTTCAGCCTCGAACTTTGGATATGGAAAGAGCGCACGTCGACCGTCCTGGGTCCATCTGGCGGACGAGGATCGGCCTATGTCGGCATCCAAATGCGCAATGGGGCTGTATGTGGCGGCTACGGATTCCGCAACAGCCATTCCTTCACGGCGGCCAGGTGCTTCTGCTTCACGGGCTCGCGAAGCCGCTTGCAGGTGGCCGTGAAGTAGGTGTGCCGTTCCAGGAAGCGCACCTGTAGCTCGTTCCACTCCCGCTCGGTCTTCAACACCCCATAGTGCTTCATCTCCGCGAAGAGCGTTGCGCCGATCCGGAAGAAATCATCGCGGCCCAGGTAATCGAGGTCGGCATCGCAGAGGATACGCGTGAGCTTATTACGCGGCGCCTGGGGGATCCGGGTGGCCAGGATCATTTCGCAGATCCGCTCCACCTGTTCGGAGTTGAAACCGAACTCCGGCAGTTTGGTGCGCACCAGCTGGCAGCTACCCTCCTCATGGTCCAGGTCCTGGATGGTGAACCCCGAATCATGGTACAAGGCGGCGATCTTCAACAAGGTGAGGCCTTCGCCCTCCACCCCTTCCTGCTCGGCGATATCCACCGCACTGGCGTACACATCCAACGTATGCTCCAGGCTATGATACGTCCGGTTCACCGGCAACTCCTCGCGGAGCTTGCGCAGGATGAAGGAGCGTGCCGCCTGTGGATCCATGGGAGCGCCGACAAGGTACGCACAGCGCGTGATGTGGAGGGCTACTTTTGAGCACATCCATGACCCGTTCCCTGCGCCGGACCTACCTGCTTTTCGGGGCCCTCACCTTCTATGTGCTGCTGCAGTTCCTGTGGTGGGCCTTCCTGCTCATGCGCAAGGAATCCGAGGTGGCGGAACTGGCCCTGCATGTACAAGCGCTGGGGGGCACCACCAGCCAACCCACGGATGCTACGCGCGCCATGCGCATGGTGGTCGGCGAAGGTGCGGTGTTCATCACCCTGCTGATCATCATGCTCATACTCACCTTCCGGGGTATTCGAAGAGAACTGGCACTGGCGCGCAGCCAGCGCAACTTCTTGATGGCCGTGACCCATGAACTGCGGACCCCCATCGCCGCGATCAAGCTTCAACTACAGACCATCGGGCGACCGGGGATCAACACGGAGCAGCGGGATACACTGAATCGACAGGCCCTTTCGGAGGCCGATCGGTTGAGCGTGCTGGCGGACAAGGTGCTCCTGGCCACCAGTGCGGAGGAAGGCATCCTGGCCGTGGACCTTAAGCCGGTGGATGTGATGCAGCTGCTCGCCGACGTGGTGCGGCGCGCCGAGGCACAGATCGCCACGGATCACGTACTGGAGCTCCAAGGTCCAGCCGAACTCGTGGTCCAAACCGACGCACAGGCCCTGCGGAGCATCGCGGACAACCTGATCGAGAACGCCGCGAAGTACGCTCCCAGTGGCACCCGCATCGCCATCGCGGTGATCAAGGGGAGCGGTGGCTGGCGTTTGACCGTGACCGATGAGGGGCCCGGAGTGCCGATGGACGACCGCGCCCGCATCTTCGAACGCTTCTACCGCGGTGGCAATGAAGAGACCCGCCTGGCCAAAGGCACCGGCCTGGGCCTGTACATCGTGCAGCGCCTGGCGCATCGCCTGGGTGGCGAGGTCCGCGTGGGCCAAGCCGTTCCCCACGGGGCTATCTTCGCAGCCTCTTTCCCCGACCGTTGATGCGAACCCACAAAGCCGTACTCATCATCATGGACGGATGGGGTATCGGTGCCGGCGACCGTACCGATGCCGTGGCCATGGCCTCTACCCCGTTCATCGACCAGTTGTACCGCACCGCACCCCATGCGACGCTGCTCACCGATGGCAGCCATGTGGGCCTGCCACCCGGCCAGATGGGCAACAGCGAGGTGGGGCACCTCAACATCGGCGCCGGGCGCGTGGTGTTCCAGGACCTGATGCGGGTGAACAACGCGATCGCCGACGGCTCGTTGGAGCAGGACCCTACCCTGCGCGAGGCTTTCGATCAGGCACGCCAGGGGGGGCGCAGGTTGCACCTGATGGGGTTGCTCTCCGATGGGGGCGTGCATGCCCTGCGCACCCATGTGGAAGCCCTCTGCCACATGGCCCATCGCGCCGGTGTGGAACAGGTGTTCGTCCATGCCTTCACCGATGGCCGCGACGCCGACCCACGAAGCGGTCTGGGGTATGCCGAGCGTTTCATGCAAGCCGTACAGGACACCGGTGCACGCATCGCCACCATCACAGGCCGGTACTATGCCATGGACCGGGACAAACGCTGGGAACGGGTGGCCAAGGCCTACGAGAACCTGGTGCATGGCCGGGGCATCCCGGTTCACGACCCGCTCGATGCCTTCCGCGCCAGCTATGCCGCGGACAAGACCGATGAGTTCATTGAGCCGCATGTGGTGGTGGATGCCGCAGGGGCACCGATCGCCACCATCCGACCCAACGATGTGGTGATCTGCTTCAACTTCCGCACCGACCGCTGCCGCGAGATCACCCAGGCCCTTACCCAACAAGCCTTCCCCGAGCACGGCATGGTGCCGATCCCCTTGCACTATGTGACCATGACGGAGTACGACAGCACGTACCGCGGTGTGCATGTGCTGTTCCGGAAGGACGACCTGAGGCTCACCCTCGGCGAGGTGATCGCCAACGCGGGGAAACGCCAGATCCGCATCGCGGAGACCGAGAAGTACCCGCATGTGAGCTTCTTCTTCAGCGGTGGTCGTGAAGCTCCGTTCGATGGTGAATCGCGCATCATGGTGCCTTCGCCCAAGGTGGCCACCTACGACCTTCAACCGGAAATGAGCGCACAAGGCATCGCCGATGCCATCTGCACGGAGCTGCGCAAGGGCGAGGTGGACCTGGTGGTGCTCAACTTCGCCAACCCCGACATGGTGGGACACACGGGTGTGTTCCCGGCCATCGTGCAAGCCGTGGAGACCACCGATCGCTGCGTGCGACAGGTGGTGGAGGCCGGTAGGGAGCACGGCTATTCCTTCGTGATCATCGCCGACCACGGCAATGCGGACAAGGCCTTGAACCCCGACGGAAGCCCCAACACCGCACACAGCACCAATCCCGTTCCGGTGATCCTGGTGGATGATCGGCCCTTCGCCCTACGCCAGGGGATCCTGGCCGACGTGGCACCGACCATCCTGGACCTGATGGGCATGGAAAAGCCCGCCGAGATGACGGGCTCTTCGCTGTTGGTCCGCTAACGGATCAATTCCGAAGGATGGTCACGTGGCCCGTATAGGGCTTCTCGTGCTTTTCCACCAACACCTCGTAGTAGTACGTGCCGTCGGGCAGCCCGGTCGCGTTCCAAGTGTTGCGGTAGTTCTTGGTCTCGTACACCACCTGTCCCCACCGGTTGTAGATCCGTACCGTGTTGGTGGTACTGAGGATCCCCTCGATCTCGAAACGATCGTTCTGCCCATCGCTGTTCGGTGTGAACACGTTGGGCACGATGATCTCGCAATCCACCACCACATTGGTGCTGCCGGTCGCCGTACGCCCGCACTGATCGGTGACCGTGACCACGTACGTACCGCTGAGGAGCATGCCGGCATAAGCGCTCGAGCCCTGGTGTCCCGTGTTCCAGGCCATGGAGAGGCTACCCACCCCACCGGAGGCGGAAGCCACCAGTAGCAGACTATCCTCCGCGCACATCACCGTGATGTCGTCCGGGGTGGTCACCACGATGGCCGGTGCTTCCGTAATGACGATCGTCGCACTGGCACTCACCGTACGGCCGCAAGCATCCGTGAAACCGGCGGTCACCACCACGCTCTCACCATCGTCGACCACCCCTTCGTCCAACGCCTCGAAGGGCACAAGGAGATTCAGCACACCATCGGGAATGACCTGCTGCAGGGGTTGGTCGAAGTCCGTGCCGTTGTTCGCCTGCCCCGCGAAGGACATGTTCACCGTGATGGCCCCTTGCACCCCGACCGGGCGGATGATGTTGAGCTGGGTGATATCGCAGCCCTCCACCAATTCACTGGGCCCTTGGATGGACAGGCTGATCGGCGGCGGTGGCAGCAGATCCACGTTGAAGGTGGCCGTGGTGCTGGTGCCGCAATCGTCGGTGACCGCCAACGTGTAGACCGTGGCCGCCGTGGGACTCACCGTGTACGTGGTGCCGGTACTGCCATCGGGCCAAACGAAGTCGTAGGGCGCATAGCCCCCCGTGGCCGCCGCTTGCAGGGTGGTGCTCCCGCCGCAGGGAATGATGGGCGAACCACCCGCTGCCACCAAGGCTGGTGCGGCCGTGATGGCGAAGGCCTGTTGCACCACACTGAACCCGCCGTTGCAGATGGAGACATCGCCAAGGCCGATGTTGAAATACTCCACGGCATCGGGATCGAGGTGGAAGGTGACCGGAAAGACCACGGTACTAGAACCACTGTCGAAGATGAGATGGTCGGGGATCGAACTGAAGTCCACCCCGTTCTCCGCCTGACCCGAGAAGGTGAGGAAGACCGTGTCGGCATAGGCCGTGCCACCGGTGCGCGAGAAAATGAGGTCGACCGGATAGCAACTCTCCTGCACGCTGGTCCCGTTCACGGTGGGGCCTGGCGCCAGCGCTACGCTGAAGGGGTTGGGCGAGGGGATCACCGTGACCGACACCTCGGTATCCACACTGAGTCCGCAGAGGTCGTTGATGGTGACCGGATAGGTGGTGTCCGACAATGGTGCCACCGTGATGGTGTCCGTACTGCCAAGCACGCCCCAGTCGTACGTATAGCCCCCGTAGCCTCCGGCCACCGTTGGGGTGATGGCCACCGATGCCCCGCAATCCACACTGAAGGAGGCGGGGATGGCGCTCAGGTCGGGAGCTTCGCCGATGTTGAAGTAGAAGACGTTCTCCACGGTATCGCCCAGGCAGGAGAGGGCCACCACGGTGATCTCGATGGTCTCTTCCGCATCAGCATCGATCGGTGCTTCGAACGTGAATGCGCTGGCGCTCTCACCGGCCGCGAAGACCACCTCGGCGGGCAGCGCCGGCACGATGTCCACCCCATTGGTGAAGGTGCCGGAATAGCTCACCTCGAAGGTGGCCGGCTCGGTGGCATCGCCCACGCGCACGAAGGTGACCCCCATGGGGAAGCAGCTCTCATACACCGTATTACCCACGATGCCCGGGCCCGGCGTGAGCATGGGGACGAACGGCGAGCTCACGAAGCTGCCGCCTTCCAGGAACACACCGGAATCATAGATGCTGTCGAAGCCATCGCCGATCGCCAGCTTGATGTGGTAGGTCTGGCCGCATTGCACCGCGGCGGCGGCGGTGAGCACGGTGGTGAACCCATCGTAGGTGACGATGGTGTTGGTCGCGGAGCCATTATCCACGAAGTACTGGCTGTTCGAGACCCAGTTCGGGTCCATGGCCGCACAGTTGGGCTCGTTGCCCGAGATGGAGGCCACACCGCTGTTCAGTGTGTTGATGGACACCGGCACGTTGGTGCCCGGCACCAAGGCCACGTTCATGGCCCCTCCGGTGTACGGCCCGGAGATCCCCGGCCCGCTGATGAAGAAGCCGAACGCATCATTGTAGTTGGAACAGGTGAAACCGGGGTACTCCTCAGAGCCGAACACGTATCGGAACTTGATGGAATCGCCGATGGGAACGAAATCGAACTCCAGAACGGCAGCGTCGTCGATATCCTGTCCAGAGAGCTCCACCAGATCCGGATCCGAATAGGTCCCGGTGATGGAGTTCGATGCGAAATCCACCACTTCACCATTGGCCCCGTACACGAACATTGCTGGATCCGAGGCTGCCCTACCTGTGGAAAGGATCACGCCGGACAACAAACCCAGATTGGAGCCATCGGGACCCACGAAGGAGGCCGCTTGCAGGTTAACGCTCGTGGCGGGTGCACCATTGAACGTGATGTTGCTGGCCGTGACCCCTCCGCCCAGCAATACATCCTGGACCAACTGCTCCGGGGTGAGCGTGGTGCTCACCGCGAGTTGCGCGTTGGCCACACCTACCAACGAACAAGCCAACAATACGATCCCCGTGTTCCTCATGCTTCCTGCGTTCATCATGTTCATTCCTGGGTCCCCCGAAGCAGCGTCACCTGGCCGAACCCTTCCGTTGATGGGAAATGTAGGCCCGAAACGCGGTACTTGTACACATATACCCCGGTGGTGGCTTCGCCGCCACCTTGGATATCCCCGTTCCATGGTGTGTTCGGCGCGAGGCTCGCGAACAGCAATTCGCCCCAACGGTCGAAGATCTGTAGCTCGAAATCGAACAGGTCGTGGCCCACGGGTCCGAAGGCCTCGTTATGGCCATCGCCATCGGGCGAGAAGGCGTTGGGGAAGTAGACGTGCGCCGGCGGTTTCAACAACACCGAATCCGTGGCCATGCAGCCGTTGGCCGTGGTGGTGCGCAGGTGCACCCAGTGGTCCTCCAGGTCCATGTAGCTGTGGAACACATGCTCGTGCCGGTAGCGGGTGCTATCGCCCATGTCCCAGACATGGGTCAGGGCTTGGGGCACCGTGGCCGCCCGCAGGTGCCAATCATCCTGGCCCAGGCATTCGGTGGAGATCCGTGCCTGGGGTGTTTCCACGGTGACCACCACCTCGGCTTGGCGCACCTCGCCGCATTGGTCGGTAACGGTCACCGCATAGGTGGTCGTCTCAAAAGGCTGTAGAGGCCGGATCGGATCGGACCCCGGATCATCGGCCCACGCGATGGTGTAGTAGCCCGAACCGCCGTGGACCTCCACCCCCACCCGGGTGCTATCTCCTGCACAGACCAGGTGGTGCGGGGTGGGCTCGATCAGGAAGGGGGCGTAGTGCGGTATGCGTACCCAGGCCGTTGCGCTCCCCACGGTGCCGCATTGGTCCGCCGCAGTGATCGTGTAGGCGGCATCCTCCGATACCACCACACCGATGGTGGAGTCCGTTCCCAATACCTGCCCTGTGGCATCGGTCCATTCAAGGGTGTACACGCCATTGCCGCCGGTGATCGCCACGACACCGACAGAGGCGCTATCGCCCGTGCAGATCACGGTATGATCGGCGGTGGTGGTGATCACCATGGGGTCCAACGGGGCCATGATCACAAACACGCTGTCTTGTACCTGGGTGCCACAGCCCTCGGTGACCAGCACCTGGTACCAGGCCCCATCGCCAGCGGGCACGGTAAGCGTGGGGCCATTGCCCAGCGGCGTCCCGTTCAAGGTCCAGGCATAGGTGTAGGTGCCGTTGCCACCGGTGGCGCTTTCCACTTGGATCACACCGGTCTCCAGGCAAGGCACCTGCGTGGAGGGCGATACCGCGATCTCCAAGGGATCGTACACCGGCAGGTATACGTACAGCACGCCCTGCAACGGCTCCACACTGCATCCATCGGTCACGGTGAAGGCATATTCGGTGGTCACCTCCGGCGATACGGTGATGGTCGGGGTGGTCTCGCCGGTGCTCCACGCGAACTGGTACTGCCCCACCCCACCGCCGATCACCGGAGCCAGGGTGTTCACATCACCACACTCGGCCTGGATGTCATCGCCCGTGGCCCACAGCGGCTCGGGACTGGTGATGGTGAAGGTGAACTCCGTCTCCATGCCGACCCCGGCACAGGCGATCACCTGGTGAATGGTGATGATGATCTCTTCGTCCCCATCGTCATCCAAGGGTACATCGATCACGTAGGTCAGGAGGCTGTCCTCGGCGGCGAAATCCAGCTGGGTGGGCAGCGCGGGGAAGTAATCCACGCCGGGCGTGGCACTGCCCCCAACGGTGATCTGCACGGTCTCGGCCAGCGAGAGATCGCCCTGCCGGGTGAAGGTGATCTCCACCGGCGCGCATCCCTCGTTGATCGTGGCATCCACGATGCCCGGACCGGGGGTGAGGGCGGGGATCACCTGGCCGGAGCTGGTGAAGCTCCCTGCTTCGAGGAATACGCCGGAATCGTAGCTCTCATCGAACCCATCGCCAATGGCCAGCTTGATGTGGTAGGTCTGGCCGCATTGCACCAACGCGAAGGCGGTGAGCACCACGGTGAAGCCATCGTAGGTCACGATCGTTCCCGTTTGCCCTTCGTTGTCCACGTAGTACATGCTGTTGGACTGCCAGTTCGGGTCCATCGCCGCACAGTTCGGCTCGTCGCCCGGGATGGAGGCCTGCCCGCTGTTCAGGGTATTGATGGAGACCGGCACGTTGGTGCCCGGGATCAATGCGATGTTGATGGCCCCTCCGGAATAGGGCCCCGCGATCCCCGGCCCGCTCAAGAAGAAACCGAACGCGTCGTTGTAGTCGGAGCAGGTGAAGCTGGGGTACTCCTCCGACCCGAACACATAGCGGAACTGCAACGAATCACCGGTCGGGACGAAGTCGAACTCCAGGATGGCCGCATCGTTGATCTCCTGGCCGGAGAGCAACTCCAGGTCGGGGTCGGAGCCGCCGCCGATCAGATTGCTCGCAAAGGAGTTGGCCGTGCCATTCGCCCCGACGATGAAATTGCCTGGATCGCTGGCCACATTGCCCGTGCTCAGGATCACCCCAGCGGAGAGCTCCAGGTTCGAGCCCGTGGGTGCGGTGAATGCTCCGACCTGCTCACTCACCGCGGTGGCCGCACCTCCGTTGTAGGTGATGTTGCTCACGGTGACACCAGCGCCCAGTAGGACGTTCTGCACCAATTGTTCGGGGGTAAGGCTCGCATCCACCACCAATTGACCGCGGCTGTGGCCTGCCCATGCGATCACCACCATGCTTGCGAGGCTCCGTAGGATCATCCAACGCGTAGATAAGACCATGAATGTAACGGTTCGATCGTAACACAGACCCTTCGGTCCGGCGATCGGTTGCCCGGCGCGCCGCGGATCCCCCCTTCAAGCTGCACGGAATTCCCTCAGCCTTGGAAGGCCACCGCGACCGGAAGGGCTGGTTCGGCACGCCCCCGCTCTCCGTTGGACCTTCCCCGGCCCAACGCCCAAGGCCGGACCCGGCCACCGGACTATCTTTGGCGCCCTCTTGAAAACCCCGCCCACGTGGAAGCCCTCGACCGCTACATCCAAGCCCACCAAGACCGTTTCCTGAACGAACTCCTGGACCTGCTGCGCATCCCCAGCGTGAGCGCCGACCCCAAGTACAAAGCCGATGTGGCGCGCTGCGCCGAGGCGGTGAAACAGCGGATGGTGGAGGCCGGGCTGGAAAAGGTGGAGGTATGTCCCACTGCGGGCAACCCCATCGTTTACGGCGAAAGGATCGTGGACCCTGCCAAGCCCACGGTGCTCGTGTATGGCCACTACGATGTGCAGCCACCCGACCCCCTCGAGCTGTGGGACAGCGGCCCATTCGATCCGGTGATCAAGGGGGGCCTGATCTACGCCCGCGGCAGCGCCGATGACAAGGGCCAGTTCTACATGCATGTGAAGGCCGTGGAGGCCATGATGAAGAACGGCGGCCTGCCTTGCAACGTGAAGATGATGATCGAGGGCGAGGAGGAAGTGGGCAGCGCGAACCTCGGCATCTTCGTGAAGGCCAACAAGGACCGCCTGAAGGCCGACGTGGTGCTGATCAGCGACACCAGCATGATCGCCAACGACGTGCCCAGCATCAACACCGGTCTGCGCGGCCTGAGCTACCTGGAGGTGGAGGTGACCGGACCCGACCGCGACCTGCACAGTGGTGTGTACGGCGGTGCGGTGGCCAACCCGATCAACGCCCTGTGCGAGATGATCGCCAGCCTCCACGATGCCGACCGACGGATCACCATCCCCGGCTTCTACGACGCCGTGGTGGAACTGAGCAAGGCCGAACGCGCGGCATTGGCCGAAGCCCCCTTCGATGAGGAGACCTATAAGAAGGACCTCGCCATCAACGCCGTGCGCGGCGAGAAAGGATACTCCACCGAAGAACGCAGCAGCATTCGCCCCACACTCGACGTGAACGGGATCTGGGGCGGCTACATCGGCGAGGGCGCCAAGACGGTATTGCCCTCCAAGGCCTACGCCAAGATCAGCATGCGCCTGGTCCCCGACCAGAAGAGCGCCACCATCACCCAGCTCTTCCAGGACCACTTCGTGCGGATCGCGCCGCCGGGCGTGAAGGTGGTGGTACGCCCACACCATGGAGGCGAGGCGGCCGTGACCCCGATCGACAGCGCCGCCTACCAAGCCGCCAGCAAGGCCATGGAGGAGACCTTCGGCAAGAAGCCCATCCCTACGCGCGGTGGAGGCAGCATCCCCATCGTGGCCCTCTTCGAAGCCGAACTCGGCCTGAAGACCGTGCTCTTCGGATTCGGCCTGGACAGCGACAACATCCACAGCCCGAACGAGAAGTACGGCGTGTTCAACTACTTCCAAGGCATCAAGACCATCCCGCGTTTCTTCCACCACTATGCGGCGTTGGAACGGTAGGATGCGACGGCCAGGAGCAGGGGCAGCGGTATTACACCTGCTGCCTCTTTTCCTCCTCTCCTCCTGCCTGAACTACAAACCGGTGGAACTGGTGGAGGTGGACAACATCCGCGTGGTACGCATGAACACCAAGGGGATCGCCGTGCGCGTGGACGCCCGCGTGAGCAACCCCAACAACTACCGGATCCACGCCCAGGACCCCGATGTGGACCTGTACGTGAACGACAAGTTCGTGGGCAAAGGCGTGCTCGACTCCGCCTTGACCCTGCAGAAGCGCTCCACCCAGGTGTATTCCGTTCCGTTGCGGGCCGAGCTTCAGGGCGGATCGCTGCTCGTGGTATTGCTCGGCAGCGTGTTCGGCGGCAACGAGGTGAAACTGGCCGCCAAGGGCACGGTGGTGGGTCGCGTGGGGTTGATCCGCAAACGGTTCCCCTTCGCCTTCGAGGAGAAGGTGCGCTACTGAAGGTCTACGCCCCGCCCCTTACTCCACGCTGGCCCCGAGGCGCTGGTAGGTGGTGATCACCTCGTACCCGAGCACCCCTTGGGCCGTGCCGATCACATGCCCCCCGACCAGACCGGGCGGTGGTGCCGCGAGCAACGCCTCCAGCGGTGTTCCCAAGGCCTGTGAGGCGGGCAACTCCTCCTGCTCCATCCAATACGTGCGCAGCTCCATGATGCCCCCCGCGTACGGGGTGATCACGAACCGCTCGGGGCCATGGAAGATCAAGTTGAGCCACAGCAGCAGGCTCAGCACCAACGGCCCCACCGCCAGCAGATTGAAGAGGAACCACTCCAGCCGTTCCATGCCCAGCCGCAGGCCCGATCGCGCATAGGGCAACAGGTTGCCTACGAAGGCGAAGAGCGCGAACCAGCGGAACAGCTCCGCGTACCGGATCAGCGTGCGACCGCCCACCGCCCAGAAGGAGATCAACGACACGAAGATGCCTAACGCCATCAGCGTGCCCGGCCACGACTGGTCGCGCGGGGACGCTTCCACCGCACGCTGTTGATGCCCACGCCCTGGGATGGGCCGGTGCCGCAGTGGGGTGTCGTTCCTTTGAAGTCCCTTGAACATGGACCGCTGCGCATGGACCGGACCATGCCTTGGCCCGCCGTGCCGAAGCTAACCCGAATGCCCACCCACACCAACCGCCTGGCGCACGAAAGCAGCCCCTACCTGCGGCAGCATGCGCACAACCCGGTGGATTGGTACCCGTGGGGCGAGGAGGCGTTCGCCAAGGCCCGAGCGGAGAACAAGCTCATGCTGGTGAGCGTGGGCTACAGCAGCTGCCACTGGTGCCACGTGATGGAGCGCGAATGCTTCGAGGACGAGGAGGTGGCCCGTGTGATGAACACGCATTTCGTGTGCATCAAAGTGGATCGCGAGGAACGCCCCGACGTGGACCAGGTGTACATGCTGGCCGTACAGCTGATGACCCAACGCGGTGGCTGGCCGTTGAACTGCTTCTCCCTGCCCGATGGCCGACCCGTGTACGGCGGCACCTATTTCCCGCGGGCACAATGGGTGCAGGTGTTGGAACAACTCGCGGACACCTATGCCCAGGATCCCGGCCGGGTGACGGCGTATGCCGAACGGCTGCATGCCGGTGTGGCCGCACAACGGCTGATCCCTCCGCCCGAGGCCGACACCGATCTCCGCGACCGCCTTTCGGCCATGGTGGAACTGTGGCGCCTCCAGTTGGACCAGGTGCACGGCGGCGCCGACAAGGTGCCCAAGTTCCCCATGCCCGACAACTACCGCTTCCTGCTGCGGTACGCATGGCTCACCCACGACGCCGACCTACAACGGCATGTGCGGCTCACCCTGGACCGTATGGCCCTCGGGGGCATCTTCGACCAGGTGGGTGGCGGCTTCGCACGGTACAGCACCGATGCCATCTGGAAGGCTCCGCATTTCGAGAAGATGCTGTACGACAACGCCCAGCTCGTTTCGCTGTACAGCATGGCCTACCAAGCCTTCAAGGAGCCGCTGTACAAGGCCACGGTGGAACGCACCCTCGAATTCATCGCCCGGGAGATGACATCGCCCGATGGCGCCTTCCACAGCGCCTTGGATGCCGATACCGACGGTGAGGAAGGGCGGTACTACGTATGGAGCGATGCGGAGCTGCAACAGACCCTCGGCACCGACATGGACTTCGCCCGGGCGTACTACGGCCTTGGCGAACGGACCCGCTGGGAACATGGCCGACACATCCTCCTCCGGCCGATGGACGATCGGGCATTCGCCGTTGCGCACGGCATGGATCCAGCCGCGGTGGAACAACGCGTGGCCACCATCAACGCCAAGCTGCTCGCCGCCCGCCAACAGCGCACCCCACCCGGGCTCGACGACAAGGCCCTGACCTCTTGGAACGCCTTGATGGTGACCGGCTACTGCGATGCCTACGAGGTGTTCGGCAACGCACGCTACCTGGAGGCCGCCGTGCGCGCCATGGAGCTGATCCTGTCCAAATGCCGCAGGGCCAATGGCGGCCTGTGGCACCTGTACAAGGATGGACGCGCCTCCATCAACGGTTTCCTGGAGGACTACTGCTTCGTGATCGAGGCCCTCATCGCCTTGTACGGCATCACTTTCGAAGAACGCTGGATCGACGAGGCGTGTGCCTTCGCTGAGCACGCCATCCGCCACTTCCACGACGAGAACACCGGGCTGTTCAACTTCACCAGCGACCAGGATCCCGCGCTGATCACTCGGCCCATGGAACTGCACGACAACGTGATCCCCTCGTCGAACAGCAGCACGGCGAACGGCCTGTTCATCCTCGGCACCCTGTTCGATGATGCCCGCTTCATCGCGTTGAGCGATCGGGCCTTGCAGGCCGGCACCGCCCACATGGCCAGCCACCCCACCGGACATTCCCACTGGGCACAGGGTGTGCTGATGCGTGCGTTCCCGCACCACGCGATCGCCATCACCGGCCCCGAGGCACGGAACGTGCGCATGGGCTTCGCACCGCATTTCCTGCCCAACAGGCTCTTCCTGGGCCATACCAGCACCGGCTCGTTGCCGTTGTTGAAGGACAAGACCCTGCCCACCACCACGATCTTCGTCTGCGTGGAGAACACCTGTCAACTCCCCGTGCATTCCGTGGAAGCCGCCGTACTGCAGATCCCATGAACCGACCCCTGCTCCTGCTCGTGCTCTTCGCCCTGGGCCTTTCCTGCGGCGCACAAGCCTTGTTGATCCTGCCCGATGCGAACAACTCGCACGACCTGCATTTCAACCCGACCTTCATACAGCGCAACAACATCGCGAGCATCTCCGGGCAACGGATGATCAAACGCGACGGCCAGCCCATGCGCGAACAGCCCGAGAAGTACCTCTACCGGTTCAATCCGAGCGGCCTCCCGGTGTACACCAACAACAGCTACGGCAGGCCCGGTTCGGGGCAGGATACGGCCAGCACCACCTATACCTACGACACCGCCGGCAAGGTGCGGCGCCGTGCGCGCAACGACCTCAACGGCCACTTCGCCTACGATATCGAGCTGGACGACAAGGGCAGGCCCATCCGCGAAACGTACACCCGGGTGGAGAACCTCGGCACCGACCGTTATACCCTGATCCCCGGTCGGACCACCGAGATCAGCGATGAGCACTTCCGGTACGAACAGCTCAACGACAGCACCGTGAAGAGGATCTTCTCCAACAACCACGGCCTGCCCTTCCGCGAACAGACCACCACCACCGATAGGCTCGGGTACGTGAAACGCATCGAGGACCGCTACCTGATCAGCAACAAGCGCTCGCGGGTGAGCTTCGGCTACGACGACAAAGGCAGGCTGGTGGAGCGTGTGGAACAGCCCGACCTGGACCGCAACGGCAGCACCAAACAGACCTGGAGCTACGATACCGCCGGCAATGTGATCGAAGGAACGCTCTGGCACGATGATCGCCAGATGGAACGCGACGAATACCTCTACGACGCGAACACCATGCAGCTGACCGCCCGTTTGACCAAGGACCTGATCACCGGGGTGATCCACGTGGTCCGTTTCACCACCGAACGCCGATGAGAGCGCTGGTGGGCATCGCGCTGATGGCCATGGCTTTCGCCGCATCGGCCCAACAGGCCGTGGTGCGCTATGCCTACGGCCCCTTCGCCACCATCGGCGATGCCGCCTATGTGGTGGAACAAGGCCGCATCTACCAGGCCTGCGGACCGTTCGGCAGCAAGGGCCCGTGCCTGTTCCTGTTCGACGAAGAAGCCGTGTACCGCAGCGCCGACGCCTTCGGACAGCGCGGACCCGGCATGTTCCGCGTAGAAGGCGACAAATTGTTCCGCTGTTCCGGGGCGTTCTGCACGAAAGGCAATTGTGTACTGCAAGTAGAGAGGCAGAAGATCTTCCGTAGCGAGGGACCTTTCTGTAACAAGACCGATGGCGGTTTCGTGCTGGATGGCAACACCGTATTCCTCGGCGAAGGTCCGTTCTGCAACAAGGCCGATGCGCTGTTCCAGGTTCAGGGCGATATCCCCATGATCGCGTTGATGGCGATCCTGGGAACGTGGTGACCAACGCTCAGTGCAACCGGCTCCCGTTCGGCACCGGCCGCTCCACACTGGTGAGCACGATGTCGCCGTTCGCATCGGCGAAACCGGTGACCAGGCATTGGCTCATCACACTCCCCACCTGCTTCTCCGGGAAGTTGATCACCGCCACCACCTGACGGCCGATCAACTCCTCCTTGGTGTAGTGCCTGGTGATCTGCGCGCTGCTGCGCTTCACGCCTTGCGCACCAAAGTCGATCGTGAGCACGTAGGCCGGCTTGCGTGCGTTGGGCAGGTCCTCCGCAGCAAGCACGGTGCCCACGCGCAGCTGCACTTTCTCGAAGTCGTTCCAGGAGATCAGATCCATGCCACAAAGGAAGGTAGTGCGTTATTGCTTCGTCGTTCATCCGCTCCTCGTAAATGCTCCGTGCAGCTAGGTGCGAGCTCCAGAAGCCAGGTGCCGTGCGCCCGTTGAGATGTTCCACGAGGATGTCCAGATGGGCGCCCCACCCTGCCGGGCCGCCTTGTAACAAGCCGGACGTTCCGGCGTCATACGGGAGAACGTGATCCTCTTCCCATGCGACACCTTCTCCTACCACTGTTGTTTCTTCTTCTGAACGTGGTCCGGAGCCAGGACCCCAACATCCCCGATCCCGACAGCATCCTCGTTCGCGGCCCACGGCCTCAGGTGCTGCTGGTGGGCAGCTTCCATTTCGCGTACTACGGACTCGATGCGCACGTGACCGACAAGGAGAAACGCGTGAACGTGATGGAACCGCAACGTCAGCAGGAGATGGAGGAATTGGTGGACCACATCGCACGCTTCAAACCCACGGCCATCGCCGTGGAAGCGGATCCCAATACCAGCAAGTTGATGAAGCGCTACCGCGACTATTTGCGCACCGACTCCCTGACCCGCGCCGATGAGCGGGAACAGGTCGGCTTCCGACTGATGAAGCGATCACGACTCGACACGTTGTACGGTGTGGATGCCTCCGAGCTGTTATCCGACCTCTGGAACCATCGCGACTCGATGCAACTGCATCCTTTGCTCGACAGCATCTACGCCGACTGGGACTTCACCAGTGCGGATGAGATCAGCCAGCGATACAACGCCTGGTATAATTCCTTTGATGACCACCACGTGAGCCACACATTGCTGGAATCCTTCCTCTACCACAATGCCGACAAGAGCCTGGATCGCGACTTCGGCGCGTACCTGAACGGTGACTTCAAACTCGGGAGCTACCGCGGTGCGGATGCCCTGGCGATGCATTGGTACGCGCGCAACCTCCGCATCCTGCGCAACATCCAGGAGCTGCACTTGAAACCTACCGACCGCCTCGTGGTGATCTTCGGTGCCGGTCACATGGGTGTGCTGAAGCATCTGCTGGAATGCACGCCGGAATTCGAGTTGGTGAAATTCGGGGAGTTGTAGGAAATACCTGGAACACGGTCACGGCGTGATCACCTCCAGCACCTTCACCTGGCGCACGTTGCGGCCGGGCTTGAGGTCAGCGGGCACCACGAGTTGCAACGGCCCATGCCGTTCGCTGAGCGCTTGCCCATTGCGGCTCCATGCGAGCATCGCGGGGCGCTCGCTGAAATCGTGCACCGCTTCGGCCATGGCCACCACGGCCGTGAAGCCATCCACCGCAGTGACCTTCACCACGGAACGAAGCGTACCATGCTTGTCGAGGCGCGCGGTACTGTCGCAACCGAGATCGAGCACTTCGCCGAGCCACACGCCTTGGAAGGTGGCTTTGTTGCCATCCCGTTCGGTCATCGTGGCTTCGCGCAACGGCAAGGACTTCAGCAGCCCCATCGTCAGATCCACGATACAACCCTTCCGGACGATGTGGATGGTGGCGGTATCCATCTGCGCCGTTGCCGACAGGCTGAAGAGCAGCGCACTGAATAGATGTAGGACCCGGTCTTTCATGGAGCAAAGATGAAAAAGTCGTGTTCGGCGGTTCGCCGCCCGACCGAACCTTTGTGCCCTGTGCCATGACCCGTGCTCGCGCGAACCCCCGAACGGACCCGCGCTGGGTGGCTGCCCGCTACGACCGTGTGGCCTGGTGCTACCCGTGGTTGGAGAAACTCTTCCTCGTACCCGCCACCGCACGGCACGAAGCCATGACCCAACTCATGCTGCAGCCGGGCCACCGCATGTTGGTGGTGGGATGCGGGCTGGGCAGGAGCCTTCCTGAGCTTGCACAACGTGTGGGACCTACTGGTCGTGTGGTAGCGGTGGACCTTTCACCACGGATGGTGAACAAGGCGCGGGACCTTTGTGCACGACAGCATCTAGACCACGTGGATGTACGCTGCGCGGACATGGTGCAGCTCCGCGACCCTGAAGGTTACGACCGCATCTGGTTCGAACTCTCCTTGAACAGCTTCGGCGACCCGCAGGCCGCGCTGCAACAGGCGTGGGCGCTTCTTCGACCCGGTGGTCGCTGCGTGGTGCTGGACGGCCGCCTGCCACCGCGGCTCAACTGGCTGACCCGGCGCACCATGCCCGTGATCCGTTGGCTGCTTGAACGCACCGTGCTGGGCGATCCGGACATGGATCCTTCAAAGGAAGTAGCGCGTGCGGGTCTAACGCATCAGCTACGCTGGTTCCGCGGAGGTACATGGTTCGTGGCCACCATGGAGAAGTCGACGATGAGATCCTGAGCGTCCATGTACTCTCGCACATAACAGCCAAGCTCCGGTCATTGGTCCGACGTCGAATACTCGGCGTGCAACTTTGCTTCTCCTCCTCACGGGCCGGTCACCCGCCCAATGCCCACCGCATCAAATAAAGCGGGATCCACATATACACGCTGTCCGTTCCTTCGGTCCGTGATCCGTACGATATCGTGGTCCTTCCAGAACGGGCCGTGGAACATGGTATGCAAGCTCCAACGACCGATGTAGAGTTTGCCGATCACGTGCTCCACTGTGTATCGGTCGTCCATGCCGCTTCGCTCCAGCTGTGCGACCAACAACGATGCACATAGCGCGGAATAGCCGATGCAATTGGCCGGACCGCCTTTCATGAGCTCTGCAGGATCGTTGGACACGTGACCCATCGAGAAGTACAGTCTTGTTGATGTGGCATCCAAGGCCTCGCTAATGGCTTCATCACGGCCCATGGTTGTACCGAACGCCGTATCAAGTGTCGCAATAGCTGCCCGCACACCGACAACCTTGTAGGTAACGATGGACCGGTAAAGCGTTCCGCGGAACAGCCAGACCAGAAGCAGGCCAACAAATACGAACAGGAACAGCCGCGCTATCGATCGCATGGCCTCAATACCCCCCGCCCCCGCCCTGCCCGCGTTCAATCGGGTGCCAGGTGGTCTTCACCTCCTGCGTATCGAGGATGAAGTAGGGAAGGTTCATTTGGTGTACAACAACAAGTCCAATTCATCCTCGATCTTCTTGAAATCCTTGTCGGCCGTCATCAAGCGAGCTCCCAGAAAGCGGGCACTGGCTGCAATGAGCGCATCAGGCACCTGTAGCCCTGACTTCCGACGTAGCTCGATCGCATCCGCATTGATCACCGGATTGCTTTCCAGCACGGGCACCTGGGCTAAGAACCGCTCGATCAGATCGATCGCATTGCCATCGATCCTCGGGAAGCTCAGTAGCTCGATCCGGGTTATGAAGGAGATATACAGGTCCTGATCGTGGAGCATCTCCACCAACGCCTTGTCGCCCTTCAATGCATACAAGACGATATTGGTATCGACCAGCAATCTACTTCCATCCATCGCGCATCTTCTTCTGTATGGCCAACGGATCTTCGTCCAACTTCAACTTGCCCGCGAAGCTCTTCACGTCCACGCCCTTCTTCTTCGTCGGCACACGTTTGCGGCCCTTCAGCAAGGCGGCGAGCTGCTTTTTGGTGGTGGTGCGCTTCACGATGATGGTCATTGCACTGGGTTGAACGAAGTCAATGATCAATACCCCCCGCCCCCGCCCTGTCCGCGTTCGATGGGGTGCCAGGTGGTCTTCACCTCCTGCGTATCGAGGATAGCGTACGGGCTCTGCGCTTCATCGCTGCTCCAGTCGTTCACCTTCGGATACACCACGCGCTTCAGGTTGCACGTCGCTTCCTGATCGAGCATGCCGCGTTCTTCCGCCGTAGCCGCCGCGACCACCACCGCGTTGATGTCCATGTGCGTGGCCAACGGCTTGAGGAGCTCCTTGCGTTGGCCGGTGAGCAGGTTCACCACGCCGCCGGGCAGGTCGCTGGTGGCGAGCACTTCGGTGAAGGTGACGGCCGGGAGCGGATGCTGTTCGCTGGCCACCACCACGCACGTGTTGCCACCGGCGATCACCGGCGCGATCAGGCTCACCAGCTCCAGCAGGCCGTTGGCTCCGGCGCATTGTATGCCCACCACACCCGTGGGTTCGTACACGCTGAAGTTGAAGTGCGAGGTGTTCACGGGGTTCACGCTGCTGAAGAGCGCCTGGTACTTGTCGCACCAGCCCGCATAGTGTACCCAGCGGTCGATGGCCGCGGCCACCTCGGCCTCCGCCTGTTTCGGCGTGGCACCATGCAACACCAGCTCGTGCACGAACTGCGCACTGCGGCCCTCCAGCATCTCGCCGATGCGGTAAAGGATCTGGCCCCGGTTGAAGGCGCTGCGTCCGGCCCAGCCACCGAACGCGCTACGTGCGGCCACCACGCTGTCGCGCACATCCTTGCGGCTGCTGCGGCACACGTTGGCCAGCGGTTTGCCGTCGGTACCCTTCGGCTGGTAGTAGCGCCCGCTCTCGGTGCGGGGGAACTTGCCACCGATGAAGATCTTGTAGGTCTTCATCACGGGCAGGCGTTCAGTGGCTGCACTTGGGGCAGAGTGGCCGTTGCCGTTCAATGATGGCTTGGTAACGCGAGGCTTGGTCAGGGTCTTGCTCATCGGACTTCGAGCCACGGCTTCCGGCCATGGTCGGTAGCCAAAGCTACGTCCTTCGCATGCAACCCTCAGCGCTCCACTACGAAACGCAGTGCAGCAGGTGCCCCGACATGTTCCAGCAATAGCATATACATACCTACGGGCAGCGCGGACACATCCAACACGTGATGGGCGGGCCCCATGGCACGCACGGCACCCAGGGCATCGACGATCGTGTACGTCTGCGATCCGACCGGATCGATGTTCAGGCGATCGCGAGCGGGGTTGGGGTACGGCGGGCGGGCGATCTCCAGCGCATTCGCTGCTCCGGTCGGGGTGTCCGGTGTGAAGCGCCACGTATCGGACAAGACCGGTGCCTGCCCGTTGCCGCCCACGATGAAGGCCTCCAAGCCCGTGCTGAAGCAGGTGCCGTTCTTGCACGCTGTCAGCGGGAAGTTGCTCACCGGCACCCACGCGTCGGTGTCCGCATCATACCGGTGGAAGTCGTTCCAGTTCTGTGTGAAGTCCTGCCCACCACCCGCATAGCCCTGCCCACCGATCACGAATGCGTAGCCGTTGCGCCGGTTCGTGGTGCCCAGATCGGCGCGCTGCTGCCACATGTCGGTAGCTGGGTCGTAGGCGTAGAAGTCGCGGTAACGTACGCCACTGCTTTCGCCGGTGCCGATGTAGCCCTTGCCCTCCATGCCGAAACCCACGGCCCAACGCCGTCCGTTGCCCGGGAAATTCGGCTTCTGCTGCCACGTATCGGTAGTGGGATCGTAGGCGTAGAAGTCGTTGTACCACGTGGCGTTCGCCGCCCCGGTGCCGAAGTAACCGATGCCATCGAGGCTGAATGCCACGCCCGCATACCGCGGAGGACCGGGAAGTGAAGCTTTCTGCACCCACGTATCGGTGGCGGGGTGGTAGGCCCACAGGTCGTTGTAGTCCGTTGAGGTGGAGTTGTTCCAGCCGCACATCACGTAGCCGGTGTCTCCAATGGCAAAGGCGCTGGCATACTGGCGCGCACCGCCGGGCAGCATGGCTTTCTCCGTCCACACATCGGTGGCCGGATCATACTCCCACAACCGTGCGGTGTTCTGGCTGGCATTGTATCCGGTGCATACGTAGCCCTTGCCGCCCACGCTGAAGGACGCTTGGGCATACCACTGGCTCGGATGGTCGGCGACCTGTGTCCATGTGCCCTGGCAAAAGGCCGTAGTAGTCAGCGCGAGGACAAGGGCAACAAGGAGGGTACGCATCATGATCATGTACTGTGATGAACGCAAGTGCAAAGAACGTTCGATCGCATCGGGCGATAGCTGCAGATCGTCCACGCATCCCTTTATCTTCACCTCATCCAACACCAGTCCCATGTCCCGACACGTCACCGGCATCGGCGGCTTCTTCTTCCGCGCCAACGACCACAAGGCCTTGGCCAAGTGGTACAACGACCACCTCGGCATCAACGACCAGGAGCATGGCTGGATCTGGCAGCAGGATGCCGGGCCCACGGTGTTCTCGCCCTTCAAGAAGGACAGCGACTACTTCGACGCCAAGCAGCAGTTCATGCTGAACCTGCGCGTGCAGGACATCGACGGGTTGTTGAAGAAGCTGGAGGCCGCCGGTGTGCGCATCGATCCCAAACGCCAGGACGAGGAGTACGGCCGCTTCGCGTGGGTGTACGACCCCGAGGGGAACAAGATCGAGCTGTGGGAGCCGAAGTAGGGCTCAACCCATCCACAGAGCCATGGGGCGGCAAGGCAAAGATCCACCCCACATGCTGGTCGGCGCTCCGTGGTGGCTCCGGGGCCCTGTTCACCACGGGCAGAGGACGGGATGACGCGCCGCCTTCAACCCGCGTCCGCGCCGATATGCGGGGAGTCGAATGGCCCGGCTGGGGAGGTGTCCTACGCATTCGGATCAAGGCGTAGGCCCGTGTTGGGAGGGGGCTACCGCTTGCAGGTCAAACCCGCACCACCCGGCCATCCTCCATCTCGATCACCCGGTCCGTGCGTTCAGCGAAGTCCCGGTCGTGGGTCACGATCAGCAGGCTGCGCTTGTGCTCGTCGGCGATCCGGCGAAAGATGTCGAAGACCACGGCACTGTTGTGGCTGTCGAGGTTGCCGGTGGGTTCATCGCCCATGATGATGAGCGGATCATTGATCAGGGCACGGGCGATGGCCACCCGCTGCTTCTGCCCACCGCTCACCTGGTTGGCCCCCTTCAGCGCCTGATCGGCGATCCCCAAGGTGTGCAGCAACTCCATGGCCCGGTGTTCCACCTCCCCGGGTTCCTTGATGCCCAGCTTCAAGCCCGGCAGCATCACGTTGTGCAATACGCTGAACTCCGGAAGCAGGTAATGGAACTGGAACACGAAGCCGATCTTCTCGCTCCGGATACGCGCCAGCCTTCCCGGGTCGGCCTGTCGCGTGGGTTCGCCATCGATCCGCAGCTCGCCCTGATAGTCCGTGTCCATGGTGCTGAGGATGTACAGCAAGGTGCTCTTCCCGCAACCGCTCTTGCCCGTGATGCTCACGAACTCACCTCGTGCCAGCTGGAAACTCACCTCCTTCAGCACCTGAATGGTCAGGGGATCGTGGAAGGTCTTGCTCACCTTCTCCACCTCGAGCACGGGTCCGGCTGTGTTCATTTGCCTCGGATGATCTCCACCGGATCCACCGTGGCGGCGCGGCGTGCCGGGAACCAACCGGCCACCCATGCGGTGGCCAGTGCGAACCCGATGGCGATGAAGTAGAACCGTGCACTGAAGTCCACGGGGAAATGCGTGAGGGCCGGTATGGCTTCGGCGTGGAAGGGTATGATGCTGATGATGTGCTGCAGGAGGGAGCCGAGGATGGCACCTCCGATGGCCCCGCTGATGCCGATCACCAGGCTGAGCAAAAGGAAGATCCGCTGCACATCGCGCCCACTGAACCCCGTGGCCTTGAGGATGGCGATGGTGTCCAGCTTCTCGTTGATCATCATGTTGAGGATGTTGTAGATCCCGAAGCCGGCCACGATGAGGAGCACGATGCCCACCGCATAACTGATGATGCTGCGCACGTTGCTGCCGGTCTCGAACTGCGCATTGGCCTTCTGGATGTCCATGGCCTGAGCGGGGAACCTCGCCGCGCATTCCCTGGCCATGGCCGGGGCTTCCTCGATCCGGTGCAACTTCACGTTGATGTCGGTGATGTAGCCGGCCGGTCGCGCCAACAGCCGCTGCACGGTGCCTATGTTGGCATAGCACTGCGACTTGTCGAACTCGGCGATCCCGCTTTGGAAAAAGCCCACCACGCGGAGCATGGCGCGTTCGCCCATGGCGGTGGTGAGTTGCACCTGATCGCCGATGCGGGCTTGCATGATGTCCGCCAACTTCTTCCCGAGCACGATGGTGTTATTGCCGCGCATCAGGTCCGTGGGATCACCGCCCACCATGTGATCACCGAATCGATAGTAGCGCATCTCGTGGCGCACATCGATACCGACCACCTGCCCGTTGAGGTCGGTAGTGCCCACGTGGAACAGGACCTGAGCTACCACACGCGGGGTCACGTTCATCACGCGCGGGTCCTGTTCCAAGGCCTGCATGACGGCTTGGGCGTTGCGCAATCGGGGCAGGTCATCCTTGGGCTTGATGGACCGGACGAAGTGGTGGATGGGCCCGGCCACACTGTCGGCGAAGGCCCGTTGCACCGGCTGCCGTGCCGATGGGGTGGGTTCGTGGTAGAGGCGGACATGGGCGGTACGGTTCAGGATCAACCCGTCGAGCAGGCCGTTCAACCCGTGCATGAAACCGAGCAGGGTGACGAACATGGCGATGCTGAACATGACCCCTCCTGCGGCCACCAGGCTCTGGCGCATCTTGGCACGCAGCAAGGTGATGGCGATGTTCAGCAATAGCCGCATGGATCAAGGCTTGTGGAGCCGCGTTCCCGTGGTGATCCCCTCCAGCACCTCCACCATATCCATGTCCCGCGCACCGATCCTCACCGCTGTGCGTTCATCCTTCCCCGTGAGCACGTAACCACCGTCCACGATGTAGGTGGCAGGCACCAACAGGGCATCGGCCTTGGTGCGGATCACGATGCTGGCCTCGGCCGTGAGGTTGGGATACAGCCGTGGCGGACGTTGCACGAACCGGGCCTCCACCGTGAAGGTGCGCGACCGTTCGTTCATCATGGGGATGATGCGCGAGACGCGCGCTTCGTACACCTCCTCGGCATGACTGTCCAGCGTGACCATGGCGACCTGGCCCACTTGGATCTGGCGGATGTCGAACTCGTCCACTTCCAACTCCAGGTAGAGGTCTTCCGCGCTGCCCACCACGGCCACGGGCCGCTGCGGCGTGGCCAGCTCGCCGGCCTCGATCATCAGGTCGTAAACGAGGCCATCGATCGCGCTCGCGGGCGTGCGGTCCACTTGCCCCACCCGGTTGACGATCGCATTGTTGCGCGCCACCTCCAGTTGCGTGCGGAGCTCGTCACGCGTTTCGGACAGGACCTGCCGGGCCCGCACCCAAGCCCCACGGCTCGCCGTGAAGGCCAATTCGCGCTGCTCCAGCTCCACCTTGCTGCCGATCCGCTGGGCCCACAAGTTGCGCTGCCGTTCCACATTAAGGCTGTCCAACAAATACTTGTCCCGTGCCTGCTCCACGGCGTCGCGCAGTGGCACCAACACCGGCCCGTGTTCCGCTGCATTGCGCTCCAACAAGGCCACCTGCGCCATCGCGCTCCGCTCACCGGCACCGCTGGCCCGATCATCGATCCGCATCAACGCTTGCCCGGCCGACACCGTATCCCCTTCGCTCACCAACAGCTGCAACACGGCGCCCGATACCGTTGGGTACACCTGGTACTGACCTTGTGCCTTCACGAAACCGTTGGCGTACACGCTCTCGGTGATGGGCCCCATGGTGGGCACGATGGTGTCTTCCTCGCCACGACAGCCGAAAGCGAGGCTGAGCACGAAGAGCGGAATGGACCAATGGTGGCGCATGGTAGGCTCGCCTCATCACCGACCGTGTAAGGCGCTGCGAAGATCGTGGGTGCGGGCGGATCCCGACATGATCGGCGGCATCCGGGCCGTACGCGGCCGATCCCGGGTACCTCCATGCGTTGCTCCGCCTCACCGCCTACACGTCCTTCGCGCCCTCCCCAGCGCACGTTCCTGCGGGCCATGGCGTTCCTTTGTACCATGAGACCCTACCTCGGCATCCTCGGCCTGGCCTTGGCCGCCTGCACCACCTCCGAACAAGGCGGATCCACGGAACCCGACCACATGCCCCCTGTGGCCACCACCAGCAACGTGCTTCACGGCACCCGCTGGGAGCTGGTCGAACTCCAAGGTGCCGCCATCGCCAAGGGAACCGACCGACCCACACCTCACATCCAGTTCAACGAAGCGGACAGCAGCGTGGCAGGCAACACGGGCTGCAATGGGTTCGGCGGGCCCTACCACACGACCGCCACCGGCGGATTAAGCTTCGGGGAGCTGCACTCCACTTTGATGGCCTGCCCAGACATGGAACATGAGACCGCCCTGTATGCGGCATTGCCCACGGTGGACGGATTCGCGGTAAGCAACGACACCCTGGTGTTCAACCAAGGCACCCAGGAGATCGCCCGTTGGCGCAAAGCGGAGTGAGCCGCGCCCAACACCGACCCGGAGATGGCCTTGGGATACGGGACCGGAACGTCCGAGGTGCGGTCTTGTCGGCGATCACTTTGGCGATGCCCTTCTCAGCGTATCCCGTGAGCCAAGTGATCACGGTGTGCAGCTCGCGATGGCCCTGACCGAGTTGGGACTGATCGATGAGTACCAGATCATGGTGCATCCACGCATCGTTGGTCGCTGACCCACCTTGTTCGCAGGGCTATCGCAGATGGTGGACCTGGATCTCGTGGGCCGGGAGGAGTTCGGTTCCGGAGCGGTGGCGTTGCGGTATGCGGTGAAGCGGTAGATCCACCTTATCGAGAACCTCTCGAGAACCAGGCCATCAGACCCGTTTCGGTACGTTTCTGCCGCTGTGGCGCCGTGCCCACTCGTTGAGTCGCATGAAGCAAGGACTCGACTGCCGCCACCTCAACAGGGTCGCGGCCTACCGCACCACCACCAGGCGCACTTGCGATCGTGTGCCTTCGCGCGCGACCACCTCGATCCACCAGATCCCCGCTGCGAGTCGATCGCGCAGCTCCATGCGGATCCGTCCGGGAGGCGCATTGAACCGGTGGCTTTCCGCACCTGATGCATCGCGGATGATCACCTGCGCGGGGCCTTCCACGCCCATCAAGATCACCTCGCCGCCGGTGGCCGGATTGGGCACGCAGCGTAGCTGGTCATCGAGCGCGATCGTCGGCAGCGAAACGCTGATCTGGCGTTCATAGGCCCCGATGTCATGTCCGGCTCCTTGGGGTCGAGGTGTGTGTTCGATGTCCTCCACCACATAGGGCAAGTCCATGCCCGCATCGATGCAGGGGCTTCCGGCGACGATGGAGAAGTCACCGTTAAGCGGATCAGTGAACATTGGATCGCCCGAGCTGCTGCCCGTACCCGCAGGCATCGTGATCGGAATGTCGTCGAAGCGGCAGTGCTCGAACGCATAGTTGTCGTCCTGCGGTCCGCTCTGCCATGTGCCCACGCCGCTGATGATGCAGTTGATCAACGCGTTGTCGTGCACGTCGTCGTTCCAGTTGCGGAAGAAGGTGGTGGCGTTCACGAAAGTGCAGTTGGCCACGGTGTTGCCGTCGATGGGGCTGCCCGTGGTGTATGGGCCGAAGGGCGTGCTGTTGGAGATGGCCACGGTGGGATCCACGAACAGGCAGTTCTGCACCACGTTGTGCCGGCCAGCGTACTGCGCACCTCCATCCTCCGAGGTGTCGAACAAACTGATGCCCGACCATGCGCCATAGGAGCGGATGCCTTGATAGGTGTTGTGACTCGCGCCATCACGAATGCTTATCACGGTGCTGCCGTAGGCCTCGCAGTCCACAAACGTGTTCCAGCGCACGTTGCGGTGGCGCACGCAGAAACCGTCGGAGGTGTTCACCGCGGTGCAGCCCGTGAATAGGTTCTGTTCGCCGTGCTCCTTCACGGTGAAGCCGTGGCCGTAATGCGCCAACTCGCCCATGCGTTCCATGTTGCAGTTGCTCACGGTGTTCGAGTCACCCACCACGATGAAGTAGTAATCCGTGGCGGTGTTCGCATTGTCCTGGCCCTGGTTGCACACCGCCGTGCAGCCGTTGAGCACATTGCCATTGCCGAACACGGTGAAGGCCTCGGCGGCCGCGTTCATCACCAGGCAGTCGATCGCCTGGTTGGAATGGCCCGGCCAGCCGCTGTTGTAGCCCAGCGCAATGCCGATGCCTGAATAGTCGTCCAGCGTATCACCCACCGCGGCCACGGTGATGTTCTCCAGCGTGATGTGATCGGCGTTGTAGGTGATGATCCCATACTGGTAGTACTTCAGCTGGAAGTTGCGCACCTCAACGTACCGCGAGGCGTTTGTGAAGTCGAAGCCCAGGCCCTGGCCGCGCGTGGCCGGACCGAGGAAGGGCATCAGCAAGGGATCCAGCTGATCTTCCAGCACATCGCTTTGTTGCGGCACGTAGCCCAAAGCGGGTGCATCACCCGGCACATTGGCATAGCCCTCGAAGACCACCGGTGCGGCGGCGGTGCCCACCTTGTCGAACTCTACCTGCTCGAAGCCATAGTCGCCGGCCTTCACGAAGACCGTATCGCCTGCGCCAACCGGTGAGCTGCTTCCCGCCGCATAGGTGATCGTGGCCCATGCGGTGGCCTCGGTGAGGCCGTTGTTCGCGTCGCTGCCGGTGTTGGTCACAAAATACCGGGTGGCACTCGCTTCCATCGCGAACAGGGTGCAGATCGCCAGCGCGTGAATGCGCAAGAGGTCGAGGTACGGGCGTTTCATGGTTGTTCTGTTCGGTTGGTCTACTTCCGCAGGATCTTCTCCATCGCCCGGCCCTTGGCCAGTTCATCCACCAGCTTGTCCAGGTAGCGGAGCTTCTGCATCAAGGGATCCTCGATGTCCTCGATGCGGTAGCCGCAAATTACACCGGTGATCAGCGAAGCGTTCGGGTTCAGGCGCGGTGCCTCGGCGAAGAAGGTCCGGAAGTCGGTCTTGTCGGCGATCACGTTGGCGATGCCCTGCTCATCGTAGCCCGTGAGCCACGCGATCACGTTGTGCAGCTCCTCCACCGTGCGGCCTTTGCCCACCACCTTGTTCACGTAGTGCGGGTACACGCTGGCGAAGGACATGCGGAAGACGCGTTCGTTGTTGGCGGCGGGTTTCATACCCACAAAGTTGATCTCTAACAATGGCTTGATCATCAACGGACCCTACGGATCAGGCCAGCGGCAACGGTAGATTGGCCAAATGAAAGGAGTGGTCGACCTGGCTTTCTTGCGTGCAGGCCATGCGAACGCAGGGCTCGAAGTGACTACGTGGCAGGCCCTGCGCGCCAAGAAGATCGACGAGCTGCTGCGTAAGCCCTCAAGGCCCGACTTCTACACCATCCTGCACATCACGGAAGGCCGCGCCCTGCATGAGATCGACTTCCAGCCGCACGCCCTGCGCCACCACGACTCCATCTTCATCTGCAAAGGCCAAGTGCACCGGTTCGACCTGCGCTCGCGGTTCGACGCGATCATGGTCATTTTCACCGAGGACTTCCTCCTGCGCCACAGCCAACGCGTCCTCACCCTGGCCGACAACCGCCTCTTCAACTACCACCTCCATCCGCCGGTGCTGGACCGGTCCGTGGCCCGCAGCGAAGGACTGACACCGCTGTTCGAAGCCCTGCACGACGAATACGTGCGCACCGGTGATCGCAGCCCGGCCGTGCTGCACAGTTGGCTCGAGCTGCTTCTGCTGAAGGCAGAGCGCGGCAAACCGGATGTCCCGGTGGCCCGCATCACCGGACGCGACTATGCCGAGTTCCTGCGCTTCACCAACCTGGTGGAAACGGACCACGTGCGCACCCGGCGGGCGGAGCACTATGCGGAGCGGATGGGCTGCAGCCTGAAGACCTTGAACGCCCTGTGCCGGCGCGCCACCGGACGCACGGCGAAGACCTTCATCGATGAGCGCACGGTGCTCGAGATCCGGCGCCACATGAGCGTGCGCGACAAGAGCGTGAAGGAGCTGGCCTTCGAAATGGGATTCGAGGATGCGAGCAACCTGGTGAAGTATGTGAAGCGCCTCACGGGCAGGACGCCGGGCGAGCTGCATCCGTGATCCGGGTGAAGGGCGATTTCTACCATTCTTCGTCCGGTTTGTATAGCGCCTTTCGCAAGCCGTGGCGGTTGCTTTGCACCGTCATTCAACACCGATGAGAACAGCGCTCACCCTGGGCATCGCGCTCGCCGCCTGCGGCAGCCCGACCACCACAACGACCGAACAACCTCAACAACCACAGACCATGGACACCACGACCGCCATCAGCAACAAACAGATGGTCACCGAGCTGCTGCACAGCATCCAGACCGGCGACCCGAAGCCCATCGCGTACATCAACCCCGACAAGTACATCCAGCACAACCTCATGGCCGCCGACGGGCTGGCCGGTTTCGGCGCTCTGCTCAAAGCGCTGCCGCCTGGAAGCGCCAAGGCCGAAGTGGTGCGCGCCTTCCAGGACGGCGACTACGGATTCGCGCACACCCGCTACGATTTCTTCGGGCCCAAGGCCGGCTTCGACATCTTCCGCTTCGAGAACGGCCGCATCGTGGAGCACTGGGACAACTTGCAGGAGATCGCCGCGCCGAACCCCAGCGGCCACACGCAGTTCGACGGACCCACCGAGGCCACCGACCTGGACAAGACCGCGGTAAACAAGGCGCTGGTGCGCGACTTCGTGCAGAACATCCTGGTGGAGGGCAAGATGGACAAGCTCGCCAATTACTACGATGGCGACAACTACATCCAGCACAACACCCTGATCGGCGACGGCCTCAGCGGCCTGGGCAAGGCCCTGGGCGAATGGGCCAAGCAGGGGATCACCATGAAGTACGACAGCATCCACATGGTCCTCGGCGAAGGCAACTTCGTGCTGGTGGCCAGCGAAGGCGTCCTCGGCGGCAGGCATACCGTGTTCTACGACCTGTTCCGCGTGCAGAACGGCAAGATCGCCGAGCACTGGGACACCATCGAGACCGTGCCGCCACAGAGCGAATGGAAGAACGCGAACGGCAAGTTCTGATCGCCGCTCGGTGAAAGGCGAACCCCTCGGCCATGCGCCGAGGGGTTTTGCTTTCCGGTGGGCATGATCGGGGCGGCGGAGAAGGCTACGAATGGCCTGCACGAATTCCTGCGCGGGGCGACCGGCAACAAGTGGGGCGCATCTACCGGTTCGAGGAGTTCAGCAAGGTGTTTGTGTGATCCGAAACAGCTCAAGTGTCCGCACCAGTACCGGCTACTCCACCGGCTTTCAATCACAAGAGCGCGGAGCTCTTCACACTGCCGTGGGCTTGCCCATCAACGCCGCCGGCCCCAGCGCTTGGGATCGCGCCTGGTGTGAAAGACACTGAAGACAACGACCGCATCCTTCACTACACGGAAGACGATGATGTACGGGAAGCGCTTGAGGTTGATCTTCTTGTAGGGTCCCCGCCACTTCGCAAAGCCTTCGGGGCGCTCACGCAGGAAGGCGAAATGTTCCTCTACCTCATCGTGGAACTCCTCGCCCAGTCCGCTGCGCTGTTGCTCATACCAGAGGTAGCTTTCGATGAATTCGTCGCTTGCACGGTCCCGGATTTCCAAGCGGAAACTCATGCGTTCTTCGCCTTGCGCGCCATCTCACGCACTTCCTCCCAAGTGTAGCTCCGGCCTTCCCCGCGCTTGTATGCGGCTTCGCGCTCCTTCACGATGTTGAAGTGCTCATCGGTGAGGCCATCCTCATCCTCGGCGACCTTCTCCGAGCGGAACAGATCGGCCACTTTTCTGAGCAGGCTTTCATCGGTGGTACGCAGCAGGCGCTCGATCAGCTGGAGTTTGAGGGATTCGGTGGACATGGCCCAACGAAGATAGGTTGACTTTGAACGGCAGAATGGGTCTTGGCAGCCTATCTTTGGGAATAGAAGAACCGCCATGAGCGCGATCGACCTCCGCACCGAGATCATGCAACTGTTGCAGAAAGAGCGCAACGAAAGCATCCTGGCCACCATTCGTGCCTTGCTCACCCGCGAAGACAAGGAAGGAGCCTTCGAGATCACGGATGATGAACTTGCGGAGTTGGAGGAGATCGACCGCAGGCGCGAAGCCGGCCTGGATACCTACGTCAGCCTGGATGAGGCCATGCGCACGATCCGTGAAGGTCGGCGGGCATGAACTATAAGCTCAAGATCAGGCACTCGGTTCTGAACGAGGCGTCAAAGATCCACGACTGGTACGAATCACCCAGCAAGGGATTAGGAGGTCGTTTTGCGGATACGCTGGAAGAATGTCTTCGCGGCATTCAACGAAACCCGAAAGGATCGCAGCTCAGGAAAGGGAAATTCAGGCATGACCTCGTACCCCGGTTCCCCTGCCGCGTGGTCTTCACGATCGATGGCGATACCGTGTACGTCTATCAGATCCGCCATACGAGTCGGCGGCCTAGTAAACAGTTCGGGCCGTAGGAGAAGGTTCGGAGAGTTTCCGGTTCGTATCGGCTCCGCGCCGTGGCCGCAGAGCGAGATGATCGCTACAGCCTGCCTGGCGGTAATGGGTCAAGGGCGAGAGACCGCCATATCGACAATCACACATTCCAGCGCCGACGACTTGCGCCCACGGGGTATTTTCAATCTCGGTCGGCCTTAGATGCTTCCACCGCTTTTTGCACCCACTGATCAGCAAACCCATTCAGCTTTCTGAGGTCGGCAACGGTAGACCGCCCGTATTCCCCTGCCATGTTAGGTCTGAAGTGCAGGCTATTTCGACTCGTATTGATCTCTCGAACAATGTCCCGGATATCATCCGGAAGCTTAATGACATCTTGATACTTGCTGTTAAGCATCAAGCCCATGCCAATGGTTTGCTCAGAAACCTCATCTGGTTCAATGCGACATTTTACTAAGTAAAGGTTATCGATTGGCTGCTTGTTCTGTCTTCTTCCCAATGGTTTCAAGCGTTCAGATGTGAACTGATGAACTATTATGCGCTCAGACATCAAAATCGCTTTCATGTAATTCTCGAAGAACACGCAAATTCGAATCGCGTCGGATAGATCATTGAACATGAACGGCGCTACAGCTTGACCGAACTCTTCGAGGCCAATCTCACCACGGTCCTTCTTGTCCATAACGCCTCTAGTTGGTCGAGGTTCTGTATGAAGTACGCACCTTTGAATTCCTCCAATCCGAACACGATCATGCCGGAGCAAAGACGGCCAAGGATGCGTCCGTCGCGATATCTCTCGATCCAATCGGCTTTTTCCGCTGGCTCCTTTGGCTTGCGTGTTCTCATCAATCGAAAATAGCACTCCTATGTCGCGCATTCCGCGTGAGCGATTGAAGCGGGTACCCCGCAGCGACGGAGGAGCGAGGAGTACGAGCGGAAAGCGCGACCCGGCTGCATTTGAGCCGGGGCACGCCCAAAAGACCCAACTCGTTACGGGTCGACCCGGTGGGTCGATGTTACAGGAGCGTTGACCGATGCTTGGTGCCATGCACCGGGGCCTTGTGCCTCAATTGAGATCGAGATACGCCCCCAGCCCATGCACCCCACCTTCCCGCCCATACCCGCTCTCCTTGTAGCCGCCGAAGGGTGAGGTGGGGTCGAACTTGTTGAAGGTGTTGGCCCAGACCACGCCCGCGCGGAGCTTGGTGGTCATGTTGAATATGCGACTGCCCTTGTCGGTCCACACGCCGGCGCTGAGGCCGTAGGGGGTGTTGTTGGCCTTCTGGATCACCTCGTCCATGGTGCGGAAGGTCTGGATGGCGAGCACGGGGCCGAAGATCTCCTCCTGGGCGATGCGCGCGCTTTGGGCCACGTTGGTGAAGAGCGTGGGGCGGCACCAGAAGCCCTTGCTGGGCAGCTCGCAGCTACTCTGGTAGAGCTCGCTGCCCTCGTTGATGCCGATCTTGATGTACTTGTTGATGGTGCCGAGCTGTTCGCGGCTGTTGATGGCGCCGATGTCGGTGTTCTTGTCCAGCGGGTCGCCCACCACGAGGCTCTTCATGCGGTGCTTGAGCTTGCGCACCACCTCGTCGTGCACGCTTTCCTCCACGTAGAGGCGGCTGCCGGCGCAGCACACGTGGCCCTGGTTGAACCAGATGCCGTTGACGATGCCTTCCACCGCTTGGTCGATGGTGGCGTCGGCGAAGATGATGTTGGGCGCCTTGCCGCCGAGCTCGAGGGTGAGCTTCTTGCCGGTGCCGGCGGTGGCGCGCTGGATGAGCTTGCCCACGGCGGTGCTGCCGGTGAAGGCGATCTTGTTGATGTCCGGGTGGTTCACCACGGCGGCGCCGGTGGCCCCCGCGCCGGTGACGATGTTCACCACGCCATCGGGCAGCTCGGCTTCTTGCAACAGCTCGGCGAGCTTGAGGGCGGTGAGGGGCGTGGTCTCGGCGGGCTTCAGCACCACGGTGTTGCCGCAGGCCAGGGCGGGCGCGATCTTCCAGGCGGCCATCAGCAGCGGGAAGTTCCACGGGATGATCTGCCCGGCCACGCCGAGGGGCGCCACGGGGCGGTTGGGGAAG